>NZ_JAQFWP010000002.1 GCF_027706745.1 Nocardiopsis suaedae | reverse complement strand
CCCCGCTCGCACCGTCGCCGCCAACCCCGGTGACCACACGCACGCCCGACGACCGACAGCGCTACCACAAGGGCTGCGGACCTTCGTCGTCGCTGCCCTTCACCTCGCGCTCCGGCCACCCGCCGCCCGGCCGGGGCCCATGAGCGGGGTACCGGCCAAGCCGCCCGACCACCCGCACCGCGAGGAACCCGCCGCCCGGCAAGCAAGCCCAGGGAACCACCCCGCTCGCACCGTCGCCGCCACCTCCCCTGCACCCCGCCGACCCGCCGGACGGCCGGGGCCCTGGAGCGGGGCACCAGCTCCGCCGTCGCCGCCCAACACAGCGGCCACGTACACACCCGGCAGCCGACAACGCTGCCGTGAGGATCGGCTCACTCCGCCGGTGGCTCCCAGCCGAAGGTGCGGTCGAACTGGCGCATGAACACCGCCGGGGTCATCCGCGAGGCCGTCGCCAGGGCCGCGTCGCGCACCGCGGTCCCCGCTCGGGAGCGCATGCGCGTCACCTTCTCCGCCCTCGCCGATGCGGCGGCGACCGCGTTGGCCCTCGGCGCGCGCGAGGACGAGTACGCGGCGAGCGCGTCGGGCACGGTGTCCGAGCCCGACGTCCGCCTCTCGGGCGTGTCCCCGCGCCCCACCGCGTGCGCCAGCTCCACCGCGTCCTCGATCGCCTGACACGCCCCCTGCCCCAGGTACGGGAGCATGGCGTGCGCCGCGTCTCCCAGCAGGGCCACGCGGCCGCGGTGGTACTCGGGCAGCCGGGTGGCCAGCCACCGCAGGTCGCCACGGATGACCGCATCCTCCGGCGCGGACCCGATCACCCTGGGAACGGGGTCGCACCAGTCGCCGAAGGCCTCCCGCAGCGCCCGTGCCTCGCCGCCCTCCGCCCGTGCACCCTCGGGGGCCGGTGCGACCAGATAGGCGTAGACCGACCCGTCCCTGAGCGGCATGATCCCCGCACACCGCCCGCGCCCCCAGATCTCGGCGGCCTCGCCGACCGGGGGTTCCGGGCGGGCCAGCAGCCGCCAGCACGTGGCCCCCGAGTACACCGGGCCCGGGTGCCGGGGGAACAGCGCCCGCCGGACCGCCGAATCGATGCCGTCGGCCGCCACCACGAGGTCGGCCTCCAGGGTTTCGCTCCCTCCCCTGTCCACCTCGTGGACCTCCACGCACGCCGGGCGCCCGGCGCGTCCCGGGGCGACCGAGACGACCCGCGCGCCGGTCCGCAGCGCCGACTCCGGGAGCGCCCCGAGGAGGAGGCCGACCAGGTCGGAGCGGCGCAGCACCACCAGTTCGTCCCCGAAGCGCCTGCGCACTCCGTCCTGGTCGGTGCGCATCAGCCACCGGCCGGACGCCGCCCGGATGCCGCCCCCGCCCCGCAGGGCCCGGCCGCGCACCGCGTCGCCCACCCCCAGGACGTCCAGGGCGCGCAGCGCGTTGGGGGCCACTCCCAGGCCCGCGCCGACGGGCCGGATCTCCCCGGCCCGCTCCAGCACCCGGACCCGCCAGCCGCGGCGGGCCAGGGCGCACCCCGCGGCCAGTCCGCCGATGCCCGCCCCCGCGATGACCGCCGTGCGTCCACCCATGACCGCCTCCCTCTACACCTGTAGTGACGGTACTCTACAGCCGTAGTGAACCGAAGGGAGGACCGGGTGGCCGGGAACGGGACGGAGCGGCCGCGCGATGCGGTCATCGGGCGGGCGGCCGTCGCCCTCATCGCCCGGGAGGGCCTGCGCGGGCTCACGCACCGCGCGGTGGACCGGGAGGCCGGCCTGCCGCCCGGGTCGACCTCGTACTACGCCCGGACCCGCGCGCGGCTGCTGCAGGCCGCGGTGGAGCGCATGGCCGCCGAGGAGGACGAGGCGCTCACCGCCATGGGGCCCGGACCGGGTACGGCTCCCCCGCCGGACCCCGCCTCGGTCGCGCACCTCTTCGCGGGGTTCGCGCACTTCACCATCACCGAGGCGGCCGAACGCACCCTCGCCCGCTTCGAACTGGCCCTTGAGGCGACCAGGCGGCCGGAGCTGCGCCGGGTCTACGACGGGCTCGGGGCGCGGTACCGCGCGCTGGCCGAAGACGTCCTGCGCGCCGTGGGCTCAGAGGATCCCGCGCGGCACGCGCGCTCCTTCATCGCCTGGTGCGACGGCATCGCGTTCGACTCCCTCGCCGGTTCGGGCGCCGCCTCTCCCCCGGGTTACGACGAGCTCTACAGGGACGCGGAGGAGCTGGTGGGGACCCTCTTCGGGGAGCAGCGGAGGTAACCGGCCGAGCGGACGGCGAGCTGAGCGGCTCCGGCCCGCGCTCAGCGGTCGGCGGTCCGGGGCGCCCCCGGCGGGCGCCAGTCGTCCACCGGGCGCGTGTACCGGGCCAGCTGCCACGGGGCCACCTTGCCCACCAGTCCGGCGGCGGTGTCCCGCAGCCCCGTCAGCACCGGCGAGTCGTTCTGCACCGCCTCCGCCAACTGGGCCGACCTCTGCACCATGGCCGCCGTCCGGGGCAGGCGCGACGCCGTGTACGACTGGACCGCCGTCGGGACGTAGGCCATGGACCCGCTGGCGTGGTGCGCCAGCACCACCGCGTCCTCGATGGCCTGGCACGCCCCCTGGGCCAGGTTCGGCGTCATGGCGTGCGCGGTGTCGCCGACCAGCGCCACCCGGCCCTTGTGGTAGGCGGGCAGCGGGGTGTCCACGTGCCAGACGTCGGTGCGCACCACCGCCTCGGGCCGGGCCGCGGCGAACAGGTCCGCCAGGGGCTCGTGCCAGTCCTCCACCCGGGACACCGCCTCGGCGCGCTCGTCGGCCGCCCTCTCCCCCGCGGGCACGTTCCCGGTGACATAGCAGTACACCTCGTCCCCGCTGAGCGGAAGGACCCCGGCGGTGCCGCCCTTCCCCCAGGTCTCCCCGAAGTCGATCGGGTCCTCCGGGCGCCACGGCACCACCGCGCGCCAGCAGGCGAACCCGGCGTAGACGGCGCCGGGGTGCTCCAGGAACAGCTCGCCGCGCAGGGCCGAACGCGCCCCGTCGGCCAGGACGACCAGGTCGGCGGCGACGTCCCCGGGCTCGGTGGCGACCCGGGCGGGCTGCCGGGTGGTCCCCGGCTCCACCGCGGTCACGGCCGAGCCGGTGCGCAGCGCCCCCGGCGGCAGCCGCTGCAGCAGCACGTCCACCAAGTCGGCGTAGCGCAGCACCGAGACCGCGTCGCCGAAGCGCACCTGCGTCTCGTGCGGGCCGGTGCGCAGCAGCCACCGGCCGCTCCGGCTGCGGATGGCGGCGATGCCGTGCGGCGCGGAGCGCTTGCGCACCTCTTCGCCGGCGTCCAAGGCGTCCAGGGCGCGCAGCGCGTTGGGCGCCAGCGCGAGCCCTGCGGCGACCGGGTCCAGCACCGGGGCCTTCTCGAACACGGTCACCGCGCACCCGGTGCGGGCCAGCGCCACCGCGGCGGCGAGGCCGCCGACGCCCGCCCCGACCACGACGGCGTGCGGTTGTGCCATGGACTGGTTCCTCCGGACCTGGTCGGGGGCCCACACACCCGGCGGCACGGGGGCCCTGCCCCCTCAGGCTAGGGTCGGCGGCCGAGGAATGCCACGCGTTGCCGGGGATTCGTGGCCTCTGGCCCAACCTGGACTTCCGGGTCGAAGGTTCCGGTGCGTGCGGCGCGCCGCGGACGCACGGCCCTTTCCGATAACCCAAGCGGGCGCTAGGTTAGAACGTGCGCATGCCCCCGGCAGAAGGGAGCCGCGACCGTGCCCCCGCCCCCTCCGCCGCGCCGCCCCGACGGCCCCGTGCGCACTGCCCTGCTGCGCACGGCGCGCAAGGCGGCCGCCTCCCCGGTGTTCGCCCGTCTGGCCCCGCCCGTGCTGCCGCGCCTGGACCGGCTGCTGCACCGGCTCACCGGCGGCCGCGCGCAGATCGCCCGCTGGGCCGTGCCCAGCCTGATGCTGACCACCACCGGGCAGCGCAGCGGCGCGCCCCGCAGCGCCCCCGTGGCGTGCCTGCCCGAACGGGAGCGCACCCCGCGCACCTTCCTGGTGGCCGGCAGCAACTTCGGGCGCGAGAAGCACCCCGCCTGGACGGGGAACCTGCTCGCGCACCCGGACGCGGTGGCCAACCACCGGGGCACCGACATCCCGGTCCGGGGCGTGCTGCTGACCGGTGAGGAGCGGGAGGAGGCCTGGCGGCGCCTCAACGCGATGTGGCCCTACGCGTCCTACGCCTCGCGCTCGGGCCGGGAGCCGCGCGTGTTCCGCCTGGTCCCGCGCGACCCCTGACCCGTCGGGCGCTTCCGTCCCCGGGAACCGGACGGGGTCCGCCCGGACGGCCCTGTCCGAACGGACCCCGTCCGGACGGACCGGCGGACTAGCCGCGCTTCTTGTGCGCCGCCATGCGCCCGCGCTCCTTCTGGTCGAGCACGACCTTGCGGATCCGCACCGCGTCGGGCGTGACCTCCACGCACTCGTCCTCGCGGCAGAACTCCAGCGCCTGCTCCAGCGACAGCTTCCGCGGCGGGACCAGGCGCACCAGCTCGTCGCCGGTGGCCGAGCGCATGTTGGTGAGCTTCTTCTCCTTGGTGATGTTGACGTCCATGTCGTCCATGCGCGAGTTCTCGCCGACGATCATGCCCTCGTACACCTCGGTGCCCGGCTCCAGGAACAGCACGCCGCGCTCCTGCAGGTTGAACATGGCGAAGGCGACGGCCTGGCCGGACCGGTCGGCCACCAGCGACCCGTTGGCCCGGGTGCGCAGGTCGCCCGCCCAGGGCTCGAAGCCCTCGAAGACGTGGTGCGCGATGCCGGTGCCGCGGGTCTCGGTGAGGAACTCGGTCCGGAACCCGATGAGCCCGCGCGAGGGGACCAGCCAGTCCATCCGGACCCAGCCGGTGCCGTGGTTGGTCATCTGCTCCATACGGCCCTTGCGGACGTTGAGCAGCTGGGTGATGGCGCCCATGTAGTCCTCGGGCGCGTCGACGGTCAGGCGCTCGACCGGCTCGTGCAGCTTGCCGTCGACCTCGCGGGTGACCACCTGCGGCTTGCCGACGGTCAGCTCGTAGCCCTCCCGGCGCATCTGCTCGACCAGGATGGCCAGCGCCAGCTCGCCGCGGCCCTGCACCTCCCAGGCGTCGGGGCGGTCGGTGGGCAGCACCCGCAGGCTGACGTTGCCGATCAGCTCCCGGTCGAGGCGGTCCTTGACCAGGCGCGCGGTCACCTTGGCGCCCTTGACCTTGCCGACCAGCGGCGAGGTGTTGGTGCCGATGGTCATCGAGATGGCCGGCTCGTCCACGGTGATCAGCGGCAGCGGCCGCGGGTCCTCCGGGTCGGCCAGCGTCTCGCCGATCATGATGTCGGGGATGCCCGCGATGGCGATGATGTCGCCGGGGCCCGCCTGCTCGGCCGGCTTGCGCTCCAGCGCCTCGGTCATCAGCAGCTCGGTGACCTTGACCTGCTGGACCGAGCCGTCGGCGCGGATCCAGGCCACCTGCTGGCCCTTGCGGATCTCGCCCTGGCGCACCCGGCACAGCGCCAGGCGGCCCAGGAACGGCGAGGCGTCCAGGTTGGTCACGTGCGCCTGCAGCGGCGCGCCCGGGGCGTACTCGGGCGCCGGGACCGTGTCCAGCAGGGTGCGGAAGAACGGGGTGAGGTCGTCGTTGTCGGGCACACCGCCGTTCTCGGGGCGCTCCAGCGAGGCCTTGCCGTCGCGGGCGCAGGCGTAGACGATCGGGAACTCGATCTGGGACTCGTCGGCGCCCAGGTCGATGAAGAGCTCGTAGACGTCGTCCACGACCTCGGCGATGCGGCTGTCGGGCCGGTCCACCTTGTTGATGCACAGGATGACCGGGAGCTTCGCTTCCAGCGCCTTGCGGAGCACGAAGCGGGTCTGGGGCAGTGGGCCCTCGCTGGCGTCGACCAGCAGGACGACGCCGTCGACCATGGACAGCCCCCGCTCGACCTCGCCGCCGAAGTCGGCGTGGCCGGGGGTGTCGATGATGTTGATGACGACGTCCTCGCCCTCGGGCGTGGTGTAGTGCACCGCCGTGTTCTTCGCGAGGATGGTGATGCCCTTCTCGCGCTCCAGGTCGTTGGAGTCCATGACGCGCTCATCGACGTCCTGGTTGGCGCGGAAGGCCCCCGACTGCCACAGCATGGCGTCGACGAGCGTGGTCTTGCCGTGGTCGACGTGGGCGACGATGGCGACGTTGCGGAGGTCGGTGCGGCGTGCGGAGCCCTCAGCGGTAGTAGCGCTGGACATGCGAAAAGTCTCGTTCTCATTCACTGGGTACAACCGCGACACCCGCGGCCGGAGACCAGTTTAGGCGCTTGCGCCGGTTACCACGGGAAACGGGCAGGTCGGCGGGGTGCTCTCGGACACCCCCCACTAGACAAGTCCCCATATATCGGACTTAGGATAGGCGCGCCTAACCACGGCGCGCCGGTCCGGGCGCGCCTCCGACCGCAGCGGCCCGCCCCCGGGGCCGCACCCGAGAACGATCAGGGATCCTCCATGGCCGCCACCCCGTCCCGCCGCGCCGGGCTCACCGCCCGCGCCGCCGCGCTCGCCGCCGCGACCGCGCTCGCCGCCACCGCCTGCACCTCCGGCACCGCCGCCCCGGAGGCCGAGGGCGGCGGTGACTGGGAGCCGGTCACCATCGAGCACGCCCACGGCACCACCGAGATCACCGCCGAGCCGCAGCGCATCGTCACCGTCGGCTGGTCCGACGAGGCCGCCCTGCTGGAGCTGGGCATCGTCCCGGTCGGCATGGCCGAGTCCACCTACGCCGGCGACGAGGACGGCTACCTGCCCTGGGACCTGGACAAGATCGAGGAGCTGGGCGGCGAGAAGCCCGAGCTGTTCAACACCGACGACGGCATCCCGGTCGAGGAGGTCGCCGCGCTGGAGCCCGACCTCATCCTGGGCGTGCAGTCCGGGATGGAGGAGGACGAGTACGAGCAGCTCTCCGGCGTCGCCCCGACCATCGCCTACCTCGACCAGCCGTGGATGACCTCCTGGCAGGACGAGGTGCGCACCATCGGCGAGGCCGTCGGCAGGCCCGACGAGGCCGACGAGGTCGTGGCCGGCACCGAGTCCTACCTGAACGGCCTGGTCGAGGAGCACCCGGAGTTCGAGGGCGCCTCCTTCGCCGCGGGCACCCTGATGCCCGACACCGGCGAGCTCGGCTTCTACATCAACGGCGACCCGCGCAACGCCCTGCTGGAGCAGCTCGGCCTCACCCCGGCCCCGTTCCTGGAGGACATCGACGCCGAGAAGGACGCCTTCTACGGCACCATGAGCCAGGAGAACGCCGAGGACATCGACGCCGACGTGCTGGTGATGTGGTTCAACAGCCCCGAGGACCGCGAGTCCCTGGAGGACAGCGGCGTGTTCGGCCGCGTCAGGGCCGTGAAGGACGGCGGGTTCATCGGCTACGAGGACCGCACGGAGTCCATGGCGATCTCCTCGCCCAACCCGCTCTCCATCCCGTGGGTCATGGACGGCGTCGCCGAGGACCTGTCCACGGCGGTCGAGGGCGAGGCCTAGGAGGGCGTCCCGGCCCGGGTCAGGCCCTGGGGGCGGCTCCGTCGCGCTCCAGGAGCGGGCGGACCTCCCCCAGGAAGGGCACGTCGGCGGGGAGCCAGTCCACCTCGTCCAGCTCCGCCGCGCCGAGCCACCGCAGCGCCAGGTGCTCCAGGGCGCGCGGCTCCCCCTCGGCGACCCGGGCCGCCCACACCCGCAGCACGGCCCTGGGCCCTCCCGGGCGCACCGGCATCGCGACGTCGCCGCCGAGCCGCTCGCCGAGGACCACCTCCACGCCCAGCTCCTCGCGGCACTCGCGGACCAGGGCGTCGGTCTCGGCCTCGCCCGGGTCGACCTTGCCCCCGGGCAGCTCCCACCGGCCGCGCAGGTTCGGCGGGGCAGCCCGCTGGGCGCCGAGCAGCATGCCGCCGCGGATGATCGCGGCGCCGACGACGATCTGGGTCGCGGCGGGGCCGCCGTCCTGTGTCCGAGTCACGGTCGACAACGCTACTCCAGAGGCGCCGGGCGCGGGCGCCCGGAACCGGCCGCCGCCGTGTGGGATCGGAAGGATCGGGGCACCCGTAAGGCACGGGCCCCGGTGCGACGGCGACGCGACCGAAGGAGTGCGCATGTCGGCTCTCAACGCCCTCAAGGGCTGCTCGCTCGAAGGGACCTGGGTGGACGTTCCGGGCCACAGCGTGACGCTCTCCCTGCGGTCGCCCGCGGGCGCCGTCCCCACCCTCACCTACACCCTCGTGCTGCAGGGCGTCACCGACTTCAGCTTCTTCGACGAGGAGGCCGTCCCGTGGCGCGGGGCGGAGGTGGCCGACGTGGGGTCCGAGCACGACGAGGACTCGATGCGGCTGGACTTCTCCTTCGGCGGCGAGGCCTCCGGGCTCGCGGTGACCTGCGGCAAGGTGCTGCTGCACCGCACCAAGGACGGCGAGCCGTAGCGGACGGGCCGCTCGGGGGGCCACCGCCCTCGAGGCCCTCGAGGCCCTCGGGCGCCGGCGGATGCCGGCGCCCGAGGGGGGCCGACGCTCTCCGGGGGGAGTGGAAAGAGCGTCAGCGTCCATTGGGGTCGGCGTTGCCTCGGCCCCCCGCCGGGGCGGGGAGGAGAGTCGGCGCAGCGGGCACGCCCCGAATGGTCCGAGGCCGCGACGCGCGCGGCCGTCCGCACGAGAGGGGTGGCGTCCGTGCCGCCGGTTTCGGCCTCATAAGGGGAGCCTATTCAGCCCTGGGCCGCCTTGGGGCCCAAACGCGGAAAACGCGGGCGGGACCGCGCCCGGGAGGGGGTTCGGGCACGGCCCCGGGGTGGAGGAGTGCGACGGGTCGGAGAGGGGATCCTGCCCGCCGGGCCACCGGCTCCACCGTAGGGAAAACTACCGCTCGGTTCTGTTGTCGACAAGGACGAAATTTCCACGGATTTACCGGCAGCCCGATAATCCGCGATGTTGAAACCGCACACGAGTGCCATTCCGCGACATTCACCCCGTCGGCTCCGTTATCCGGCGGAATTCTCCGTGCGGAGCCGGTGCGCCAGACCGGTGAACCGCCGCCCGGCCGCCGCCGAGCGCACCGCGCGCGCCACCGCCCGCCGCGACCCCACCAGCACCACCAACCGCTTGGCCCGGGTGATGGCGGTGTAGAGCAGGTTGCGCTGCAGCATCATCCACGCGCTCGTGGTCACCGGCACCACGACCGCCGGGTACTCGCTGCCCTGGGACCGGTGCACGGTCACCGCGTAGGCGTGCGCCAGCTCGTCCAGCTCGGCGAAGTCGTAGCCGACGTCCTCGTCCTCGTCGGTGCGCACGGCCAGCCGCTGCTCGACCGCGTCGATCCCGGCCACCACGCCCAGCGTCCCGTTGAAGACCCCGTTGGCGCCCTTGTCGTAGTTGTTGCGGACCTGGGTGACCTTGTCGCCCACCCGGAAGACGCGGCCCCCGAACCGGCGCTCGGCCAGGCCCTCGCGCGGCGGCGTCAGCGCGCGCTGCAGCAGCGTGTTGAGGTTGCCCGCGCCCGCCGGGCCGCGGTGCATCGGGGCGAGCACCTGCACGTCCCGGCGCGGGTCCAGCCCGAAGCGGCGCGGGATGCGGCGGGCCACCACGTCCACGGTGAGCTCGGCGGTCTCCTCGGCGTCGTCGCAGGGGAACAGGAAGAAGTCGTCCATGCCCTGGAGCAGCGGCGGCTCGCCGGCGTTGACCCGGTGCGCGTTGGTGACCACCCCCGACTGCTGCGCCTGGCGGAACACCCGGGTCAACCGCACCGCCGGCACGGGCGAGCCCTCGTCCAGCAGGTCGCGCAGGACCTGCCCGGCGCCGACCGAGGGCAGCTGGTCGACGTCGCCGACCAGCAGCAGGTGGCCGCCGGGCGGGACCGCCTTGGCCAGCTTGTTGGCCAGCAGCAGGTCGAGCATGGACGCCTCGTCGACCACCAGCAGGTCGCAGTCGAGCGGGTGGTCCCGGTCGTAGGCGGCGTCGCCGCCGGGCTTGAGCTCCAGCAGCCGGTGCACGGTGGAGGCCTCGTGCCCGGTCAGCTCGGTCATCCGCTTGGCGGCGCGGCCGGTGGGCGCCGCCAGCACGATCTTCGCCCCCTTGGCCGCGGCCAGGGTGATCACCGAGGCGACGGTGAAGGACTTGCCGCAGCCGGGGCCGCCGGTGAGCACGGCGGCCTTGCGGGTGAGGGCGAGCTTGACCGCCTCCTCCTGCTCGGGGGCCAGCTCCGCCCCGGTGCGGCGGCGCAGCCAGCCCAGCGCCGCGTCCCAGTCGACGTCGGCGAAGGCGGGCATGCGGTCGGCCGGGTGCTCCAGCAGCGTGCGGAACCGCCCGGCGAGCGAGGCCTCCGCGCGCTGGAACGGCACCAGGTACACGGCGGTGACCGGCTCCCCCTCCGGGCCGGGCACCTT
Organism: Nocardiopsis suaedae; assembly: GCF_027706745.1. Taxonomy (GTDB): domain Bacteria; phylum Actinomycetota; class Actinomycetes; order Streptosporangiales; family Streptosporangiaceae; genus Nocardiopsis_A; species Nocardiopsis_A suaedae. Next base: position 209,844 of record NZ_JAQFWP010000002.1, on the reverse strand, counting down.
CTCGGTGGCCACCCCCTCCTCCTCCACGAGCGCCCCGAGGCAATCGATCACCAGCCCCGGGTCGACCTGGAGGATCTTGACGGCGTCGGCGATCAGCCGCTCCTCGGGCAGGAAGCAGTGGCCCTCCGAGGTCGACTCCGACAGGGTGAACTGGATGCCGGCCTTGACCCGGTCGGGGCTGTCGTGCGGGATGCCCACGGCCTGGGCGATGGTGTCGGCGGTCTTGAAGCCGATCCCCCACACGTCGGTGGCCAGCCGGTAGGGCTCGGTGCGCACCACCCCGATGGAGGCGTCGCCGTACTTCTTGTAGATCCGCACCGCCAGCGAGGTGGAGATGTCGATGCCCTGCAGGAAGACCATCACCTCCTTGATGGCCTTCTGCTCCTCCCAGGCCTCGGTGATGCGCTTGGTGCGCTTGGGGCCGAGCTTGGGCACCTCGATCAGCCGCTCGGGCTCGGTCTCGATGACCTCCAGGGCACCGGCGCCGAAGTGGTCGACGATCTTCTCCGCCAGGCGCGGCCCGATCCCCTTGATCAGCCCGGACCCCAGGTAGCGCCGCACGCCCTGGACGGTGGCGGGCAGGACCGTGGTGTAGTCCTCGACGGTGAACTGCCGCCCGTACTGCGGGTGGGAGCCCCACCGCCCGCGCATCCGCAGCGACTCGCCCACCTGGGCGCCCAGCAGCGCGCCGACCACCGTGGTCAGGTCGTTCGCGCCGCGGCCGGTGTCGACCTTGGCGACGGTGTAGCCGGTCTCCTCGTTGGCGAAGGTCACGCGTTCGAGGACGCCTTCCAGCTCGGCCGGCCGGTACGCCTGGCCGCCCTGCGCTCCCCTCGCACCGCTCACGGGCCCCTCCACTGACTCGGTTCCCCTCCCCATCATGCCGCCCCCGTCCGACGGGCGGGGAACGACGGTGCGCCGTCCACAGGCCCGTGCGGATACCCTCGTCGTCCGTGATCGAGAACGCTTCAGACCGCCCCGCGCCCGACGGGGTGTACGTGGGCAGCGCCGGCGCGGACGCTCCCATGGACCGCGGCTGGCTGCTCGGGCACTTCAAGCCCGAGGACGACCCGCGGCACAGCACCGACGTGGAGATCAAGTGGGGCACCCACCCGCCCGGCGACGAGCGGGCCGAGTGGGCCGTCGGGGAGAAGCGCACCGCGCTCCTCGTCCTGATCAGCGGGCGGTTCCGGCTCAGGTTCCCCGACGGTGACGTGGTCCTGGCCGAGCAGGGCGACTACGTCGTGTGGGGGCCCGGAACGGACCACTCCTGGATCGCCGAGGAGGAATCGGTGGTCATGACGGTGCGCTGGCCGTCCATCCCGGGGTACGCCGTCGGGCATTAGGGAGGGGCGCCGCGGGCGTGGGAGTATCCGTTACATGGCAGACGAACCCCTCATCGTGCCGGCCCGCACCGCCGTCCTCGCGCTCCACTGGCAGGTGAACGTCATCAGGCCGGAGGGCTTCTTCGGCGGCATGCTGGCCGAGCCGGTCCGCGCCTCCGGGGTCGTCGAGCGCGCGGCACGCTTCCACGACGACGCGCGCGCGGCGGGCCTCCCCGTCGTCTTCACCCGTTTCACCGTCCCCGAGGGCGGGGGTGCGCTCGTGCGCAACACCGCCTTCATGTCCGCGGTCGCCGACTCCCAGGAGTCGTTCCGGCCCGACGCCCCCGGTTCCGCGCTCATCCCGGAGATGGCCGCGCTCGGCGACCGTGACGAGGTCTGCGACAACCAGCGCCTTTCAGGGCTGGCCGCGACCGACCTGCCCGACCGCCTGCGCGCACGCAGCATCGACACTCTGCTGATCACCGGCGTGGCCACCAACCTCACCGTGGAGCAGACGGCGCGCGGCGCCAGCGACCTCGGTTTCACCGTGCACGTGGTGGCCGACTGCGTGGCCGCCGGCGACCCGGCGGTGCACGAGGTGTCCTTGACCAACCTTGACCTCACCACCGCCGGGCGGACCACCGCCGCCCAGGCGCTGGAAGGGCTCGCCTCCGCCTGAGGGGATGCGAGGATGCCCCCATGATGCTGCTGGACGGTCGGCCGGTGACGGCTGAGGAGCTGGCCCCGCTCGCGCTGTACGGCTACGGGCACTTCACCACCATGAGGGTGGAGGACGCACATGTCCGGGGGCTGTCCCTGCACCTCGACCGCCTTGAGGCGGACTGCGCGACCCTGTTGGGGGCCTCCCTCGACCGGGACGGGGTCCGGGGCCGGGTCCGCGAGGCCGCCGGCCGGGCGGACGGGCCCGTCATCGTGCGGGTGACCGTCTTCGACCCGGGCCTGGAGCTCGGGCTCCCCGCCCGACCGGCACGGCCGCGGCTGCTCGTGTCCACGCGCGCGGCCCCCGGGGTCCCGGCGCCGCCGCTGTCCCTGGACACCCGCGACCATGAGCGCGAACTGCCCGCGGTGAAGACGTCGTCGCTGGCCGGGGCGCTGCACGCGCGGCGCGCCGCGCAGCTGGGCGGACACGACGACGTGCTGTTCGTGGACCGCGCCGGCCGCGTCACCGAGGGCGCGACATGGAACATCGGCTTCATCCGGGGCGACGAGGTGCTGTGGCCAGAGGGCGATGTCCTCCCCGGCACGACGATGCGCCTGCTCATCGAAGCGGGGGGTGCCGCCCACCGTACGGTCCCGGTCCCGGTGGAGGCGGTCCCGGAGATGGACGGCGCCTTCATCACCAACGCCGCCGTGGGGGTACGCCCCGTCTCGGCGGTCGGCCCCCACAGGTTCACCGAGCGCCTTCCCCTGGTCGACCGCCTCCGCCAGGCCTACGACGCCGTCCCCGGGGAGGCCGTGTAGTACTGCAACGACAGGTCTCCCTCAGCAGCCCCGCGACCTTCCGTGAAAGCCGCTCCTGAACCTGTCGTTGCTGTATCAGGCGTACTCGGGCTCCATGGTCTCCGCGAGCCGCATGTGGGGCCCGGCTTCGGCGTCCCGCCCCTGGCGCTGGAGGGTGCGGCCGAGCATGAGCTGGACGTAGGCGTCCGCTGGGTCCTCGGCCGCCATGCTCCGCAGCTCCTCCTCCGCCCGGCCGAGCTGGGCCGAGGCGTAGTAGGCCCGCGCCGCCAGGAACCGCGCGCCCCGGTCGTCGGGGTGGGCGTCCAGGACGGGCGCCAGCAGTTCCAGGGCACCGAGCGGGTCGCGCGCTGAGAGCAGGGACTCCGCGAGGCGGTAGCGCTCCACCTCCTCGGGCAGGCGCCGCCCCTCCCCCGGTGCCTGCCGCAGGAACGCGGCGATCTCCTCGGCGGGCTGCGCGCCCGCCAGGGCCCGGCCTCCGACGACGATGGTCGGCGAGGTGCGGATCCCCCGCGCCTTACCGCGCAGCAGCAGTTCCCGGACGGCGGCCGTCCCGCAGCCCTCCGCCACCGCTCGCCCGCCGCCGTGGAACCCGGCCGCATCCGCCGCGGCGGCCAGAACGTCCGGGTCGCCGATGTCCGCGGCCTCGACGAAGTGGGCGCGCATCACCTGCTCGGCGACGGCGTTCTGCAACCGCCACCCGCCGTGCTCCAGGGCGAGCAGCAGGAGCCGGTGCGCAGGGCCGGTGTCCGGGCGCCAGGCGGCGCCCCAGCGGGGGCCGAGCCCTTCGGCCGCCGCGATGCGGGCGACGCGGTCGCGGTTCTCGTCCGGGGTGAGGTCGGGCGCGCAGGCGCGCAGCGACTCTTCGGCGCCCGGCGCCTGCAGGGCCTCCGCCAGCGGCTCCGAAGGGGAGGGCGCGGCGGGGTCGATGCGGTAGGGGCGCCAGACGGCCTCGGCCCCCGCGGCGCCGTCCGCGAGCAGGTCCAGCGCGCGCTCGACCCGCCGCTTGCCGATGTAGGCCCACGAACAGGCGACGTCCGCCCAGATCTCGATTCGCATGCCGGAAGATTACACAACACATGTCGTTTAGACAACATGTGTTCGTTAAAGGTGGACTGCCCTAGGATCAGGGCCATGAATCCGGACGATCCCCGCGCCCGGCGCACCCGCGCCCGCCTGCGCGCCGCCGCGCTCGACCTGTCGGTGGAGGGCGGCGGGGCCCCGCTGAGCACGGCCGCGATCGCCCGCCGCGCCGGGGTCAACCGCGCCACGGTCTACGCGCACTACAAGGACGCGGACGCGCTGCTGACCGACGCGATGGAGGAGGCCCTGGCGCCGGTGGTCCGGGCGGCCTCGCTGTGCCCGCTGGACTCCCCGGCCCACCGCGCGCCGGAGCCGCTCGTGGAGCTGTTCGAGCACGTGCGCGCCAACGCTGGCCTGTACGGGCGCATGCTCGGCGCCCACGGCAGCCCCGGCTGCGCCGCCGCACTCAGGACACGGCTCACCGAGGAGCTGTCCGCGCGCTTCACCGAAGGCGCGCGCCCCGAGGGTTCGGACGGGATCCCCGTGGAGCTGCACGCATCGTTCCTGGCGGGGGCGCTCATCGGAGTGATCGCCCAAGGAACCGCAGACGATGGCGCCCCGTGGCCGCCCGACGAGGCCGCCGACGCCGTATGGCACCTCATCCGCCCGCGCCCACCGGAGTGACCATCCGCCCACCCCAGTCACGTCAGGCACAGCAGGAAGCCCAGGCGGCCCATGCGGCAGCGCTGTCGGCCGTCTGGCGTGCGGATGGTCACCGTTCTCGGCAGCGACGGCCAGAGCCCAGCGGTTCCCCGACCCTGCCTGCCGGGCGACAGGCCCCTCGCAGCCCGGGCGGCGGCGCGGCCGGGTGGGCGGGTGGCCGAGCGCGTTCGCGGCGCCCGCACCCCCGGCAGCACCATCATCCACCAACAGATCTCGGGGAAGTCGGGCTTATCGTGTCCGGATTAACCCCGGGTTCCCCGAGATCCTCGCGGAGGGGGCCGTCCGAGTGGTGTATACCGGGCATATAGGGCGGCGGGAGAAGGGCTCGGGCATCCTGCATCGTGAAATCGACGCTATTGGGCAGATCAGGTGTCGATTCCCCCCCAATCCGCCCCCACAGCACCCACGCGCCCCCTTGGCGATGATCTCGACGAAGATGCTGTCAAAACCGCCGGAATGGCAGCACCTTCGTCGAGATCATCGCCGGGCAGGGGCGCACCGGGTCGGCGGCCGCCACGAGCACGGGAACCGCCCCGCTCTCTCCGTCGCCGCCATCCCGCTCACACTCCGGTGGCCCGCCGCACGGCCACGGCCTGTGAACGGGGTACCTGCTCAGCCGCCTGCCCCACCTTCACCGCGAGCGAGCCCGACCCCGAACTCGCCCCAGCGCCGCTCCGGACGAACACGACGGACCACCGGCACCGTCCGGCGGCTCACGCACCCACGCCCGGCGACTCCACCTGTGCTCGGACGCTGAACTCCTCGCCCAGGGACAGCGAGTCCAATCGTGCCCGGACCGCGCCCTCGACGGCTCTGCGGCGGGCCTCCTTGCGCGGCACCGAGGAGACGACCCGAACCTGCACGCACCGGGAACCGACGAGCACGTGCGCCGACTCCACCCCGGAGACCGTCACCGCCGACTCCTCAAGGGCCTTGCGCACCCCCGGAAGCGGGTCCGACGCGTCGGCCGCGCCCACCGGCGCCTCGGCGACCGCGCCGCCCGTGAGCAGGCTCGCTCCACCGGCCACGAGCATGCCGCCGCCGATGACCAGCAGGACCACGGACGCGATGCGCAGACCGGGGTCCTCCAGGCGGGCATCGGCCAGCACATCGATGACCTCCACCGCCGAAACGAGGGCCGCCGTGGCCGCGACCGCCGCCACGGCGGCCGCGGCGAGCGTCGCCGCCCGGAGCGGGACCCGCGTCCGCCTCCTGTGCCCGGACGCCCCTCGCCGGCCGGCGGCCTCCCCCGCTCTGGGGCGGCCGGGGGCCGCCGCCTCCTGCTGCAGCGCGGTCATATGGTCCCCTCCTCGGTCCGTTCACATCAGGACGGGCGCCGAGGCGGCGGGCCCGGGCCGACCAGGCCCCCCTCACCGGTCAGCGGGCCGCACGCTCGCCGTCGGCGCCCGTCACCATGGATGACACCTCTCTGCCGGTTCCGCTCACGTTCCCCAGTATGTGACGTGTCCCACAGTCGACACAACCACGCTTACGCAGGTCATGATGGGTAACGTTGCGTCACCACTCCCCTCTGGAACGTTGTTCCGGTCCCCCTCGCCGGGCCGAGCGCACGGAAAGGGGGCGGAGCGTGCCGGGTCGTCCGGGCCCACCCGACGGGGTGCTGGCCGAGCGCGCCCAAGACGGCGACACCTCCGCGTTCGAGACCCTCGTTCTGCGCCACCAGGGCACCGTCTACCGAGTCGCCCTGCGGACCCTGGGCGACCGCGAAGAGGCCGCCGACGCCGCCCAGGAGGCCCTCGTCACCGCCTGGCGGCGGCTCCCCTCCCTGCGCGACGCCGACCGGTTCCGCCCCTGGCTTCTGCGCATCGCCGCCCGGGGCGCGCTCAACGCCGCGCGCGCCCGCTCCCCCGAACACCCCCTGCCCGAAGGGGCGGAGTTCGCCGACCCCGCGACCGGTCCGGCGGGCCGGGCCGTCGGCAGCGGGCTCCGACAGGCCCTCGACCGCGCCCTCGCCGACCTGCCGCCTCCGCAGAGGATCTGCTGGATCCTCAGGGAGATGGAAGGATTGGCCTATGAGGAGATCGCCGACGTGGTCGACGCGACCCCGACCGCTGTGCGCGGACGCATCCATCGCGCGCGCACCCGTCTCGTGGAGGCGCTTGAGCCATGGCGGTGAACGGCCCCGGCACCGACGGCCCTGACGGCGGCGGCCGCAGCGACGACCACGGCGGCCCCGACGACGAGGGCGCCGACCTCCTGCCGTGCGGCACGTCCCTCGACGCCCTCCTGGATCACCTCCGCGGGGGACGGCCGACCGCGCACGAGCGCGCGTGCCCCCACTGCACCGCAGCCGCGGAGGAGCTGCGCATCCTCACGGCGGCACGGGACGAAGCCGAACAGGACCTGCCCGCCGCCCCGCCCGGCCTCGCCGACCGGGTGATGCGCACCGTGCGCGCGGAAGGGCGCTCAAGCGGGTACATCGCACTGCCCGGCTCACCCGGCCCCGCCGGGGAGCGCGGGTGGACGAGGATCCGCACGGAGGCTGTCGCAGCGCTCTTCAGGGCCGCGTGCGACACGGTGCCCGGCGCCGTCGTAGGGCGGTGCCGGTTCTCCGAGGCGCCGGAGGGTGTCGCGGTGGAGCTGAGCGCGCGCTTCACCGGCGAGGTCCCTGCCCCGCGACTCGCCGAGGAGCTGCGCACCGCCGTCAGCACCACGGCCTTGCACCACCTGGGATGGCGCCTGGCCCGCGTCGACGTGCGCTTCCACTGACGCCTCCACGACACGGCCGACCGTGGCACCATCGCACCCGGGGCCCACACGCGCCGGCCCCGCACCGTCCGAACAGGCAGGCTCCCATGGTGCACTCCCTTGTGATCGTCACCCTCGACAACGGAATCGACGGCCCTGACGGTCCCTACGGCGGTCCCGGCGCCCCCGGAACCAACAGCCCCAACGGCACCAACGGCACCAACGGTGACGACGCTCCAGCGCTCCGGTCGGCCATGGCCCCTTTCGACCTCGACCGGGAGGTCGACCCGTACCCGGACTACACCGAGTTCCAGTCCCGCCCCGCCGACTTCTGGGCGGTGAAGTACCTGCGGGCGCGCTTCGGCCTCACCGTCCCCGACGACGAGCTGACGTGGGACGCCGTGGCGGAGGCCTACAACCGCGACCTCGTTCCCGCCGACGGGGAACCGCCGATCCTGTTCGACGGCGTGGGGCGCCCCTACTTCGAGTCGACCTTCAACCCGCGCGGCGAGTGGGACTACTGGCTGGCCGGAGGGCGCTGGGAGGACTACTTCCACGTCCGCCCCGGGGCCCGCGGCGACCCGCGGCTCATCCTGCCGAAGGCCGCGGCCACAGGCACGCGCGCGGCGGGCGGCCCCAAAGGCGCGCTCGACCTCGAGTCGATGCGGGAGAGCGCGGCGCGCGAGGCGGAACTGGAGTGGGACCGCTTCCAGGAGCGCGCGGCCGAACTGCCGCCCGCCCTGGGCTGGTCCTCGTTCGCCCGGCTGGTCTCCCCCGACTTCCCCCGGCAGCGCGCGGAGGACGACTACCGGAGCCAGCCTTTGGTGGACGCGCTGTTCCACACGGACCTGGGCGCGGTCATGGACTACGCGTTGGACGCCCCCGGCGCCGGCAAGGAGGGCTACATCGAAGAGCGCCGGGCCCGCGCGGTGCCCGGCGCCGCGCTGCTGACGCTGGAGGGCGAGTGGATCAACGCCCCCTTCGGCGGCTGGATCGGAAGCACCCCGGACATCCGCTCGGCGGAGTCGGGGTACCGGGCCATGGCCAACGCCTACATCGACGCGCTACCGGACGGCATCCGGCTCGTAGCGGTCGACGCCCACAGCTGACGCGCCTGCCGGAACCCGTCGGAACCCGTCGAACCCGCCGGAGCTCAGCGGATGACCGCCACCAGCGCCGTGGCGGCCTCCCACAGCCCGGCGTCCCCGCCGCCCCCGGCACGGCCACGCGCCTCGTCAGGGCCGATGCCGCGTGTGGCGAGCCGCCAGAAGTCGTCCTGGGCGATCACCACCCGGGCCGCCGGGTCCGGCGCGTGCCCGCGGCCGATCCCCCACCGCCCCTGGTCGGCGGCCACGGTCCACACACCGCCTGCGGCCCCCTGGACCTCGATCTCGACCGACGTCCCGTCCGGGCGCTCCAGCCCGGCCAGCGCCTTGGGCAGCGCGCGGGTGAAGGCATCGGTCACCGGACCGGCGAGGTCCGGACCGTCGGCGCCCGGGCGGCCGACGGCGTCGCGGATCTGCTGCTGGTGCACCCAGAACTCGGTGTACTCCCGCGCGAGGTCCAGCCATGCCGGGGCCGGACGCGCGTCGGAGGCCCACGGGATGTCCAGGTCGGCGGGGCCGTCAAGGTCCGTGCCCGCCCACAGGGCGTCCAGCTGGGGCCCGAGGTGGGCGATCTGGTCCACCATGAGCTCGGGGCTGAAATGCCGCGCCACCGCGACGAACTCCCCGTTCGTGCGGTGGATGAAGTCCGCCAGCGCCTCGCCCTGCGCGAAGGGCGGGCCGCGGTGGCCGTCCCTGCCCCCGGAGAGCCTGCGCGTGTAGTCGTGCAGGACGTGGGCCGCCACGTCGTGGACGTCCCAGCCCGGGCACACGGTGGGGGCGGACCACTCGTCGCGGTCCAGATCGGCCAGCAGGTCCACGAGGAGCCCCCGCTCCCTCGGGAAGAGGGGGCGGGTGTCGATCACGGGCCCGAAAGGACCGGGCGCGCCGGCCACCGCTACTCCCCGACCGTGCCGTCGACGGCCTCGCGCAGCAGGTCGGCGTGGCCGTTGTGGCGGGCGTACTCCTCGATCATGTGGGCCAGCACCCAGCGCAGGGACACCGCGCCCCGGCGCGGGTCCCTGCCGGTCGCGTCCAGGCCCGGAGCCTCATCGACGAAGCGTTCGGCGAAGGCGACCTCTTCGCGCCACCGGTCCCAGGCGTCCCGGACCATTTCCTCCTCCGCCGCCACGTTGTCGAAGTCGCCGTCGATGTCCTCCTCCGACCAGTAGTGCGGCGGCGCCTCGGTCCCCGCCATGACGACGCGGAACCACGCCCGCTCGACGTCCGCCATGTGCCGGAGGAGCCCGAGCAGCGACAGCACCGACGGCTCGACCGCCCGGCGCGACATCTGCTCGGCGGTGAGCCCGGAGCACTTCAGCTCCAGGGTCGTGCGCTGGTAGCGGAGGAACCCGGTGAGGACGTCCACCTCTCCTCCGCGCTCGGGCGGGTCGATCCGCGGGTCCTTTTCAGGGCTGTCGAACATCTGAGGCATGCGGGCGATTGTCCACCCCCGCACACCCGTCACCAAAGGGTTTTCCGGCCCCACGGCGTCCGCACCCCGCGGCGCCGCCACTCACGGCGCCCCGGCCGTCTCCGCGGCCCCGCCCCGGCCACCGCACCGGCACCGACGGCCGCACCGGCGCCGAAGGCGGCCAGGACACGCAGGGTGCGCCGAGGGACGCCGAAACGCCGCCCGGCACCGTCCGGACGGCTCGCCGACCCTGCCGACCCCGCAGCGGCCGCCGATGCCGCCGATGCCGCCGTCACCGGCCGCGCCGCCGTGTAGGCCTGTTCGAGGATCTCGTTGAAGCGGCGGTCCGCCCGGCGCGCCGGGGCCGACAGGCGGCGCTTGCGCGCCCGCGCCCAATACGCGCGGCCGACCCCGCCGCGGAACATCTCCTCGGCCGCCGCCCGCAGCCGCGCCTCCGGCAGCGCCCCGGCCCGGAACGCCGTCCCCCACTGGGTGACGATCATGTTGGTGTAGAGCTGCTGCCTGCGCTCGGTGCGGTCCTCGCCCTCGGGCACCGGCCCCCAGCACGCGTCCAGGTCGGGGTCGTCCATGGCCATCCGGAGCAGTTCGGCCATGGCCTGGCGGCGCCCCTCCTCGACGGCGCGCCGCGTCTCACGGGCCTGGAACACCAGCGTCACGGCCACACCCACCAGGGCGAGGACCGCGATCAGCGCGGACACCGCCCCGTAGGTCTGACCGATCAGGCTCAGCCGCTCCCACTCCCCGTCAGCGCCGCCGAACGCCCTGAGGGCGAGCGGCGACGCCAGCACCAGCGCCACGGCCGTCAGCGAGAGCAGCGCCACTACGAGCGGGAAGGCCTTCACCGCTCCCCGGTCCCGCCCCCGGCTCCGCACCCCGGGCGATCTCGCGCCGGTAGAAGTCCATGAACGGCTCGGCGCGGGCGTACAGGACGGCGATCGCGTCGGCGACCCGGCGGGCCAGTACGGGGTCGTCGATGCGCTTGGCCCCGGCCGGCGCCCACCACCGGTCGTACAACACCTGGTAGACGACCCGGTCCCCGTAGACCATGGTCTCGGGCAGGGGCCGCCGCCGTTCCAAGGAGCCGATCCGCTCCGCGTCCAAGACGGCGATCTCATAACCGCACTCGACGAATACCCGGTGACTGTGCATCTCCCATCGCAGATAGCCGCTGGGGGGCCATTCGGCCACCCTCAGCCTGCGCATTCGCAGCCCCAGACCGGCGTAACGCGCCACCTGCTCCCGGAGCCGCTCCCGTTCGCCCTCGAATATAGCGATGGCGCGGGACATGTCACCGGCGAGGTAGGCCTCCCAGGCCTCGTCCCCGGACTCGTCGAAACGCTGCGACCTTTCGAGTTTCCACACGTCACCGGTGATGTCGGGGGATTCCCGCAGGGCCTTGGCGTCGGCGTGGTAGTCCGCCCGGCCGAGCACCGTGCCCCGGGCCTCGTACACGGCCTCGAAGGCGTGCGGGTCAGTCATCGGAGATGTCCGGCTTCGCCGACCTGAGCATGGCCCCGGGGATCACGACCAGCCGTTCGTCCGCACCGATCCTGACTCCGTCGGGGAGCCGGTGCGCGTAGCGGTCGGTCGCGTCGCGCCCGACGACGGCGATGTCGCCGTTGTCCAGCTCCCAGATCTCCGGGCAGTCGTCGTCCAGCCGGCTCTTGTCGAGCTCCGCGGCGGTCTTTCCGAGCCTTCTGCGGAACCCCGCGGAAGGGTCGGCGTCCCAGAGGCGTTCCATGGGGGGATCCTCTCGTATCGAGGGGACGGGCCAGTGGTCTTTCCCCGGAGAGGCGGGAAATCACCGGCCGCCGCGCACGGAAAACGGCGTTATGCGGCCATGTGCGGCCATCCGGAGGAACGGGGGCGACTCCGGCACCCGGAATTCCCGATTTCCACGCACCGGACCACCGACAGGTACCGCCCCCTGACGGCCTGACCGGGGCGAATCGGACTCCGACGGCTCTCCTGTACCTTGGGGCCCTGCCGTCGATGGGCGCGCCTCCGACGGCGACCCGCCACCCCCGCCCCCGGAGAGGTTGCCCATGTTCCTGCTCTCCCCCGTCGTCGCCGTCCTCTTGGCGGTCGTCGGCCTGGCCCTGCTGGGGAAGATCGCCCCGCACCGACGCGGGATGGCGGTCACCGGCCTGGTCCTGCTCATCGTGAACGCCCTGTGGACGCCGCTGTACATCTTCGTCCTGCAGGAGATGTTCTTGTTCTCCAGCCTGACCATGGTGATGGTGGGCTCAGTGCTCGACGCGGTGTTCGGCTACGGCCTCTGGGGCGTCGGCCTCCTCCTGCTGGTGCTGGCCGCCACGCGCGGCGCCCCCGCCCGGCGGGCCACGGCCGCCCCCGTGCCTCCCGGCCCGCCCGGTCCACCCGGTCCGCCTCCCGGGGCCCACCCCTATGGGCCGCCTGCGGGCTACGGCCCGCCGCCCGGCGGCGGCGCGCCTCCGCCCCCTCCCGGCCCTCCCCCCGGCGGTCCGCACCCGCCGGCCGCGTCCTGACGATCGGAGAGGCCGATGATCTCCCACGCTTTCAGCTCTGTTCCGTACTTCCTCTTCGATCTCTTCACCATCGCCGTCGGGATCGTCGCCCTCGTCCGCGGGGGCAGGGCCCCGAGCGGGGGCGGGCTGGTCCGCACGGCGGGGGTCCTGCTCATCCTGGACACCCTGCTGATCGCCGGGTGGCGCGTCTACACGACCTTCATCCTCGATTTCACCCTCCTGCCGCCCGCCTACGAGCCGATGGTGTACGCCCGGGTGATCGCCGGGGCCGTGCTGTGGGGCATCGCGGTGGTGCTGCTCCTGGTCGCGCTGGCGGGTAGCGGCAAGGCCGAGTCGGAGCCCTCGGCACACCAGGGCGCAGGGCCGATGCCTCCCGGCCCACCGGGGCCCACCGGTCCCCCTGGACCACCGCACGGTCCGCACAACCCGCACGGCCCCCAGGGCCCACACGGCCCCATGCCGCCGCAGCAGCAGCCGATGCCGCCCGGCCCTCCTGGCCCCTCCGGTCCGCAGCCCGGCCCGCAGCACGGTCCGCAGCACGGTCCGCCCGGCGGACCGCGATAGCCGAAATGAACAATGGGGCGGCCGCAATTGCGGCCGCCCCATAATCGTTCGCTGTCCTCATTCGGCCGCGGTCACTCGCGGGGACAGCGCGCCAATGGGACAACTCGCCGCCCCGCTTTCACGACCGGAGTCGGCCCCCCGCCGCCCGCCCCGTTCCACCTCTCCCATAATTGCCACGGAACCGGATAAGGGAGCGGCATGACCGACGTCGCAGGAAAGACGATCTTCATCACCGGCGGCGCCCAAGGGATCGGTCTGGGAATGGCCCGCGCCTTCGCGCTCGCCGGCGCCGAGCTCGCCCTGGCCGACATCGACCCCGACGCCCTGGAGGCGGCCCGCGAAGAGCTCTCCTCCACCGCCCGGACCGAGACCTTCCTGCTCGACGTACGCGACCGCGACGCCTTCGCCCGCACCGCGGACGAGGCCGAAGAGCGGCTCGGCCCGGCCGCCGTCGTCTGCAACAACGCCGGGGTGCTGGGCGCGGCCGAGGTCACCGGCCCCAGCCCCGCCATGTGGGACCACGTGCTCGGGACCGACCTGGGCGGGGTCTTCAACGGGGTGAACGCGTTCCTGCCGCGGATGGTCGCCCGCGGCGGCCCCGGGCACATCGTGAACACCGCCTCGACGGCCGGGCTCCGCGGAGGCGCCCTCTTCGAGTACAGCGCCGCCAAGGCCGCCGTGATCTCCCTGTCGGAGTCGCTGCACGCCGACGCCGAACTGGAGCGGATGGGCATCCGGACGACCGTTCTGTGCCCGGGCGGCGTGCGGACGCGCATCATCGACCACGGCATCGCCGCCGTTCCCGGCGGCGTCCCCGAGCGGTTGCGCACCCGCATCGACGACGAGCGCATGCGCACCGTCATCGAGCAGTGCGGCCTGGCCCCCGAGGCCGTCGGAGAGCAGGTGCTCGCCGCCGTGCAGGAGGACCGCTTCTATGTGTTCACCGACCGCTCGGCCCTCGCCGCCCTGCGCGAGCGCGCCTCGGCGATGCTGGCGGCCATGCCGGAGGAGTCCGAGCACGACCGCAGGCTCGCCGAGGCGCGGCGGCGTCTGGGCCCCTGAAGGGTCACGACGCGTAGAACCGTCGCGCGCGCGAGCCGGTGATCAGGGCGATCTTGACGATGCACAACACCAGCGGGACCACCGCGAACAGGTTCAGCGCCAGCAGGTTGACCGCCCATCCCAGTGCGAGGAAGGTCTGGAACGCCACGATCGACCACAGCCACAGCCGCGAGCGGCGCCCGGCCACCGCGGACAGGAACATCGAGACGATCCCGGTGGCCAGCGGGATCCCGATCGCCAAGCCGAGCACGACCGCCATGGCCGCCGGGTCGATCCCCTCCTCCGCCAGCACCTGGAGCGCGGTCTCCTGCGCTTCGGAGAGGTCCTCGACCTCGCGGGGGTCCACGCCCAGAATCGCACCGAAAAGGACCGCGACCCCGAGGCCGAAGAGCACGCCCAGAAGGCCGCCCAGGAACATCAGCACGCGCACGGCGGTGACCGTCCCCGGCAGCGGCGGCGGCTCCTGAGGGGCCGCGGGCGCGTAGCCGTAGGGGGCATGCCGGGGGTACTGCGGATACATCCGTCCGTCCTCTCTCGCCCCGGGTCCGCGGCCGCGGGTGGCCGCGGGTCCGGAGCCGTCCATGACACCCGTTCAGACGGCTCTCCCGCCGCTCTGGTTCGCCCGCGTCCCCCGCCTCCCGTCCGACCGCGGTGAAGACGGGACGAACCCGACCGGTCCCCCATCCGCGACACTGCGTAAAATGCCGCAGACAGGGCCTGTTCCTCAGTCGATCCCTAGGAAGTCCAGCGGTGTCAGTTCGATCCCCCCACCCCGAGCCAGCGGCCGACGGAGAGGGCTCCGGCGCGTCCGCCCCCGCACCGTTGTCCGAGCTCAGTGCGGACACACTGATCCGCCGGGAGCGCCCCGCCCCCAAAGGGGGCTGGCGCCGCGCCCTCTATACCGTCACCGGCGGGCGGATCAACCCGGGCGATTCCAAGACCGAGCAGCGGCGACAGGAGCTGGAGGCGGCCGTGGGCCGCGCCCCCCTGCCCGAAGAGCACCAGTCGATCGTCGTGCTGGGCACCGGCGCCGGGGTCGGCACCACCACGGTCGCCCTGGCGCTCGGCGCGGTGCTGGCCGCCCACCGCGGCGACCGGGTGATCGCCGTCGACGGCGACCCCGAGCGCGCGCCGATCACCGAGCGCATGGCGCTCAAGTGGCATGCCGAGCTGCCGCTGCAGGACCTCATCGCCTCCCCCGACGCGGCCGTGCGCTACTCGGACATGAACCGGTTCACCGCCCAGACCACCGGCGGACTGGACGTGCTGGCCTCCACCCCCGACGACACCGCCTCCCGCCCGCTGGGCCTGGAGAGCGTCCGCCGCATCTCCGACGCCGTCGAGCGGCACTACCCGCTGCAGCTCGTGGACGCCGGGACCGGGCTCGACCGCCCCGGCGTCCCGGTGCTCCTCGCACGCTGCACCCGCCTGGTCCTGGTCTCCCCGGCGACCCGCGAAGGCGCGGTCGCCGCCGCCAACGCCCTGGACGAGGTGGACGCGGTGGCCCCGGCCCCGCTGGCCGGGACCGCCGCCGTGGTGCTGGCCAAGGGCCCCTCGGGCGGCCCCGGAACCTCGCCCGAGATCGACGACCTGGAGCAGCAGATGGACCGGCGCTGCGCCCGCGCCCTCCAGCTCCCCGAGGACCCGCACCTGGCCTCGGACCGCCCCGTCGACCTGGCGGACCTGCGCGCGCCCTCCGCCCTGGCCCTGCTGGAGCTGGCCGTGGAGATCACCGAGGGGTTCGCCCGCCCCGACCAGGAAGCGGACGGCCCCCAGGAGGGGTAACGACTGGGCCACGACCGGTGACCGGCCCGGCCCCGCGGGTAGGAACCGTGAATGGTAGTCGCTGCCCTCGGCGTCCTCCTGATCCTCCTCGTCCTGTCCGCCCTCGCCGCCCGGTCCTCCCGCCACTCCTGCTGTCTGGGCTGCCTGGTCTTCTACGTCCTCCTCGGGGTCCTCGTCGCCGCCGTCCTCCTGGGCGCGCGGATCGGGCTATGGGTCGCGCCTCCGTGGCCGTAGGATGCCGCTGTCGGCGCCCCGGAGAGGACGGCGCCCCGGGAAAGACACGGGAGGCGGTCGCATGCCCCTGGCGGTCCGCAGATGAAGGCCCGCGGGCCGCGGAGGCTGGGCCGCCTGCTGCCCGAAGACCCCGAGCGCATCGGCGGCTACTCCGTCGTGGGGCGCATCGGCTCCGGCGGGATGGGCACCGTCTACGCCGCCTCGGGTGAGGGCCTGCACGGCTACCTGGCCGTCAAGGTCGTCCACCGGAGGCACGCCGAGGACCCCCGCTTCCGCGAGCGCTTCGCCGCCGAAGCTCGGCTGCTGGCCCGGGTCAACAGCCCCTGCGTCGCACGGTTCGTCGCCGCCGACGTCCTGGCCGACCTCCCCTGGCTGGCCACCGAGTACGTCCCGGGGCCGACCCTGCGCCACCATGTGGACCGCCACGGGCACCTGCGCACCCCTATGGTGCGCGCGCTGGCCGTGGGGACGGCCGACGCCCTGAGGGCGGTACACGGGACCGGTGTGGTCCACCGGGACCTTCAGCCCAACAACGTGGTGTTGGCCGCCTCCGGGCCCAAGCTCCTGGACTTCGGCATCGCGCACCTGGGTGTGCGCGAGGAGGCCACACGGTGGATCCGTCTGCGCCGGTACCGGCGGGCCGTACGCGACATCGGCCTTCCCGAGCCGAGCGCCCCCGAGCCGGAGGCGGTGCCCGGCCCGCGCGACCGGCTGGGCACGCCCGGGTGGACCAGCCCCGAGCAGTACAAAGGGCGGCCCGTCACCACCGCCTCGGACGTGTTCCTGTGGGGCTCCCTCGTCGCGTTCGCCTCCTCCGGACGGGATCCCTTCGGCGTGGCCGACCCGGCCGAGATGGCCCGCCGCACGGTCCGCGAAGAGCCCGACCTGGACCGCCTCCCACCGGGGTTGGACGACCTGGTCAAGGCCGCGATGGCCAAGGAGCCCCGGGACCGGCCCTCCATAGACGAGGTGCTGGACCGCGCGCTGGAGGCGGCGGGGCACAGGGGGCCGAGTAACCGCGCCGCGGCGGTACGGGCCGTGCTCTCAGAGGACTGGACGGACGTGGCGGTCCGCCCGCCCAAGCCGCCGCGCCGCCTGTTCTGAACCGTTCCTAGGCGTTCCCGGGCAGCGGCGGGAGGTCATCGCCCAGGACGGCCGTGAGCCGGTCCCGGTCGGCTCTGCGCATCCCGGCCACGACGCGCTCGTAGGAGTGGCGGAGCATCTCCGCCAGCTCGTCGTCGGGGACCGTGCCGTCGAGCGCCACCGTGTTCCAGTGCCGCTTGTTGAGGTGGTAGCCGGGAACCACGGACGGGTACTGGGCGCGCAGCTCCAAGGCCAGCCCCGGGTCGCACTTGAGGGAGATCCTCGCGGGCCGCTCCGTGTCACCGGGCATGAGCAGAGCGAACACTTTCTCGCGCACCTTGTACACGAGGATGCCCGGTCCGAACGGTTCGGTCTCCCGCGTCTCGGGGAACCACAGGGCCGCATCGATGAACTGCTGAGGCGTCACCCGGCCACAGTAGAGGAGGGAGGGGACGGCGGGGCACGATGTCTCCGAGCCCCGCCGGTGAGTGCGCGGCCGCGGGTCAGGAGGTGATCCTGTCCTTGAGGTAGCGCAGTGCCGCGGTCCACTCGCCGCAGGCGTCGGCGTCACCCCCGCAGGCCGTGATGAACGCCCCCACCAGGGCGATGGTCGGCATCGCCTTTCCAGCGAGCGTGGAGCGGAAGCGCTCGGCGGTGCACACACCGCCCGAGCGGTACTCCATCTCCTCGAACGTGGGGGTGCCGGCGCGCGTCCGGTAGTCGCGCATGGCCTGGAGGAATTCCGCCGTCGTCGTGGCCGCGTAGGGGTTGATGCGTTCGGGGGCGCCGGGATTCCGGGCGCCGGTCCGGGCAGGGAAACGGGGGTCGAGGGGCACCATCGCACCTCCGGGAGGAGAAGAGTGCGGCCGTAAGCGGAATGTTCTCCGGGCAACGTTCGGAGATCGCGGTCAGTTCCCCCGTGGGGCGTACATGATGACGGCGACCCCGAGCACGCAGATCAGCGCCCCGGCGATGTCCCAGCGGTCGGGACGGAACCCGTCGACCACCACGCCCCAGGCGAGCGACCCGGCGACGAACACCCCTCCGTAGGCGGCCAGGATGCGCCCGAAGTGGGCATCGGGCTGCAGGGTCGCGGCGAACCCGTAGAGCCCCAGGGCCACCACGCCCGCACCGATCCACAGCAGGCCCCGGTGCTCCCGCACCCCCTGCCACACCAGCCAGGCGCCCCCGATCTCGAAGAGGCCGGCGACGGCGAACAGGACGACGGATTTCAGGACGGTCATGGTCGGCACCGTATCGGCGACGGGCACGGCCCCGGCGGCAGCGCGCTCGGCGGTGCACGCCACCGTGCGCTCGGCGGCGTACTCAGCCGTGCAGTGTGCTCAGCAGTGCAGTGTGCTCAGCCGTGCATCAGGGCGATCCCCACCAGGACGGGGAAGGTCGCGATGGTCGACAGCAGCACCGCCTCGCGCACCATCCTGGTGGCCACGCCGTACCGGGAGGCGTAGGTGTACATGTTCTGGGCCGTGGGCAGCGCCGCCAGGACCACGACGGCGAAGAGCAGCTCGCCGTCCAGGTGGAACAGCCACGTCCCGATCGCCCAGGCCGCCGCGGGCTGGGCGAGGGACTTCAGGACCACCGCCAGCAGCACGTGCCGCCGCTCCGGCCCCCGAGCGGGCACCGGGCTGCCGTGCAAGGAGATGCCCAGGGCCAGCAGCACGGCGGGCACCGACATGGACCCCACGAGCTCGAAGGGCTGCATCAGCGGGTCGGGGACCGTGATTCCCGTCACCGCCACGGCCACCCCCGACAGTGCCGCCACGGCGATCGGGTTGCGCAGGGGCGTGGTCAGGACGGTCAGCACGCCGGTCCGCCCGCCCTCCCGCCGCGACCCGGCGTCCAGCAGGGTGACGGCGACCGGGGTGACCACGAGCTGCTGCAGGAGCAGGACGGGCGCCACCAGGGCCGCGTCGCCGAGCACGTAGGAGGCGATGGGGATGCCCAGGTTGCCCGCGTTGACATAGGACGAGCACAGGGCGCCCATACCGGCGGTCCGCGCGCCCCAGCGGCCGACCAGCGCGACGAGCGCGAACAGCGCCGCGGCCGCGGCCATGCTCAGGGCGGTCACCGCGAGCGGGGCGGAGAACAGCGCGGAGGGGTCGGACTCGGACAGGATGGTGAACAGCAGCGCCGGGGTGGCCACGGAGAACGCGAGCCGGGTGAGCACCTCGCGCCCGTTCGCGCCGAGGGCGTCCCGGCGGCCGAGCACGTACCCGGCGGCGATGATGCTCGCGATGACCCCGAATCCGGTGATGACACCGCCCATGCCGCCCCCTCGGTCCCGACGCCCCGAACGCGGTAGACGGTATCCACCCCCGGTCACCACGCCGAGGGCGGGGGCCCGGACGCACCCGCGCGCGAGGCGATCTATGCTCGGGGGTGGCACAGCGCCGGGACAGGAAGACGCGGGGGACACGGCCCGCTCCCCGGCCGAAGGCCGGAACAACGGAGGACAACACCTATGGTCGGTACCGTCGCAGCCGTGCTGATGTGCGTCAGCCTGCCGCTGATGCTCGTCGCGGGCATCCTCGGCGCCTTCTTCACCAAGACCTACGACGGTCCCAAGACCGGCCGCTGACGAGCGGAACCCCTTAGCTGACGCCCTCTGGGCCCGCCGGACACGCCGTCCGGCGGGCCTTGCGATGCCGGGCGGACGGTGACCCCCACCTCTCTCCACCGCGGTCCTTCCAACGACGGGAGCGGCATGCGCAAGATCCTCATCGTCGGCGCCGGCCAGTCCGGCCTCCAGCTGGCGCTCGGCCTGCTCGACGATGGCTACGACGTCACTCTGCTCACCCTGCAGTCCCCGGCAGACCTGCGCTCGGGGCGTGTGATGTCCACCCAGTGCCTGTTCGGCGACGCCCTGCGCCGCGAGCGCCGCCGCCGACTGGCGTTCTGGGACTCCACCGCGCCCGGGATCACGGGCGTGGCGATGAGCGTCGCCGACGCGCGCGGCGCCCTGGACGCCCAGTGGACCGGGCGCCTGCGCGAACCCGCCCAGTCGGTGGACCAGCGCGTGAAGATGGCCGCGTGGCTGGAGGAGTTCGAGCGCCGGGGCGGCCGCACCGTCCTGCACGGGGCCACGCTCTCGGACCTGCAGTGGTTCAGCTCCTCCTACGACCTGGTGGTGGTGGCCACCGGAAAGAGCGAGCTGGCCGGGCTGTTCCCCGTCGACACCGAGCGCACCCGGTTCGACGCACCGCAGCGCACCCTGGCCCTGGCCTACGTGCGCGGGATGGAGGACCACCATTCCGGCAAGGTGCTGCACCGCACCGCCGTCCCCGGCGTCGGCGAGGTGCTCGCGGTCCCCGCGCTCACCCTCACCGGCCCGTGCCACGCGCTCCTGGTCGAAGCCGTCCCCGGCGGCCCCATGGACCTCCCCGTACCGAGCTGGCGCCGCACCGGCGAGGTGCTGGAGGGCGTGCTGTCGGTCATGCGCGACCAGGCCCCCTGGATGCACGAGCGCTGTCTGGACGTGGAGCTGACCGACGCGATGGCCGAAGCGCGCGGCGGGTACACGCCGTGTGTGCGCAAGCCCGTGGGGCGGCTTCCCGGCGGGGGCGCCGTGCTGGGCATGGGCGACGCGATCGTGGCCAACGACCCGATCACCTCCCAAGGGGCCAACGCCGCCTCGGCGTGCGCCGAGTCCTACCGCCGCGCCATCGTCGACCACGGCACGCGCGCGTTCGACGAGGACTTCATGGAGCACGCCTTCGCGTCCTACTGGAGGCACGCGCGCCATGTGACGGCCTGGAGCGAGGTCATGCTGGACGGCCCACCGCACGTGTGGGAGGTCCTGCGCGCCGCCGAGCGGGACCAGGGCCTGGCCGACAGGTTCGCCGAGGCCTTCGAGGACCCGGCCGACCTGATCTCCTGGTTCCTCCACCCCGAGCGCGCGTACGCCTACATCGACGCCCTGAGCCCTCCTCGCCGCTGATCGCCCGGACGGCACGGGCCCGGCCCCGCGAGGAGGCCGTCCTGGTCGCCGTCCTGGGGTCGGCCTCATCGCCTCCATCGCTGTCGGGACGCAGGACGAAAGCGGCCACACCGGCGGGGCGGACGCCGTGATGTCCGGTCGGGCATGAGCGTCCAAGTGACCTATGAGGCCGGACAGGCGAACTTCGAGGACCGGAGACTGAGCCGGCCTCACCCCCAGCGACCACCACGAGGGCGACACGGTCACCGCCGCCAATGGCCCGGCCGCCCCGGAGTCGCCCGTGACCCCCGAAACGGTGGAGGAAGGGGCGATGGCGGGCTTCCTCCACGCCGACTCGTCCTCGGGGCCTCGTCCGCCGGCCCGGGCTCCTGACGGTGGCCAACGTCCGGCGGGCGGCAATGCTGAGTAGCACTACTCAGCTCCCCTGAGCGCCCGCCCCGATGCCCGGGAGGGGCGTCTCCCGGGAGTCTGTCGGGCATGGACGGACTCTACGCACTCAAGCCCTGGTTCGCCGACCGCCTGGCGTCCCTGCGGAGCACCCTGGTCGCTCGGGGCGTGGCCCCCGCGGTGCTCACCTGGGGCGGGGTCGCGTTCGGCGCCGCCGCCGGAGGCGTGATCGCCGCGCTGCCGCCCGGCCCGATCGCCGCCGGGGCCGTCGGCGCGCTCCTGGTGGGCAGGCTCGCCTGCGCCAACCTGGACGGCGGCGTCGCACGGGAGAGCGGGCGCTCGACCCGCGCCGGGGCGCTCGACAACGAGCTGGGCGACCGGCTGGCCGAGTTCGCGGTCCTGGCCGGGTGCCTGGCCGCCTACCCCGCCGCGCCCGTGCTGGGCGCCGCGCTGGCGGCCACGCTCCCCTCCTGGGTCTCCCTGGCGGGGGCGGCGGCCGGTGCGCCGCGCCTCCAGGGCGGGCCGTCCGGCAAGACCGAGCGCTGCGCCCAGTTCGTCCTGCTGGCGCTGACCGGGTTCACCGCGCTGGTGTTCCCGCTGATGATCCTCGGCTCGCTGGTCACGGCGGCGCTCCGGCTGGTCCGCGTCCGCAGGGAGCTGCGCAGGCTCGACACGGCAGGGCTCGGCACGGCGGAACCGGCGGCGGCTTCCGCTGGGTCCGCTCCGGCTCCCGCGTCCGGTGGTGCCCGGTGATCGGCGCGGTGGAGGCGGCCCCCTACATCGCCGGGGCCCTCGGGGTGAGCGGCGCGGGCGTGTGGCTCTCGCGCAGGCGCGAGCTGGTGCGCCGCTGGATCAGCTGGGCGGTCATCGCGCCCGTCGTCGGCGGCGCCTTCGCCCTCGGCGCGCCGGGCGCCGCCGTGCTCGCCTCGGCGGTCGCCGCCGTCGCCATGGCCGAGTACGGGCGCATGGCCGGGCTGCGCACGGCCGAGACCGCCGTCGCCGGGACCGTGGTGGCCGCGCTTCCCGCGACCGCCTGGCTCGCACCCGACCTGCTCTGGCGGGCGGCCCTGCTCGGGGTGCTCGCCGCCGCCCTGGTCCCGGTGCTCTCCGGCGACGCCGAGGACGGGGCGCGCCGAGCGAGCCGCGCGGTCTTCGGGGTGGCGTGGCTGTCGGCGCCGGTGGGCCTGGTCCTGCTCGGCCCCGCCGCCTTCGCGCTCGTCGCCGCGGTCGCGGTGGCCGACGTGGGGGCCTGGTTCGGCGGGCACTTCTTCGGCAGGCACGGGGTCGGCGGCCCGCCGCTGTCCCCGCTGTCGCCCGCCAAGCGCTGGGGCGGCGCGGTCACCGGCGCCGCGGCGGGCGTCGCGGTGCTGGCGCTCTTCGGGGCGCTCACGCCCGGCACGGCGGTGGCCGTCGCGGTCGCCGCTCCCCTCGGCGACCTCCTCGAATCCATGGTCAAGCGCGGCGCCGGCGTCAAGGACGCCGGGGGCTGGCTGCCCGGCATGGGCGGCCTGCTCGACCGCGCCGACTCGCTCCTGCTCGCCCTTCCCGTAGCGGTGGTGTTGTCATGAACGGAACGACGTCCGGCCCCTTCTCCCCCGGCCCCCTCTCCCGCGCCGCCCTCTGGCGGCTGGTCCTCACGGCCACGGGCGGCGTCCGCACGCACGGACCGGCGCCCGAAGGCCCCTGCGTCGTGGTCGCCAATCACGCCTCCCACGCGGACACGGCCGCGCTCATCGCGGCCCTGCCGGTGCGCGCGCGGCCCGCGGTCGCCGCGGCGGGCGACTACTGGTTCGAGCACGGCCTGCGCGCCTGGCCAGCCAAGGCACTGACCGGCGCGTTCCCCGTGCGGCGAAACGGCGGCGGGTGCGCCGACCTGTTGGGCGCCCGCGCCCTGCTGGACGAGGGCCGCGCGGTCATCGTCTACCCGGAGGGGACGCGCTCGGTCGACGGCGGGATGGGCCGGTTCCACTCCGGCGCGGCCCGGCTCGCCGACCACGCGGGCGTGCCCCTGGTACCGGTCGCCATCAGCGGCACGCGCGCGCTGCTGCCCAAGGGCGGCGGCGTCACGCCGACCCGCGTGACGGTGCGGTTCGGCACCCCGGCCGACGGGATCGCGGAGGCCAAGGAACAGATCGCCCGGATGCTGGAGGAGCCCGCCCATGTCCGACGCCCCTGACACCCCTGACGCCCGCACTGCCGCCCATGGACCCGCTGGTCCCGCCGACTCCGCGCTCCGCAGGCGCGCGGCGCGCCTGGCCCGCTCGCCCTACGGCACGGCGCTGGCGGCCGGCTGGGGCTTCGCGGAGGCCCTGTCGTGGCCCGTCCTGCCCGAGGTCGCCCTGGCGGCGCTGTGCGTGGCCGACCCCCGCTCGGGCCCGAAGCTGGCGGCCTCTGCGGCCGTCGGGAGCGTCGCCGGAGGCGCGGTGGCCTACGGCCTGGCACGCTCCGGGGTGGACGTCCCCGCACCGCTGACCACGGCCCGGATGCGGGCCACCGTGGCCGAGCAGATGGCGGCCGAAGGCGCCAAGGGGGTCCGCCACCAGCCGCTGGCGGGCATCCCCTACAAGCTGTACGCCGCCCGGGCCGGGCGCGAGGGGCTCGGGGCCACCGCTTTCACCACGGCCAGCGCGCGGGCGCGGGGGACCCGCATCCTCGGTGCGGGCCTGGCCCTGTCGGCCTTCGGCGCCGCCGCGCGCGGGCAGCGCCACCGTTACCCCGCCTACCTGGCGGCGGTGGGAACGGGGTTCGCCGGTGCGCTGACGCTCATCGTGCGCGGCTGGCGCTGAGGGGGGCGGCCGTGGCCGCCCCCCCGGCCCCGTCAGGCCCGCCCGATCAGTAGCGGGTCCCGACCGGAGCGGGGACCGCGTCCAGCTCTCGCAGGTCCTCCGCCGTGAGCTCGACGTCGGCGGCGCCCGCGTTGTCCTTGAGGTAGCGCAGCTTCTTGGTCCCCGGGATCGGGATGACGTGCTCCCCCTGGGCCATCGTCCAGGCGATCGCCACCTGCGCCGGGGTCGCGCCCTTGCGCTCGGCGACGCGCTTGACCACCTCGACGATGCGCATGTTCTGCGCGGCGGCCTCCTCCTGGAACCGCGGGTGGCGTGACCGGAAGTCGCCCTCCTCGATGGAGGAGACGTCGACGGCGCCGGTGAGGAATCCACGCCCCAGAGGCGAGAAGGGCACGAAGGCGGCGCCGTTCTCGGCGGTCCACCCCACCACGTCCCCGGGGCCCTCGGCCGAGGTGCTCAGACCGCCGCCGCCCCCGGCCGACCCGCCTTCGGCGCCCTGGGCGTCCCGCGTCCACAGCGAAAGCTCCGACTGGACGGCGGCCACGGGGTGGACGGCGTGGGCCTCCTCGGCCTGGGCCCGGGTGACCTCCGACAGCCCCAGGTGCCGCACCTTGCCCTCCTGGACCAGCTCGGCCATCGCGCCCCAGGTCTCGGCGAGGGGCACCTCCGGGTCGACCCGGTGCAGGTAGTACAGGTCGACGGTGTCGGTGCCCAGGAGGTTCAGGCTCTCCTCCAGGGACCGCTTGACGTGCTCGGGCGTGCCGTCGCGCCGCATCGCGTGGGTCGCGGCGTCCGTGACGACCAGTCCTGTCTTGGTGGCGATGGCGACCCGGTCGCGGATCCCCTTCAGCGCCTGGCCGAGCAGGCCCTCGTTGTGGCCCGAGCCGTACACCTGGGCGGTGTCGATGAAGGTCACGCCCATGTCGACGGCCCGGCGGATGAGGTCGACCGATGCGGCGTCGTCCCGTTCCGAGGCCGAGTACCCCCAGCTCATCCCCATGAGTCCGAGGCCGACCGCCCCCACGTCGCGCCCCTGGAACTTCCGTGTGCGCATGGATCCGTTGTCGTTCATGGGACCAGCATGGGGCGCCCGCCGCTGCAGCGGCAGCCCCGGGTGATCCTGCCACTGCCAGTACCACCCTCCGGCGGCGCCGTCCGGCCGCCGCTACCCCGCGGCCGCCAGGCGCACCGAGGTCATCAGGCGCTCCAGCGCCTCCTGCGTGCCGGTGTCGGGGCGGGGGTTGTAGAGCACCAGGCTGTGGCCGGGCAGCTCCGGGATGCCGAGCAGGGTCGTCTCGAAGACCAGGTCCCCCGCCTGCGGATGGACCACCGCCTTGACCGCACGGCTCCCGGTGAGGACCTCGTGCCGCTCCCACAGCTCGGCGAACTCCGGACTGACCGACACCAGGTCCGAGGCGATCCGGCCGAACTCCGGGTCGTCCTGGTAGCGGGCGGCGTCCCCGCGGAACCGGCCCACCACGTCGGGCGCCGCCGCCGACCAGTGGCGCGCCAGCGCGCGGTACCGGGCACTGGTGAAGAAGGTGACCAGGCAGTTGTGTTCGCCCCCGCCGTACCCGAGCACCTCGGCGGCGGCGTCGTTGACCGCCGTCAGGTTCCAGTACCGGTCACGGATGTAGGCGGGGCGGGGCGACCAGGAGTCCAGCACGCGCACCAGCTCGTCGGGCACGCGCGCGCCGGGCTCGGGCGACGCCGGCGGCGGGTTGAGCCCCGACAGCAGGTAGAGGTGCTCGCGCTCGGCCGCGTCCATGCGCAGCGTCCGGGCGATCGCGTCCAGGACCCCGCCGGAGACGTTGATGTCGCGCCCCTGCTCCAGGCGTGTGTACCAGGACACGCCGACGCCGGACAGGACGGCGACCTCCTCGCGCCGCAGTCCGGGGGTGCGGCGGCGCCCGGCCTCGGGCATGCCCACGTCCTGGGGCGTAAGCCGGGCCCGGCGGGTGCGCAGGAAGTGACGCAGCTCCTCATGGCGGCGGAGGGCGGGGTCGGCGGGCGGCGTCGAAGCGCTCATGCCCCCACGATAGTCCCGGTCGCGGACCCGGCCCGGGGGCCGGACCGGAAGGTGCGCCGGTAGGCCAGCGGGGAGACGCCGATGGCCGCGTGCAGGTGCCGCCGCAGGGAGGCGGCGGTGGCGAACCCCACCTCGGCGGCGACCCGGTCCACCGGCAGGTCGGTGTCCTCCAGCAGGTCCCGTGCACGGGCGACCCGCTGGGCGGTGAGCCACCGGCCGGGGCTGGTCCCCGTCTCCTGCCGGAACCGGCGGGCGAAGGTGCGCTCGCTCATCCGCGCGTTCCGGGCCAGCTCGGACGTGGTCAGCGGCCGGTCCAGGCGGGCCAGCGCCCACTCCCGGGCCGCCGAGGTGCCCGCGTCCCCGGCCTCGGGGACCGGGCGCTCGATGTACTGGGCCTGCCCGCCGTCGCGCCAGGGCGGGACGACGCAGGCCCGCGCCGCCCGGTTGGCGGCCTCGGCTACGTGGTCGCGGCGCACCAGGTGCAGGCAGGCGTCCACGCCGGAGGCGGCCCCGGCCGACGTGAGGATCCGGCCCTCGTCGACGAACAGCACCCCTGGGTCGACCTCCACCCGCGGGAAGAGGCGGCGCATGAGGTCGGCCTGGTGCCAGTGGGTGGCGGCGCGGCGCCCGTCCAGCAGCCCCAGGGCGGCCAGCAGGAAGGAGGCGGTGCAGATCGACACGATCCGCGCGTGGGGGCGGACGCGGCGCAGCGCCGCGGCGGCCGCGTCGGGCACCCGGCCGGACTCCGCCAGCGGCGCCAGGTCGAACGGCGGGATGACGACCGTGTCGGCCGTCTCCAGGGCCTCCGGGCCGTGCTCCAGGGCGATCGCGAAGTCCTGGCGGGTGGCGACGCTCCCCGGTTCGGCGCCGCAGGTGACGACTTCGTACTCCTCGCCCAGCTCGCCGAAGACACGCGCGGGGATGCCCAGCTCGAAGGGGTAGACGCCGGGAAGGGCGAGGACGGCCACGCGGTGCGGCGCGGGCACGGCGGATCGACGCATGGCAGGATCGTATCGGACATTGGCGATCCGGCCATTTCGTTCCCGGGCCACCTGCGCCACCCTGGTGTCCATGAGCAACGACACGACGAATCCGGAGATCCCGGCCACCATGCGCGCAATCTCCCAGGACGCCCACGGCGGCCCCGAGGTGCTGCACCTGGTCGAGAAGGAGGTGCCCGCCCCCGGGCTGGGCGAGGTCCTGGTGCGGGTCCGCGCGGCGGGGGTGAACCCGACCGACTACAAGCACCGCAGCGGCCGGCGCTTCCTCGGCGACCCGCCGTACGTCCTGGGGTGGGACGTGTCGGGGGTCGTGGTCGCCGTCGGCATCGGGGTCACGCTGTACCGGCCGGGCGACGAGGTGTTCGGCATGCTGCCCTATGCCTACGGCGCCGGGTCGCACGCCGAGTACGTGACGGGGCCGACGCGCGCTTTCGCCCCCAAGCCGTCGTCGCTCGACCACGTCCACGCCGCGGCGGTCCCGCTGGCCGCCCTCACCGCCTGGCAGGCGCTCGTGGACACCGCCGACCTGAAGGCCGGGCAGAAGGTGCTCGTGCACGCCGCCGCCGGAGGAGTGGGCCACTTCGCGGTCCAGATCGCCAAGGCGCGCGGCGCCCGTGTCGTGGGCACCGCCAGCGCGCGCAAGCACGACTTCGTCAAGGGCCTGGGGGCCGACGAGGTCGTCGACTACACCTCACAGGACTTCACCGAGGCCGTGAGCGACGCGGACGCCGTCCTGGAGACCGTGAGCCCGGACAACGCGCTCAGGTCGCTCGACTCCCTGAAGCCCGGCGGCATCGTGGTGAGCATCCTGCCCACCGGGACCGACCGCCTGGCCTCTGAGGCGCACAAGCGCGGGCTGCGGGGCGCGGAGATGGTGGTCGAGCACGACCAGGCGGGAATGCGCGCCGTCGGCGCCCTCGTCGACGCGGGCGCCCTGCGCCCGGAGATCGCCGGGGTCTTCCCTCTGGAGAAGGCCGCCGACGCCCACCGTGAGGGCGAGACCGGGCGCGTGCAAGGGAAGCTGGTGCTGTCGGTCTCCGAGGACTGACACCGCGTCCAGGTCGGCCTCGGGGAGAACGCCGCTACCAACGCGGGCTCAGGGTCGTTCTTCCCGAGGCCGACGAGCGGTGCGGCGTCATGCGGCGTCAGGTGATCGCGCCTGCGAGGGCGGCGGCCAGCACGGTGGCCCCGGCCAGCGCGCACACGAGCCACCGCGTGCGCGCGCGCTCGGGGACGGACAGCAGGACGCTGCTGGCCAGCAGCATCAGGCACCCCACCCACAGCCCGTGGGCGAACCACGGCAGCGCTTCGACGTACTCCGGCAGCGCGGACTTGACCAGGGGCGCACCGGGGACGGGCAGGCCCCGCCTGTAGGCGACGGCGACCGCCGCGACGGGCAGGCCCGCGGCGCACACCGCCAGGGGCACCCGCCATGGCCGCTTGTCCGGTTCGCTCCCGGCCCGGCCACGGGACCCGCGATGCTCCCGACTATGGCGAAGACTCGACGTCCGCACCTGTTCCGCCTGCTCTCCGTGAGTGACGATGCTGGGGACGGAACGCCACCTTATCGCCGTCCGCGCACGCTCGGATCCGCTGCGGAGGCGGCGCCGTCCCCAGGGGAGGCCGGGGCGGCGGCACCACCGGGGACGCCCCCGGGCAGGACGTCCTCGGGCAGCAGGTTCTGGAGCTGTTCGAGCGTGGGCTCCCGGCCGTCGGACGCCTGCTGCTCGATGCGGCGCGAGTGCCGGGCGACGGAGTCCTCGAAGAGCTTGCGGATCTCCCGGGCGTTGCCGTGGGAGAAGCGCTCCCGCTCCGAGCGCACGGCCGAGGCGACGGCCTCGCGCGTGGCGTCGGGCACCAGGAAGTCCCCTGCCAGGGCGGTGTCGGCGAAGATGTCCACCAGCTCGCCCGGGGTGTAGGGGGCGAAGTCGACGGTGCGCGAGAAGCGCGAGGCCAGGCCCGGGTTGGTGGAGAGGAACGCGCGCATCCGGTCGGTGTAGCCCGCGGCGATCACCACGACCTCGTCCCGGTAGTCCTCCATCAGCTTGAGCAGGGTCTCCACGGCCTCGGCGCCGAAGTCGTTCCCGCCGCCCCCGCCCGCCAGGCTGTAGGCCTCGTCGATGAACAGCACGCCGCCGCGCGCCCGCTCGACCACCTCGCGGGTCTGCTGCGCGGTGTGCCCCTGGTACCGGCCCACCAGGTCGGCGCGGGAGGCCTCCACCACCTGCCCCTGGGCCAGTACCCCCAGGGCGGCCAGGAGCTCGCCGTAGATGCGCGCCACGGTCGTCTTGCCGGTGCCGGGCGGCCCGGCGAAGACCAGGTTGCGGGAGGGCAGCGGCGCCTCCAGCCCGGCGGCCTGGCGGCGCCGCCCGGCCGAGATGAGGCTGGTCAGCTCGGCCACCTCGCGCTTGGCGCTGTCCAGGCCCACCATGGCCTCCAGGCGCCGCATCAGCGTCTGGGCCTGCCGCTCGTCGCGCGGGGCCCCCACCCGGGCGGTCAGCCCGGGGTCGACCGCGCCCTCCAGGTCGCCCGGGACGATCCGGCTGAGGTCGTCGGCGGAGGTGGCCCCGTCGGCCACCAGGCGGCTGGCCTGGCGCTGCACCACGTGCTCGAACATGCGCCGCGCCTCGCGGCCGTTGCCGAAGGAGGCGTCCTGCGTCTGCCCCTGGAAGTGCCGGACCACCAGGTCCCGCACGCCCCGGCCGAGGATGTACCCCTTGCCCTCGGCCATGGCCGTGAAGATGGTGGCGAGCTGCTCGGGCTGGTAGTTGGGGAACTCCACGGTGCGCGAGACGCGGGACTTCAGGCCCGGGTTGGCGGCGAGGAAGGTGCGCATCTCGTCGGAGTAGCCCGCGAAGACCACGACGACCTCCTCGCGCGCGTCCTCCATCAGCTTGATCATGGCGTCGATGGCCTCCTGGCCGAAGTCGGCGCCGCTGCCGAAGGAGCGGGAGAGGGCGTAGGCCTCGTCGATGAACAGCACGCCGCCGCGGGCGCGCTGGAACAGCTCGGTGGTCTTGCGCGTGGTCTCGCCGAGGTGCTCGCCGACGAGGTCGGCGCGGGAGGCCTCGATGAAGCCGCCCCGCTCCAGCACCCCGAGGGAGCGCAGCACCTGCCCGTAGATGCGCGCCACGGTGGTCTTGCCGGTGCCGGGCGGACCGGAGAACACCAGGTGCCTGCTGAAGTCGAGGCTCGGCAGCCCGGCCTCGACGCGCTTGGCGTTCACCCGGTGCAGGTCGACCAGCGCGCGGACCTCCTTCTTCACCCCGTCGAGGCCGACCATCGCGTCGAGCTCGGCGAGGACCTCGCCGAGCGGGCGCGCATCGGTGTCGGGGGGCGGGGCGGGGGCGGGGGCCGGGGCGCTCCGGTCGGCGGCCGCGCGCACCGCCTGCTCGGGGAGGCCCTTCTCGGTCTCGGTGTCCTCCACCTGGAGCACGGACCCGGGGTCGGCGTGGAGGTCCTTCTGCCCGTTGCGGCGCAGCGTGCAGCGCACCAGGCGGAGCCGCCCGGTCCCCTTGACCCCGGCGCCGACCTGGTTCACGCCGGTGATGGTGGTCTCCTCGACGGTCGCCGCGCCGCCGTCCGTGACCGCGATCCCGTTCGTGCCCCCGGCGACCGTGGAGTCCTTGAGGGCGATGCGGCCCCCGTCCCCTACGGTGACGCCGTTGGTCCCCCCGCCCAGGACCCGCAGGTCGGCCCCGGAGACCTCGCCGTAGGCCCCCGAGTCCGCCAGCAGCGCGCTCCTGTGGCAGCGGGCGACGGTCAGCCCTTCGGCTTTGAGAGTGGTGTCGTCCAGGATGCGCACGCCGGAGAGCACGCCGCTGATCTCGACCGAGCGCAGGGCGAGGGAGCTCTCGCGCGCGATCACCCCGATCCCGGCCCCGGTCCCGGTGATGGTGGAGCCGTCGATGTCGGCGCGAGAGCCGGACAGGCGGATCCCCGGCTTGGGCTCCTCCCCGGCCTGTGAGGGGGAGGAGCGCATGTCGAGCCCCCGGACCTCCGCACGGGCGGCGCCCTGCAGATTGAGCGCGGTGCCGGAGACGTCCCGGAGCCTGGCGCCGTCCACGCTGATCCGGCCGCCCACCCCTTGGAACACGTCGGCAGCGGCACCGTCCACCTCCAGCCCGGACACGCGCGCCTCGGACTGGTGCACGAAGAGGACCGGCCCGGCGGCCGCGCTGACGGCGCAGTCCCGGAACGTCGCCCGGGAGTCCTCCTCGACCAGCAGGGCGACCTGGTCGCGGATACCGCCGGACACCCGCAGCCGGGTGAAGGTGGGGGTCGAGCGCTGTCCCGCCCAGACCCCCCGCCCGGCGGCGTCCTCGACGGTGCAGTCGGTGAAGGAGGGGGACGCTCCTCCCACCACGCCCACGGTGAGGTTCTCCTCGGTGCCCGTGCCGGTGAAGGAGCACTCCGTGATCTCAGGGGCGGCGCGGTCGGCGACCACCAGGGCGTGGCTCTGCGACGGGCCGGTGAAGCGCAGCCCCCGCAGTTCGGCCCGCGCCTCCCCGGTGACCTCCGCCCCGCCGCGGTCGAAGGCGGTGTCGACGACCCGGCCGCCACCGCCGCGCATGCGCAGCGTGCCGCCGGAGACCCGGCACCCCTCCAGGTCCACCGGGGCCGCGTCCGCGGCGATGCCGAGCGGCAGGGCGAAGACGCAGTCCAGGGCCTTCATGGAGGTGCCGGGGTACAGCTCGATGCCGGGGTGCTGCTGCGACCCGCCGACCACCTCGATCCCGTACAGCTCCAGGCGGCCCTGGCGCACCTCGAAGACGGCGTCGTCGGCCACCGAGACCGACACCGTGCCCGGGCCCTGGGTCGGCACCACGATCACGTGGCGGTCCACGACGTGCGCCGCGTCGGCCGTGTACTCCCCGGGGTCCACGTGCAGGTAGAGGTCCATCCCGGCGCACGAGGGGTGCCGGAGGATCTCATCGAGACCGGAGGCCGCGCCGCGCGCGGACCTCGACACGTGGACCGTGAACATCCATGCACTCCAGAGGGGACAGGGGGCGTTCCACCACCACCGGCGACCGGCGCGCCCGCAACGGTACGGTCCGTACGGTATCGCCCCGTCCGGCCCGGTGTTCGGACGATGCACGACCGTGTCGACGGATGCGGCCGATCCGCCCTTCCTGGGCCCCGTAGAATTCCGGCGTCCACGGGCGAGCGCCCATCCGCTCCCGAAGACCTGGGTTGGAGATCCCGTTGAGCTACCCCCCTCCCTCTGGCACGGGCGGCCGGTCCTATCCGCAGCCTCCGCCGCCTCCGGGTACACCCGCCGCGAAGGGATCCGGCGGAGGCGGCGGCAACAAGGCGCTCGGGGTGGCGGTCGTCTTCCTCGGGTTCGCCGTGCTCGTCGCCGCGGCGGTCGTCTTCCTCACCGCGGGGCGCGGCGGGGAGGGCGAGGCGAGCGCAGGCGCGGACGGCTCCCAGGGCGGGGCCCAGGAGGGCGCCCAGGGCTCCGGCACTGAGTCCGGCGGGGACGGGGGCGGCGGGCGGGGCGAGGCGGCCGCCGAGGACTCCGCCGGCCAGGAGCAGGAGGACACCGTCCTGTTCGAGGACGAGCTCAGCGTCGAGGTCGCCAGCCCGTACACCTACGTCGACCTGGACACCGACCCGCCGCTGCGGACCGACAGCCGGATCGACGGGCGCGACTTCGTCCTGCGCCCCAACATCGACGGCGTGGCCTTCGAGAACTCCTCGGGCGGCATCGCCCCGCTCCCCGAGGGCGGGCAGGCCCCCGACAAGGCCGCCTGCCTCGACGCCATCGAGACCAACGGGACCTCCGGCGCCGATTTCACCCCGGGCGCCCGCTTCTGCGTCCAGACCGACCAGGGGCGCGTCGCCTCCATCGAAGCCGTCTCGTCCCCTGGAGGGGTCGGCACGGCCACCCTTCAGGCCACCGTCTGGGAGTGATGCGCATGACCGGGATGCCCCCCGAGCAGCAGATGTGGCAGACCGGCTGGGAGAGCGGGGTCGACCTGCGCGACGCGCTCCTGTCCGGCCTGGAGCTGCCCCGGCTGCCGTTCGTCCCCGTCCGCCTGGAGCCCGGGGAGGTCGCCCACGCCGAGCTCGTGGCCGACTACTCGCGCTTCTACACGATGGACGTGGAGTACCAGCAGTCCAACGGCTTCTATTTCGGCTCGCCGGCGTTCGTCGCCGCCGGGCTCACCGCGCAGGCGATCGGGAACGCCTCGGCGCGCAACCGCGCCCAGGCCATGGCGGCGCCGCAGTGGCGGGAGCAGCAGCGCGTCCAGGTCTACGTGACCGACCGGCGCCTGCTGGCGCTCGTCGAGGGCACCCGCTGGCTCTCCTGGCACCATTCGAGGAACATGCAGGTCAACCCGATGCTCGACCAGTGGGCGCTGGTGCAGCTCTTCAACGAGACCGAGCCGCTGCGCTGGCAGGGCCCGGCGGTGCCGTGGCTGGCGGTGGCGGTGTCCTACCTGGCCTTCGGCCCGGACCACCTGCTCCACCACCCCGAGCTGGCGCGCCTTTCGATGGTCGAGGGCTGAACCGGATAGGGTCGCCGCACATGAGGCTGACGGTTCTGGGCGGGAGCGGCGCCTGGCCGACGGCCGCCCAGGCGTGCAGCGGCTACCTCCTGGTGCACCAGGGCTTCCGGCTGCTCGTCGACCCCGGGTTCGCGGTGATGCCGCGCCTGCAGGAGCACACCTCGCCCGCCGCCGTCGACGCGGTCCTGGTCAGCCACGGCCATCCGGACCACTGCGCCGACCTCGCCCCGCTGCTGCGGGCCCGCGCCTACGCCGACCCGCCCTGCCCCCGGCTGGCCGTGCACGCCCCGCACGGCGCGCTGGACGCCGTGCTCGCCCTCGACCGCGGCTCCGCGGTGGACGGCGCCTGGGACCTGCGGTCGTTCGACCCCGGGGACGCCTTCCCGGTCGGCCCGTTCCTCGCCGAGACGCGGCGGCTGCCGCACCACGTCCCCAACGCCGGGCTGCGCCTGACGGCCGCGGGGACGGTCTTCGCCTACACCGGCGACACCGGGCCCAGCCCGCACATCACCGAGCTGGCGGCCGGTGCCGACCTGCTGCTGTGCGAGGCGACCTTCGTCGACCGCGTCCCCCTCCTGGAGGCGCCGTACCTGCTCTCCGCCGAGCTCGCCGGGAGGTACGCGGCCCAGGCCGGGGCGGCCCGCCTGGTCCTGACCCACCTGTGGCCGGGGACCTCCCCCGCCGAGGCGGAGCGGGCGGCGGCCACGTCCTTCCAGGGGCCCACGACGGTCGCCCGGCCCGGGCTGACCGTCCCGCTCCCGTGACCGGCCTCCGTGCCCCGGATCCGGTGGCTCACGCGGCCCGGGACCGCCGCTGGGGGGCGGTGGCCCAGGTGATCCGCGGCGAGGTCCCCTGCCTGGGCCGCACCAGCAGATCACCGGTGTAGGCCTCGAAGAGCGCGCCCCGCTCCCCTTCGCCCAGGTCGGGGGTGAGGAGCACCGCGGGCACCCCGTGCTCGCCGAGCCAGGACAGGGCGGGCGGGACGGCCCGCGGCAGCCGCCGCGCCCTGCGCGGGGCCGGGACGGCCGCAGTGTCGGCGGAGGTGGCGGAGGTATCGGCCGCGTCGATGATCACGGCCCGGGTCACCAGGGTGAGCTGCCGGAGCATCATGCGCGGGTCGGTGGTGTCGGCCTGGTCGAGCCGGAGCTGTTCCAGCGTGCCCATCCCGTTGAGGCTCCTGCGCCGCTCTCCCACGACCCGGTCGGCCGCGGCGTCCAGGGCCTCCTGGGTGGGCAGGGCGTAGAAGAACCCGTCGAGCCCGAACTTTGCGGCCAGGACCTCCGCGGCGGCGAAGGCGGCCTCGGTGCCGTCAGGGGAGGCGATCAGCAGGAGGCCGGGCGTCTCCATCTCGAAGGCGGCCTCCAGGGCCGCCTCGTGCACCCGGGGGTCGCCCGTGCCGCCGCCCGGGGCGGACAGGTCGGCCAGGGCCGGGGGCGCGGCCGCCGGAAGCTCTCCCCCTTGCGCGGCCACCCGGTCGGCCAGGATGACCGCGCCCGAACAGGCGAGTTGAACGCCCGGGGAAGGAACGTGCCAGGCGAGCGATTCCAGAGGGAATCCGGCCGCACCGGTCATTCCGTGGAAGAGGTCGCGTTGGAGGGCGCGCCATTCCGCACCGCCCCACTCCTCGGAATCGGCCGCCTCTCGGAGGACGTTCACCCTCCATCCGCCGACGGCGTATCCCGCCCATTCGGCCGCCTCGCGCGACCACCCTTCCTCGCGGAGGAAGAGGGCCGTCAGGTACGACGAGGCGCGCTCGTGGCGCCCGGTGCGGGGCGCCACCGGGACCGGGGCGACGGCCGGGTCGCCGGAGTAGCGGGCCGCGTGCAGCCGCTGGTAGCCGGGGGTGCACCGGCCCAGCCCGGACAGGGCCGACAGCCAGCGGTACAGCGCCCGCGCGCTCCCCTCCCCGATGTCCGCGGCGAGCCCCTCGCGGAAGGCCGGGGAGAGGTAGCCGTCCCACAGGGCGTCGGCCGCGTCCATCGACTCGACCATGTGCGCGGCCAGCGGCAGCCCGGATTCGGACATACAGGTTTCCGGAATTTCTTCCGCCGCTTTTTCCCTCATCGGTCGCGGGTGCCACAAAAGCACCACCTCCTCGCAGAGGGAAGCCAACCACGGCAGCGCTCACCCGGAACTCACACCGATTCCGGTGGCCGGTTCCGGCCACCGCGCACCGCCCGGCCCGCCAGCACATCGGTGCGCACCCCGTCGCGGACGGCGAAGCGCCCGTCGACCAGCACGTGCGGCACGCCCACCGGGAGCGCGCGCGGGCGCTCGAACGTGGCCCCCGCGTCCACCGTCTCCGGGGCGAACAGGACCAGGTCGGCCCTGTACCCCTCGCGCACCCGGCCCCGGTCGGCCAGTCCCAGCCGCGCCGCCGGGCGGGACGTCAGGTGGGCGACGCACTCCTCCAGCGCCAGCACGCCCTCGTCGCGCGCGTAGTGGCCGAGGTAGCGCGGGAAGGTGCCGTAGGCCCGGGGGTGCGGCTTGTCGCCCTGGAGGATGCCGTCGCTGCCGCCGGAGTGCACCCGGTGGCCCATGATGGCCCGCACGTTCTCCTCGTGCCCGACGTGCTGCAGGATCGTCGTCCCGAGCCGGTCCTCCACCAGCAGCCGGTGCGCCGTTGTGAACGGCTCCTCGCCGCGCTCGGCCGCCGACGCGGCGACGGACTTGCCGACGTAGGGGGACAGCGCCGGGTCGGACACCCCGGAGATCTCGATGGTGTCCCACTCGATGGGCACCCCGTGACAGCCGTCGGACCCCTCCGCCTCCATCACGTGGCGGATGCGCGCCGTCTCCTCCGGGTCGGCCAGGCGGGCGAGGACCGCGTCGGGACCGCCCTCGCTCGCCCGGCTCGGCAGCATCGCCGCCAGCGTCGTCGAGCCGGGGGTGTAGGGGTAGGTGTCCAGGGTGACGTCGACGCCGTCCTCCAGCGCGCGGTCGA
Organism: Nocardiopsis suaedae; assembly: GCF_027706745.1. Lineage (GTDB taxonomy): Bacteria > Actinomycetota > Actinomycetes > Streptosporangiales > Streptosporangiaceae > Nocardiopsis_A > Nocardiopsis_A suaedae. The sequence continues at coordinate 173,189 of NZ_JAQFWP010000002.1, read as the reverse complement.
CCAGGTCCAGCAACTCCTGAGCGCGCCCCTTGTTCGGCGCGAAGTTCATGGTGGCGTGGGCCAGGTGCAGGGCGCACCCGGTCCGGCGGGCCAGGTCCACCATCTCGGCGTAGGCGTCGAGCGCACCGGCCCCGTAGGAACGGTGGTGGGGGCAGTAGTAGCCGCCGTACCGGGCGACCACCGCGCACAGCTCGGCGAGCTCGGCACCCGAGGCGTACATGCCGGGCGTGTAGGTGAGCCCGGACGACATTCCGACGGCGCCCTGCTCCATGCCCTCGGCGACCAGTCGCCGCATCCGGTCGAGCTCCGCGGCGGTCGGCTCGCGGTCCTCCCACCCCAGGGCGAGCATGCGCACCGACCCCTGCGGCACCAGGTAGGCGGCGTTGACCGCGATGCCCTGCCGGTCGAGGCGGTCCAGGTACTCCCCCACCGTCCGCCAGTCGAAGTCGATGTCGGACCCGTCGCCGTTCCACCCGGTGATGGCGCGGCGCACCTGCTCCAGGGTGCGGTCGTCGACCGGCGCGTAGCTGAGGCCGTCCTGCCCGAGGACCTCCAGGGTGACGCCCTGGGCGACCTTGGCCGAATGGTCGGGGTCGCGCAGCAGGGCCAGGTCGGAGTGGGCGTGCATGTCGATGAAGCCGGGCGCCAGGGCGAGCCCGTCGGCGTCCAGGCGCTGCGCGCCGGTGAGGGGCGGTCCGCCGCCGCGGCGGACCGCGGTGATCCGCCCGCCCTCGACGCCGACATCGGCGGTGAAGGAGGGCCCTCCCCCGCCGTCGATGACCCGCGCGCCGGATATGACCAGGTCCACGGCCGCCTCCTAGAAGAACGTGCGGATGAGGTCGGTGACGGTCCCGTCCTCGGTGACGAGGGGCACCATCTCCCACTTGTCGAAGATCGTGCAGGGGTGGGACATGCCCATGCCCACCCAGTCGCCGACCTCCAGCCCGACGCCCTCGGCCACGTCCAGCCAGGCGTGCTGGTCCGAGAGCTTGGCGACCTCCAGGCCCTCGGCGGGGCGCACCGGCCCCCCGGAGGCCGGCCGCACCAGGTGCGGCCGGGGCAGGTGCTGGTCGTAGGCGGCGTCGCGGCGCCCGGCGTTGAGGAAGGCCTGGCCGGGCTCGGGGCGGGAGACCACCTGCGCCCACAGGGTGAACGCCGACCGGAGCCCGCCCTCCTCGGGCACCCGGTTGAACGGCGTGCGCTCGCGGTAGAGGCCGTCGTCGTGGGAGACGTAGGCGCCCGACCGCAGCAGCTTGAGCACCGGTCGGCTGAGGCCGCCGAGCCCGGCGAAGGCCTCGGCGACGGCGTCGAACCAGGCGCTGCCCCCGGCGGTGACCATGATCGTCTCGTCGGGCGCCAGGTGGGCGAAGCGCCCGTCGCGGTCGAAGGCGGCGGCCAGGTCGGTCAGCGCGCGCAGCCACGCGGCGACCCGGTCGCGGTCGGCGCCGGGGACCTCGCCCTCGTACCCGGCGACCCCGATGAGCCGCAGGTGGTCGGCCTCGGCGACGGCGTCGGCCACCGCGGCGCACTCCTCGGCGCCGCGCGCCCCGGTGCGGGCGCCGGGACCGGCCCCCAGTTCGACCACCACGTCCACGGGGCGCCGCGCCCCGGCGGCGCGCAGCGCCTCGTCCATCAGGGCGGCGCCGCGCACCGAGTCGGCGTAGCAGGCGAAGGTGAAGCCGGGGTCGGCGTCCAGCTCGGCGGCCAGCCAGCGCAGGGCGGCCGGGTCGACCAGCTCGTTGGCGAGGAAGACGCGCGGCACCCCGAAGGCGCGGGCGACGCGGACCTGGTGCGGGACCGCGAGGGTGATGCCCCAGGCGCCGTGGCGCAGCTGGGCGTCGAAGAGCTGCGGGGCCATCGACGTCTTGCCGTGCGGGGCGAACGCCAGCCCGTGGCGGCGCGTGTACTCCTCCATGAGCGCCAGGTTGTGCTCGGTGCGCTCGGCCGACATCGCCAGCACCGGGGTGGTGAAGCCGCCGGTGAACAGGTTGCGCTTCTGGGCCGCCAGGGCCCCGGCGGTGGTGCCCGCGGCGTCGGGCGGCAACCCTTTGAAGCGGACGTCGACGACCTCGTCGGCGAGGCGCTCCAGGCCGCCGAGGCGGTGCGGGTGCGGGGTGGACATCGCGGCTCCCGGTTCTGGCGTTGCAATATTTGCAATGTGCGTTGCGCTTCGCGCACGTCGCTGTCTACCATCCGGGGGAACGGCGGTCAACGGCGTCCCCCGCGCCTCCGGAGCCCCCGGCCGGCCCGCCTGTCCGGACACCCCCAGACGACCCCCCCCGGCCCCGCCGGTGGACGAGGAGCGGCCCGACATGCCCCCCACCCCCCGCTTCGACGCGGTCTGCCTCGGCGAGTCCATGGTGACCTTCCTGCCCTCCCGGCCGGGGTCGCTCGCCGAAGTCCCCTCCTTCGAGCGCGCGCTGGGCGGGGCCGAATCGAACGTCGCCTGCACCCTCGCCGGGGCGGGCCACAGCGCACGGTGGATCGGCCGCGTCGGGGACGACGGGTTCGGCGACTATTTGATCCGGGCCGTTTCCTGCTACGGCGTGGACACCTCGGCGGTCGCACGCGACCCCGGGCGCCGCACCGGCGTGTACTTCCGGACGGGCCGCGAGCGCCTGTACTACCGGAGCGGCTCGGCCGCCTCGGCCATGTCGCCCGCCACCGTCGACACCGCCGACACCGACGCCGGACGCGTCCTGCACCTGACCGGCATCACCCCGGCCCTGTCCGAGGACTGCCTGGCCCTGATGCGCGCGCTCACCGAACGGCGCCCCCACCGGCCCCTCGTGTCGTTCGACGTCAACTACCGCGACGAGCTGTGGCGCGGCGCCCCGGACACCCCCGACGTCCTCCTGGAGCTGGCGCGGCGCTGCGACATCGTCTTCGTCGGCGAGGACGAGGCGGAGGCCGCCTGGGGCGTCACCGGCGGCCCGCGCGCCGTGCGCTCGGCCCTGCCCGAGCCGCGCGCGCTGGTCGTCAAGCAGGGCCCCGCGGGGGCGACCGCCTTCACCGGGGACGCGCCGACCGGCGTCTTCTCCCCGGCGCCCGCCGTGGAAGTGGCCGCCCTCGTCGGGGCCGGGGACGCCTTCGCCGCCGGGTTCCTCTCCGCCACCCTGCGCGGCCTGCCGCTGCGGCCGCGCCTGCGCCACGGCCACCTCACCGCCGCGGCCGCCCTCACCTCCCCCGGCGACCTGGCCCCGCCCCCGGCCCGGGGACGCGCCGACGCGCTGGCGGCGCTGCCCGACGAGGAGTGGGGCACACTGCGTCTCGGCCCCGGCTGGACCGACGGGGCCCTACCGTGCGCAGAGAGGGCCGCGACACCATGAGCCAGACCGTCGACCGCGCGCTGACCGTCCTGCCTCTGCTCGCCGAGGGCCCCGCCACGCTCGACCAGGTGGCCCGGTGCCTCGGGGTGCACAAGTCCACGGCGCTGAGGCTGTTGCGGCCCCTGTGCGACCACGGGCTGGTGTACCGGCGCCCCGACCAGCGCTACCGGCTGGGCGCGCGGTTGTTCTCCCTCGCGCAGGAGGCCATGGAGTCTCTGGACGTGCGCGAAGTCGCCCACCCGCACCTGCTCCGGCTCAATGAGCAGACCGGGCACACCGTGCACCTGGCGGTGTACGAGGAGGGCGAGGTCGTCTACATCGACAAGGTCGACAGCCGCTACCCGGTGCGGATGTACTCGCGCATCGGCCGACCGGTCGCCATCACCGTCGCCGCCGTGGCCAAACTGCTCCTGGCCGACCTGCCCGAGGACGAGCGGCGCGCACTGGCCGAGCGGCTCGACTACCCCAAGTACACCCCCCGGTCGACGCCCGACGCAGCGGCCTTCCTGGCCGAGCTCGCCCGGGTGCGCGAGCAGGGGTGGGCCACCGACCTGGGTGGCCACGAGGAGTCCATCAACTGCGTCGCCGCGCCCGTCCGGGGCCCAGACGGGCGCGTCGCGGCGGCGATGTCGCTGTCCGCGCCCAACGTGGTCGTGGGCGCCGACGCGCTGGTGGCGCTCCTGCCGCAGGTGCGGCGCACCGCCGAGGCGGTCTCCGCCGAGTACTGCGGCCGCCGCCCGGAACCGGGCGGGGAGACCGGACCCGACGAGCACGAGGAGAGACCATGAGCGCGTCCGCGCCCAAGACCGCCCTGACCCCGGCGACCCACACCACCCCGCCCGCACGGTTCTCCCACGGGGTCCGCAAGGGGACCATCCTGCAGGTCGCCGGGCAGGTCGGGTTCGGCCCGGCCCGGGAGGGCGAGGCGCCCCGGCCGGTCGGCCCCGGCCTGCGCGAGCAGACCCTGCAGACCTTCGCCAACGTCGAGGCGATCCTCAAGGAGGGCGGGGCCGCCTGGGAGGACGTGATGATGGTCCGGGTGTACCTGACCGACACCGACCACTTCGCCGAGTTCAACCGGATCTACGACGAGTACTTCGCGGGTCTGGAGGAGGCCCCTCCCGCGCGCACCACCGTGTACGTGGGCCTGCCCGCGGGCCTGCTGGTCGAGGCCGACGCCCTGGCCGTCCTGGGCTGACCGGCCCCGCACCCCGGCCTCCCGCGCCCCGGGGCCCACACCGGACTCCCACCGCGTCCGGGGCGGGCCCCGCGGCCATCGGTCCCCGGGGTCAGTGGGCCGTCTCCAGGTCCACCAGGTACCCGGCCACCTGGACCCCTTCGGGCGAGGACTCCCACCCGTGGGCGGACGGGGCCTCGGCCAGCTCCGTGGTGTCGGGCACGGGGCGCAGGGAGCGCGGGACGCTCCCGCTCACCTCGGCGTACCGGCAGCGGACGACGCGGATCCTGCGGACCGTGCCCGCCACCGCCACCGGCTCCTCACTGCCCGCGTGGTGCTCCTGGAGGTGCGTGACGCCCTCCGCGGTGCCGCGGTCCAGGATCTCGCCCATCCAGGCCCGGTCCCGCGCCCCGGCGGGCAGCAGGAACCACTCGACCTGCGCCCCGACCGAGAACGGGTCACCGCAGCACTGCAGCCCCCGGTTCTCCACCCACACCACCGCAGTCCTCTTCGCGGTGCCCGTGCGCATCCGTTCTCTCCCCGTCCATGCTCGACCGCCCCTCCCCGTCCACGGCTTTAGGACGCTCTGGGCCCCCGCACCGCTCCCGGGGACGGCAGGCGGGCGCCGTTTTTCCGCTTTTCCACAGCCGCGAAGACCGCTCCCCCGGCGGCGCCCCGGTCGGCCTACCTTCGAGGCCCTCGCACCCGTCTCCGGAGGAGCCCCCATGGCGTCCCGACGCGAATTCGGCCCCGTCCAGCTCTCCAGGTGGCTGGGCATGCGCTACGGCGACTTCCAGCGCGCCTGCATGCTCACGCTCGTCCCGCCGCCCGACGTGCGCGGCACCCACTGGTCCGAGGCCCTCGCCAAGACCCTCCCCGACCGTGTCGAGGAGATCCAGGCCGAGCTGGCCGAGCGCACCGCGCCCGACGGCGGCGCCGACAACGCCCAGGACGGCCCCGACCGCCCCAGGGGCCGCCCCCTGGGCCCCGTGCAGCTGGCGCGCTTCATCGGCCTGGAGCGCTGGCAGATGGAGCGCGCCGTCGACCGCGGCCTGGTCCCCGGCCCCGACACCGAGGACGGCAAATGGTCGCGGCGGGCCGCGGACGCCCTCCGCGACCGGGTGGCCGACCTGCGCGCGGCCGTCGGCGACCACCCCGGCCACGGCTCGGTTCGGGCCGCCGAGGTGCTCGCCGAGCGCACCGGCCTGGACGTGCGCCGCGACGACGTGTTGGACCTGCGCGAGCGCGGCCTGCTCGCCCCGGCGGGCGCCTTCCGCGGCCACCCGATGTTCGCCCGGGGCGACCTGGACGCCCTGCCCCGCGACGCCGTCGCCCGCGCCGTCGCCGAGCGGGAGGCCTGGCTCGCCGCCAGCCTCACCCCGGAGGAGGCCGCCCGCGAGGCCGGGTGGTCGGTCGGCCGCTTCGAGGTGGCCGCCGAACGGGCCGGGCTGGAGCCCGGGCGCTACGGCCGGTTCGCGCGCGCCGACGTGGCGCCGCTGCTGCCGCCCGCCTCCTGACCTGTCGTGACACACCGGGATTCGCCCCCTGTCCTCGGTTTGTGGCAATGTCGGCGACATCGCACCCTGCGGGAGGGAACATGGCCGAGGGCCACGAGGGGACCGCCGATCCGCGCCTTGAGGCCGAGGGCGAACTGAGCATGGCGCGCCTGGCGCTGGAGGGCGGCGATCTCCGACACGCCGCCGGTCACGTCGCCCGCGCCCTGGTCTTCGACCCCCGGCTGCCCGAGGTGCACGAGCTCCTTGCGCGGCTCGCCGTCCGGCCCGGCGGCGGCCCGGACCTGTACCCCGTCGAGCAGCCCGTCTACCTGGGCGACGTGGTCGCGCGGGCGCACACGCTGGCCGTGCTCGGCCGCCCCGACCAGGCGCTCCCGCTGCTGGTGACGGCCCAGTGCCACCGCCCCGACGGCGCCTGGGCCGACGCCGCCTGGATGTACGACCGGCGGGTCGCCGAAGGGCTCGACCCCGAGCAGGTGCGCACCGCGCTGCTGCGCCTGGTGGGCGCGCTGGACGACCCGGTCGGCCAGGACGTGTTGGCAGCACTGCGCCCGTTCCTGGCCCTGCTCGACGGCTGCCTGGCCGCCCGGCCCGACCACCCGGCGCTGCTGTGGTCGGCCTCGATGCTGATGCGCCGCTGCGGCCGCACCGGGGACGCCGTCGCGCTCGCCCTGCGCTCGGAGGCCGCCGAACCGTCCTTCCACGCCGCCATGGCCGCCGGGTACGCCTACCGGGCCGAGCAGCGCTGGGACGAGGCGGAGGCGGCGTGGCTGCGGGCCCTGGAGTTCGACCCGGGCAACCTCGCCCTGCACACCGACATCGGCGAGCTGCTCGCCAAGGCCGGGCGGCCGTACGACGGCCTGGCGTGGGTGGAGCGCGCGCTGGAGCAGGACCCCGAGGACGCGAGCGCCTTCCCCACCGCCTGCGGCATGCGCTTCTCCCTCGACGGGCGGCTGGAGCACCTGGTGGCCCTCGCCGACCACCTGCGCGACCGGCCCGGCGGCGAGCACGCCGACCGGGTCCTCACCCAGGGCTCGCAGACCCGGTTCTGGCTGGGGCCCATCCCCTCGGCCACCGAGGCGGTGGTGAACGTGCTGCACCAGATGCACGACCAGGGCGTCGACCCGGCGACGGCGGCGCTCTCGCTGACCGTCTCCGCCCCGGAGCCGCCCAGCGCGCTGCTGGCGATGCGCCGCGCCGCCCCGGAGTGCACGATCTCGGTGGCCGAGGTCCCCGAGCCCGACCCGCGCCTGACCGTGCCCGAGGTGTCCTCGCGCGGCCCGGTCCGCGAGGTCGGGCGCCGACTGTGGCACTACCGCGGCACCGGCGCCGAACCGGCCGTACCGCCGCCCTCCGCGGAGGCCGCCGAGGCGCTGGGCACTCTGGCCGCCTACCCGTGGCGGCACCTGCCCGCCGCCTACGACGACGCGGTGCGCCTGTCCGGGCTGCCCCTGGAGGACCTGCTCGGCGCGATGGTGCACCCGCCCGCCCCGCCCAGCGGCCCGGCCACCGTGTGGCCGGCCTGGATCCGGCGCGTGCAGGCGTGGGCCTGCCTGGGCATCGCCCACCACCGCGGCGACCAGCCCTGGGCCGGGTCGGACCGCCGGACCGCCCTGGTCGACCTGGCCTACGGCCCGGAGGACTGGGCCGCCGAGGCGGCCCTGCTCTCGCTGGCCGCCACCGCCTGGGTGCTCCCCGAGGCCCGGCGGGACGTCGCCGAACTGGTCGCGTGGCGGTTCCTGCTGGCCATGGAGGCGGCGCGGTCCCGCCCGGTGACCCTGCTGGAGTCGCTGGCCCACCTGGTGCGGGCGGTCCCCGGCATGGACGGGGAGGTCCTCCGCCTCGCCGGGGAGGTCCTGCGCGAGGAGTCCGGGGAGGACGGCGAGTAGCGCCCGCTCCCGCCCTCCTCCGTCCCCGTCAGCCGACCAGGCGCGCGTCCGGGTGCCCGGGCGAGTCCGCGTCCAGGACGGGCCGCCGTTCACCGCGCAGGTGGTGGTCGAAGAAGGCCCGTACGTAGGCGCGCTGGGAGGCGTGCAGGCGCTGCGGGTCGTCGGTGGTCCCGATCGCGCCCTCCACCTGCTCCTCCGACAGGCCCAGGCCCTCGGCGACCTGCGGCATGACCACCTGGAAGTCGGTGAAGGAGAAGTGCCGCGCCTCGGCGAAGTGCACGTCGCGCTTCCAGCCGGTGGAGTTGTCCCAGAGCCGCCCCCAGTCCTCGAAGGTGCGGTGGGTGTTGGGCAGGACCTCCCCGTCCCGGACCCGGCTGCCGCCCATGAACATGAAGGGCCGGTCCAGCCCTTCGTCGGCGGTGGGGAAGCGCTCGGCGAACTCCGGGTCGGAGGTGAAGTCGACGCTTCCGTCCATGTCGATCCCGGCGCCGATCCGCTCGTCGGCCCCCATGCCGTGCACGGTGGTCGCGCCGCCGAGGGACATGCCGAACATGCCCGCGGTGGACGGGTCGAGGGCCTTGGCGAGCCCGTGGGGAAGCCGGCGCCCGTCGGCGTCGGTCCACCCCTTCCGCGTGGCGTCCTCCACGCTGTCCAGGACGAAGCGGGTGTCGGGCACGCGCGCCGCGGTGAACCCGGTGATGACGTTCGGCTCGTCCTCCCAGTGCCGGTCCCCGTCGTCGAATCGCCCGTCGGGGAACCGGACCGGGGCCTCCCCGGTGTGGTCGACGGTCACCACCGCGTACCCGTGCGAGGCGAGGTCCTCGGCCATGCTCGTGCCGAAGACCCGGGGAACGGCGGCGCCGGGCGAGTACAGCACCACCGGGAGGCGGCCCGCACTGCGGTCGGCGCGGGCGCCGGGCACGGCCGAGCCGGCCGCGCTCTCCCAGTCGACGCCCGCGAACCGCCGCCCCACCTGGTACTCGGTGAACAGGTCGCCGACCCGCTGGTCGGCGTAGGGCGCGGGCTCGTCGCCCGGCCGGTGCTCGGCCGGGTACCAGACGCTCACGGCCAGCTCCCGCACGTCGTCGGTCCACGGGGTGGTGCGGTCCTCGTCGACCAGCCGGAGCTCGGTGGTGCCCACGTCGTAGGGGCCGGTGGGGTCGGGCAGGTCGAACGTGACCGTTTCGGGGGCCGGGGGTTCGGAAGGGGCGGCGACGGCGGCCGCGGGGAGCGCGGTGAGGGCCGCGACCGCTCCGGCGGCCACGGCGCCCGCGTATCGGGGCGTGGAAGGGGAGTCCATGGGGCGACGTTAGGCGGCAGGCGCTTTCCGCTCCCAGAGGGGGACCACGTCGTCCCACGGTGGTGCCACCACTTCCTCCCCGCCCGCCCCGTGCGCGGAATTCGCCCTCCGTTCGCCTGCCCGTCCCCTGGGCGCCGGTAGGTTCACGGGCGACCCCGCACGCTCACCACCGATGGGAGTGACCGGCCTTGGCACAGCGCCTCGTCCTGCACATCGGCGTCCAGAAGTCCGGAACGACCTTCCTGCAGCGGATGCTGGAGGAGCGCGCGGGTGCCCTGGAGCCGCTGGGCGTGGTCTACCCGATGCCCGAGGGCGGCGGCCCCGTGCGGGTCAACGCGCACGAGGCGGCCACGTACGGACTGCTCGGCGGGGAGTACCCGTGGGTCGGCGCCCGCAGGGCGGCCGCCGAGGAGGCCTGGTGGCAGCGGCTGCGCGAACAGGTGCGCGGCTGCCCGGGAACGGCGGTGGTCTCCGCCGAGGCCCTCGCGGTGGTGCGGTCCGACGCGGCGCAGCGGGTGATCGACGAGCTCGGTGCCGACGAGGTGCGGGTGGTGGTCACGGCGCGCAGCCTGGGCCGCCTGCTCCCGTCCTCCTGGCAGCAGCACGTCCGCAACGGGCGCACGGCGGGCTTCCCCCGCTTCGTGTCGGGGCTGGCCGCCCAGCGCGCGCGGGGCTGGGAGAGCGTGGAGAAGGAGTCCGACGCCCACATGTGGCGCGCGTTCGGGCTGGGCAGGCTCGCCGGGCGGTGGGCGTCGCTGGTCGGGCCCGACCGGGTCGCCGTCGTCAGCAACCCGGGCTCGGGGTCGGGGAGCCTGTGGCACCGCTTCATGGAGGCGGCCGGACTCTCCGAGGCGGCCGACCGCGTTCCGGCCCCCACCGAGGGAACGACCGTGCACGGTGGGGTGACGGCCGCCGAAGCGGAGGTGCTGCGCGCCCTCAACGGGAACCTGTCCGCACAGGACTGGGCCCACGAGGAGGGCGCCCTCCTGCGGGACCGGATCGTCGACGCGTTCCGCGCCCGGGAGGAACGGGGACCACGAGTGGCGGTGCCCCCGAGGTTCCGCGAGCAGGTGGCCGCATGGAGCGCCGAGGACATCGACGACCTGCGCGCCAGCGGCGCCCTGGTGGTGGGCTCCTTGGAGGAGCTCGCCTACACCCCCGCTGAGGACCCGGACCCGCCGCGCTCCACCGACATCACAGAGGCGGCGGGCACGGCCGCGCTGGCCGCCGCCATGTGGTCCGCGCCGACGCCCGCCCCCGCTGAGCAACAGCCACGGAAGCGGAGAGTGCTCTCCGGCCTGACCCGTCGGATGGCCCCGCGCACCTCGGGGTGAGCTCGGCGCTCCCCGCCCCGCACCAGCCGACCGGGGGCGCATACCGCGCATACCAGGCGCGGAAACGCCGGGGCGGCCCCTTTGGCGGATGGGGGTGTCCGCAACCCCCCTCTCCGCCTCCGAACGCCTCTCAAGGGTCGGCGCCGGTCTCCCCGTAGGCGGATATTCCGGGCCGGGCGGGGTACTGGCCCGTCCGACGACGACAGCGACCAAGCGGCCATTCGCACGCCCCTCGGCCGATCGAGGCGCCCGTGCCCCCTGAGTCGTCGTCGCCCCCTCCCCGCGCTCCGGGGCCTGACGGACGGGCGACGCCGTAAGCGGGGCACCGGCCGGAAAACCTGTGGCCTCCTGAACCCTCCCCGCGTTAACGTGCCGCCGATGCCGATCTCGGACAGAGTGCGCCGCCCTTAGCGGCGGCGCGTACCCCAGGACTCGCTCCGCCGCACCAGAGCCGATCGCCGGTGCGGCGCCTCATGCTGCCCGGCTCCACCATCGACTTCGGAGCCGAGATCCCGTGCAGACCACTTCCCCGACGCCCCACGTGCTCACGAGCGCGCGCAAGAGGGTCGTCCTCATCTCCGTCCTGCTGTCCACGCTCGCCTTCCCTCTGACCATCACCGGTGCCTCCCTGGCACTTCCGGGCATCCGCACCGGCCTGGACGCCTCCCTGGTGTCCACGCAGTGGGTCGTCAACGCCTACAACGCGTGCTTCGCCGCCTTCCTCGTGCTGTCCGGCGCCCTCGCCGACGTGCTGGGCAAGCGGCGCGTCTTCCTCGGCGGAGCCGGGCTCTTCTGCGCCTCGGGGGTCCTGAGCGCCCTGGCCCCCGGCATCCTCGTGCTCGACGCCTCCCGCGCGCTGGCGGGCGTCGGCGCGGCCGCCGCCCTCACCGGCGGCTCAGCGATCCTCTCGGAGGTCTTCGACGGTCCCGCCCGCGCGCGGGCGTTCGGTGCGCTGGGCACGGTCCTGGGCGCGGGCACCGCGTTCGGGCCGACGGCCGCCGGGCTGCTGGTCGACCTCGCCGGGTGGCGGGCGGTGTTCGCCGTCCCCGCCGCCGTCGCCGGGGCGGTGGTGCTGCTCGGCCCGTCCTTCCCCCCGTCGCCGGGCGCCGCCGGCCGGAAGGTCGACTGGGCGGGGGCCGCGCTGTTCACCACGGCGCTCCTGCTGCTGGTCACCGTGCTCGTCGAAGGGCCCGAGCGCGGGTTCGGCTCGCCCGCCGTGCTCGGGGCCGCCGCCGCTGCGGCGGTGGCGGCCGCCCCTCTGCTCGACCTGCCGCTGCTCGCCAACCGCCGGTTCCTGGCCTTCGCCCTGGCGGCGGGGGCGATCATGGCGGTCCTGGTGCCGCTGCTGGTGTACCTGCCGACCTACCTCATCGCGGTGGCCGGCCTGGAGCCCGGCCGGGCGGGGGTGTGGCTGCTGATGCTGACCGTGCCCACGGTGGCGCTGCCCGCCGTCGGCACCGCGCTGGCCAAGCGGCTGCCCGCCGGAGTCCCGGTCACCGGCGCGGTGCTGCTGTCCGGCGCCGGGGCCGCGCTCCTGACCGGAATGGGACCGGACAGCGCCCCGCTCGCGCTACTGGCGCCGTTCGCCCTGGTCGGGGCAGGTGCGGGGCTGACCAACGGCCTCCTCGACGGGCTGGCCGTCGGAAGCGTCGCCCGCGACAGGGCCGGGACGGCGGCGGGGCTGTTCAACACCGTGCGCATCACCTCCGAGACGGTGGCGATCGCCGCCGCGGGCGCGGTGCTGGCGGCCCTGACCGGCGGCGGGCTGTCCGGGAGCGGCGCCACCGGCGCGATGCACACCGTGGCGCTCGCCCTGGGCGGGGCGGCTGCCGTGGCGGCCGTATGCGTCACGGTCCTGCTTCGCCCCAGGCGCTGAGGACGCGGTCGATGTCGGCGGCGATGCGCGCGCGGGCCTCCTCGCGCGGCACGCCGTCCATCAACAGGTCGTCGTAGGGGGTGTCCTCGTGGCGCACCGAAGCGACGACCGCGCGCCGCACGGCCCCGGGATCGAGGTCGCGTCCGGCCGCCGAGCGCCCCACACGGCCGCTGCCGCGCGCGCCCGTGTGCAGGGCGATGCGCTCGGCCCGCTCCTGCGGGCACAGCGGGAACTGAAGCAGGATCTCGGCCGCGAACCGCTTCTGGAAGTCGACGTCCTGCACCGCCCTGCGCTCCGCGTCGCGCTCCCGCCGCCGCGCGCGGGCGTCCTCGTCGGCCAGGCACTGACGCTCGGCCGTTTCGAGGGCGCCCTCCTCGACCAGGAGTCCCACCCGGCGGAACTTCTTGCGGGAAGACACCCACCGGACGACGACCGCTGAGAGCCTGCTCTCCTTCTTGGCGCGGCGGGTGAGCGCGGCGTCGCCGGAAGGCAGCAGGACCAGGTGGTCCATGTCGGCGCACTCCAGGCAGTGGGGGACCGCCCCCTCCATGAGCCGGAGGGCCTCGTTCTCCGCCCCGCAGGCGGCACACTCCCATGCACCGGCGGCCGTCTGCACGACCAGGTCGGGCGCCTTGGTGCGGCGCTTGTGCTCCCGGTTGCGCTGCGCGGTGGTGGCGCCGGGGGCGATCCAGTGCGTGCGGAACGCCCGTTCCTCGGCGTCGCCGCCGTCCGGGGCGTCCGAGGTGTCCGGGTTGTCAGTGACCGCGAGGAAGCGCAACTGACGCCGTTCGCGGGCGGCGGCGAGGTATTCCCCTTCCTCGCGCTCCATCCCCTTGGCCTGCGCCCAGACCTCCAGGAGGGCGACGGCCGTGCGGAGCTTGTCGGGTGGGGCCTGGACAACGTGCTGAAGGGAAGGCGAGAGCTCGCGCCGCCACCGGTCCACGGCTTTATCGGTCAACCAGCCCACGGAGGTGAGCACATCGATCACAGAGACGGCCCCGCGCCGCGCGACCGCGGCGTCCGCCGCCTCGGCCACTCTCCGCCCCAGCTTGGTGTCCAGATCAGCGGGCCCCACGTGTCCTCCGAATTCCAGGTGAACCTTCGGCGTCCGCACGCCGTACAGACAGGTGAGCCGCTCGCCGCGCCACACGCGTCACACGCCCCGGATCCGCTCCCGCGCGCGCAGGGCTGCGTCGTCGGCGGCCTCCCGACCGGCGTTCCAGCCGTCGAGGTCGGCGGGGCCGCGGACACGCGAGTAGGTCAGCTCCTCGAACATCCGGTCGACGGCGGCGTCCACCTCGCGTTCGCGCGCGGCGAAGAGCGGGACGAGGTCCCGCCCTTCGGCGGCGTGCTCGGCGGCGGCCTCCCGTTCGGCCTCCTGGGCGCTGCGCTCCAGGCGCTCTCCGATGCGGTCGGCGAAGGCCGCCCAGAAGGAGGCGCGGAACGCCTTGCGGTTGGAGCGGCCCGCCCGCTCGCGCCGCGCCCCGGTGGCGACCATGGCGGATGCCGCCTGCGCCAGCAGGGACGCCGCCAGCAGCTCTACCCCTTCCACGTCGGCGGGGCGGCCGATGACCGTGCACAGGCCGAGCTCCTGGTGCCATACGGCACGGCAGTGGTTGGCCTCGGCCACCACGTTGAGCAGGGTCGCCTTGTGGTCGTCGTAGGGGGAGTCCACGGGAAGGCGGACACCGACCGTCTCCGGAGCGGGGCCGCCCGCGGTGAGGAGTGCCTCGTCGATGCTGTGCCGCGCCATCATGGCCTGGGCGCGTGCGGTGAGGGCCTCGGCCTCGTCAGGGAACTCGGTCGACTCGGCCTTGGCCAGCAGCGCGCGCACCCGGTCGAGCTTGGGCGAGCCGGAGGGGCCCGCGACGGGCGCCTCCTCCCCCGGGCGGGGGCACAGCCGCTGCAGCGGAGGCACGGCCTCCAGCAGCACCGCCAGCCTCAGCGTGAGTTCGACGGCCTCGAACCGGGTCGGGGGCGCTGCGCCCGGCCGATCCGCCCCTTCGGCGGCCTCAGCCTCCAAGGCGCGGAGCTGTTCCCGCCAGCGCGGGTCGAGCGCGGCCCCGGGGCGCTCCCCGCGCTCGGCGAGGACCGCGTCGGCGCACATCCGCTCGGCGTCCGCGCCCAGTTCGCGCCCGGCGTGCCGGACCAGTTCGGCGGGCTGCCAATTCCGACGCCAGGCGTGGGCGACGTGTGAGGCGAGAAGGGAGAGGAGGGCGCGGTCGACGGTGCGCGCCCAATCGGGGCGGGAGGAATCGGCCAGCGGCGCAAGGGCGGCGTCCACGCCCGCCTCGTCGTCGTCCCGGACGGCGCCGACCGCCGAACCGATCAGCTCGGACGCCTTCTCTGCCTCGCTCACCCGTCCAGTCTGCCAGGACCGGGGGGTGGCCCCGCCCCCTCGCGCCGAGGGGCGGGACCGGCGGAACGGGTCGTCCGCGCAAAAGCTAACCGTACCGGGCGGTGCCCACAAGGGCGATTCCACCTGTTCGAAGGCGCGAAAACGCAGGAAGGGACACCCTTCCGGAAAAGGTGAAGCGCATCACGTTCACACGCGCACCGGATTGCCGCGCAATGCACATTTCCCCCATTTACCGGAAAAGGCCTTCCCTGGTCTCATCAGCGCTCGCGCACCTTCTCCATGATCCGCGCGGCGAGGTCCAGCGTCCGGTCGGCGTCCTCGGCCAGGTAGAGGAGGTCGACGAAGGCGTGGCCGACGCCGTGCTCCCCGGCCTCCAGCACCGCGGTCGCGATGTCCTCGACCGCCGCCTCGGCGGTGGGGTTGACCCTGAGGACCACGTCCAGCACGCCCGGGTCGCGCCCCGCGCGCACGGCGGCCTCGCGGACGGCGGCGAGCGGCCGGTCGACGGCCGCCCCCATGTCGGCCATCCCGGGCACGACGGCGATCGGCAGGAACCCGTCGGCCCGCCGCCCGACGCGCTCCAGCGCGGCCGGGGCGAATCCGCCCAGGTAGATCGGTGGACGCGGCCGCTGGACCGGCTTGGCCTCCATGTGGCTGTGCGGGATCGACCAGTGGCGGCCGCTGTGCCGGACGGTCCCCTCGCCCCACAGGGCGTCGAGCGCGTCGAGGCACTCGTCGAGGCGGCGTCCGCGCTCCTTCATCGGCACGCCGACGGCCTCGTACTCCTCGGGCGACCAGCCGGTGCCCAGACCGGGCAGCAGCCGCCCGCCGCTGAGCAGGTCGATGCTGGCGAAGGACCGCGCGAGCACCGCCGGCGGGTACCAGGGGGCGTTGACGACGTTGGTGCCCAGCAGCACCCGCTCGGTCGCGGTGGCGGCCGCCGCGAGCACGGTGAACGGGTCGAGGGCGGCACGGAACTGCTCGGGGATGTAGTCGGCCCCGGCGTAGCCGACCTCCGGGTCGACGGCGGCGAGCAGCCGGTCGCCGACCCAGAGGCTGTCGGCGCCCATCTCCTCGGCCTGCCGGGCGAAGCGGGCGATGTCGCGGGGGTGGTGCGCACTGGCGCCGAACTGCGGGAGCGAGAAGCCCAGTTTCACGGGGAGCCCTCCTGTGTGGGGGTCGCTGGCTCGGCCACACGCTACGCGCCGGAAGGCGCTTGCCGCACCGGGCCCCCGCTCCACGTTCTTCAAAGATTTCTGAAGATTCGATATATTGGAGACACCATCACCGCCGTCCCGGAACGGAGCCCCATGAGTGCCGTCGCCCGGATCCTGCGCGTCCGTGTGGAGCGCGACCTGCCCGTCCCCGTCCGCGGGGGCGCGCTCCGCGCCGACCGGTACTCCCCCGCCGCCGATCCGCGAGCGCCGCTGGTGCTCATGCGGACCCCCTACGGACGCAGGAACACCGCCCTCCTCCCCGAGCTCCTCGCCCGCCGGGGCTACCAGGTCCTCCTGCTCAGCGTGCGCGGAACCGGCGGGTCGGCCGGCCGCTTCCAGGGCTGGCACCTCGATCCCGGGGACGCGGAGGACACGCTCGCCTGGCTGCGTTCGCGGCCGTGGTTCCCGGGCGCCTTCGCCACGTGGGGCGCGAGCTTCCTCGGCTATACGCAATGGGACCTGGCCTCGCAGAGCGCACCCGAGTGGAAGGCCGCGATCATCCAGGACGCCCCTTCCGGGGCCTACGACTCCGCGCTCTACAACGGCGGCGCGTTCGCCCTCGGGGACTGGCTCTGGTGGGCGCAGAGCATGACCGCCATGGGGCGGCCCGGCGGGGAGTCCGTCATCGGCAACCTGGTCCGCATGCCGGGCGCCACCCGCCGTCTCAAGCGCGCGGTGTGGCGCCTCCCCTTGGAGGAGGCGGACATCGACGCGGCGGGTGAGCGCATCGACTACTACCGGGAGTGGCTGCGGCACCCGGACGGGAACGACGCGTTCTGGCGCACGACCGATCACCGGGCCGACGTGGCGAACATGCCGCCGCTCGTCCACATCGCCGGGGGCTGGAACGACATCTTCCTCTCGGGGACCGTCGCCGACGCCGAGGCCCTACGCGCGTCGGGACGCCGAGTGAGGCTCCTGATCGGTCCGTGGGCGCACGGCAGGGGCGTCTTCTCGCGCATCAGCATGCGCGAGAGGCTCGCGTTCCTGAACCACGCCCTGCGCGGCAAGGGCCCACTCCCGCAGGACTCCACGAAGGTGTACATCTCCGGGCTGGACGCGTGGCGCGAGTACTCGTCCTGGCCCCCGGAAGGGTTCGCGAGCCGACCGTGGTACCTCCACGCGGGCGGCGCCCTCTCCCGGACCGCCCCGGATGACGCCGCCGAGCCCCGGGCGTTCCGGTACGACCCGGCCGACCCCACTCCGCCCTCCGGAGACGAGGCGGTACTCCAGGGGTTCTCGCGGGGAACGCTCCGCGATCCCCGCGCACTGGAGGCCCGCAGCGATGTCCTCGTCTACACGGGCGAGGAGCTGACCGACGCCCTGGACCTGCGCGGCCCGGTCAGCGCGACCCTCCACACCCGGGCCGACGGCCCGCACCGGGACCTCGTCGTGCGCCTGTACGACCTGCCGCCCAAGGGGCGGGCGCACTTGGTCACCTACGGCATCCTCCGCTTGGACGACGCCGCGGACGGCCCCGCCCGCGTGGCCCTGCGCCCGGCGGCCCACCGGTTCGCACCGGGCCACCGGTTGCGCGTCCACGTCTGCGGCGGCGCCTTCCCCCTCTGGGACAGGAACCTGGGAACAGGTGAGCGGGGAACGGCGATGCGGGCGGTCACCCAGCAGGTGTTCGCCGACCGGGACCGTCCGTCGGCGCTGCACCTGACCGCGTGATTCCGCCGCGCCTTCCTCGGCGCCGCTGCGGCGGCCCGGCGTTCCATCCCCATGCCACGCCGGGCTGCGGCCACGAGCGCCGCACTACTCCTTCGTCGGAAGGTTCTCCAGCGCTCCGCAGAGCAGCTCTTCGGCGGCGGTCTTGCGCTCGTCCGGAGGCAGGCCCGCCTCACTGTCCTCGGCGGGATCGACGGCCGCTTCGAAGACCAGGTTCGACACCTGGGCCACGGCCATCGCGCGGCGCGTCTCGCCACCGCCGTCGAAACCGGAGTGGATCTCCCGGCCGCCGGGGCAGGTCGTCTGTGTCAGCTCGTTGCCCTCCACCAGGGATTCGGTGAAGTAGTTCTCAGCGGTCTTGTCACCGGTCGCGCGCGAGATCCCGTTGGTCGTCGTGCTGTGCAGGAGGACCGACACACGCGTGTCGTTGTGCTCGCGGTCGCCGTATTCGACCGGGAAGGAACAGGCGTACTCCGTCACCGGCGTCCCGGGGATCTCCCACGGGTCGGACTCGTAGACCTGCGAGGGGTCTCCCGAGAGCTCGATGCCGCGCTCCTCGTCGACCATCCCGCACACGTCGGACAGCTGTGTGTACCCGTCGTCCTTGTCGAACCAGCCGAGGTAATAGGCGCCTCCGCCTCCGGCCGCCAGGACCAGGACGAGGAGGACACCGCAGCCGATGGCGAGGCAGCCGCCGACCTTGCCCTTCTTCTTCGGCTGCTGATTCGGCTGTTGGGGAGGGCCGGGAGGCCCAGGCGGTCCCGGAGGTGGGCCTTGCGGCGATGGGGATCCATAAGGCGGCAGGGGCGGCTGCGGCCCCTGGGGCCCGTGGGGCAGATGTGCTCCGTTCATGAAGGAGACCCTAGACCAGAAAATCCGACCTTTCGGGAGAATTAGGACCGCTCAGCGGCTCCGCGCCCACCGCGGCGCACCCATCACCGTCGCGGCTCCCCTCAGACGCGCCCGTCATCCCCGGGGTTCCCCCACGCCTCCTCCGGCGGGCGGCGCAGCAGATCCCCGAAGCCGCGCTCCAGCCAGTCGAACGCGTGCTGGGCGTTGGCGACCGCGTCCGGGTAGACGTCGTCGGGGGACTCCCCTTCGATCACCCGCCGCGCGTTCTCGGCCGCGAGCACTTGCTGCGCCGAGTAGAGCTGCGTGGCGACCAACCGTGCCGACAGGCCGGAGGCCCTCTCCTCGACCAGCGCCTCCGCCAGCCGCGTCCGCGTCATCTCCATGTACTCCATGTGCCGCACCTGCAGCGCGGGGGTCTTGCGGACCAGGCACTGGACCCGCACCACGATGGGGTCGTCGCTCAGACCGAGCAGGGGCTGGCGCTCCTCCAGCGCGGTCATGACGTAGTCGCGCATCGCGTCCAGCGGGGTCCGGCCCGGCTTGCGGCGGCGGACGGCCTCGGCCGGCTCGTCGATGTGGTGGGCCCCGAACCCGAGGACGAGGTCCTCTTTGACCTCGAAATAGTTGAACACCGTCTTCTTGGAGACGTCGGCCGCATCGGCGACCTCGGCCACGGACACGTTGTCGAACCCCCGCTCCTCGAAGAGGTTCAGGGCGGTGACACCGAGGACCGCCCGGGTCGCTCGCTTCTTGCGTTCGCGCAGGCTCAGGGGCTTCTCCACACCAGCACTCTACCAAGACGAATATTCGCCCCGATAAAAAAATACACTCAGAGCAACCACTGGGCTAGGCTCGGGCCCATGCCGAACCGCTCCCGGACGGCCTCGCCGCCGACGCTCGTCCCCCTGCTGCGGGGCCGCCTGCGGCCCTACGCGCCGCAGATCGCCCTCCTCCTCGCCCTCCAGCTCGTCCAGGCCCTGGGCATGCTGCTCCTGCCCGCGCTCAACGCCGACATCGTCGACCACGGGGTGGTGCGCGGCGACACCGGCTACATCCTGCGCCAGGGCGGCCTCATGCTCGCCGCGACGCTGGTGCAGGCGACGGCCGCCGCGGCGGCCGTCTACCTGGGGGCGAAGACCTCCATGGGCCTGGGCCGCGACCTGCGGTCCGCGCTCTTCGGCCGGGTGCAGGGGTTCTCGGCCGAGGAGTTCGGGCGCTTCGGCGCGCCCTCCCTGATCACCCGCACCACCAACGACGTCCAGCAGATCCAGATGCTCATCTTCGTGCTGCTGACGCTGCTGGTGACCGCGCCCCTGATGGGCTTCGGGGGGATCGCGATGGCGCTGCGCCAGGACACCGCCCTGACCGGGGTGCTGGTGGTCGCCATCCCGGTGCTGGTCGCCGCGGTCTCCCTGGTCATCGCCGCGATGACCGGCCCCTCGCAGCTCATGCAGGGCCGGATCGACGAGGTCAACCGGGTGCTGCGCGAGCAGATCACCGGCATCCGGGTGATCCGCGCCTTCGTCCGGGAGCGCGGCGAGCACGAGCGCTTCGGCGCCGCCAACACCGCCCTGACCGGGGTCGCCCAGCGGCTCGGGCGCCTGCAGGCCTACTTCGGGGCCTCGGCCATCACCGTGTCGTCCTTGGCCTCCGTCGCGGTCGTCGCGCTCGGGGGGCCGCGCATCGTCGACGACGACATGCAGGCCGGGGCGCTGATCGCGTTCCTGAACTACCTCGCGCAGATCCTCATCGCCGTGATGATGGCGATGTCGGTGTTCGTGCTGGCGCCCCGCGCCCGCGTGGCCGCCGGACGCATCAAGGAGGTGCTCGACACCGAGCCCGCGACCATCGGGGCCGCGCCGCGCGACGCGGCCCCGGCCCCCTCGCCGCAAGCGGACGGGCCGCCGGGCCGCCTGGACCTGTCCGGGGTGGTCTTCTCCTACCCGGGCGCCGAGCACCCGGTCCTGCACGGCGTGGACCTGTCCGTGCGGCCCGGCGAGACGACGGCGGTCATCGGCTCCACCGGGGCGGGGAAGACGACTCTGGTGAAACTGGTGGCGCGGCTGCTCACCCCCGACGAGGGGTCGGTGCGCATCGACGGCACGGACGTGCGCGACCTGGACCGGGGCGCCCTCGCGCGGACCATCGGCCTGGTCCCCCAGCGGGCCCACCTGTTCTCCGGCACCATCGCCTCGAACCTGCGCTACGGCGACCCCGACGCCGACACCGGGCGGCTCTGGCAGGCGCTGGAGATCGCCCAGGCCGCCGATTTCGTGCGCGGTCTCCCCGACGGGCCCGACAGTGTGATCGGCCAGGGCGGCACCACCGTCTCCGGTGGTCAGCGCCAACGCCTGGCCATCGCCCGCGCGCTGGTCGCCCGCCCCCGCATCTACGTGTTCGACGACGCGTTCTCGGCGTTGGACACCGCGACCGACGCGGCCGTGCGCTCCGCGCTCGACGAGCACCTCGGCGACGCCGCGCGGCTGGTCGTGGCCCAGCGGGTCTCCACGATCCGCTCCGCCGACCGCATCGTCGTCCTCGACGCCGGCCGCGTGGAGGCCGTCGGCACCCACGACGAGCTGGTGGCCGCCAGCGCCACCTACGCCGAGATCGTCGACTCCCAGCTCGTCCCCGAGGAGGCCTCATGAGCATGCAGCAGGCGCCCGGCCAGCGCGCGACCGACTTCGCGGCCACGGGCAAGCGGCTCCTGGCCCGCCTGGGACGCGAACGCGGCCCGCTGATCGCCGTGTTCGCGCTGACCCTCACGGTCACCGCGCTGTCAACGCTCACGCCCCTGCTGCTGGGAAAGGCGACCGACGCGTTCCTCATGTTCGCCCGGGGAGAGGCGGCGTCCCTGGCCCCGGCCTGGTGGATCCTCGGCTCCGTCGCCGCGATGACACTGGTCGCGGGCGTGGGCCAAGTCCTCCTGGGACGGGCGACGACGGCGGTCACCCAGCGCGCGGCGTTCCGGCTGCGAGAGGACTCCGAGGCGAAGCTGGCGCGGCTGCCCCTGTCGTACTTCGACGCCCGTCCGCGCGGCGAGGTGCTGTCGCGGGTCACCAACGACATCGACAACCTGTCCCAGACCGCGCAGGGCATCATGACGCGGCTCCTGGGGTCGATGCTGGGCCTGCTCGGCGCCGTGGTGATGATGACGGTCATCTCCCCGCTGCTGGCCGTCGTGGTGCTGGCGACCGTCCCGGTGACGCTGTGGGCGGTGCGCTGGGTGGGCGGGCGCGCCCAGCCGCACTTCAAGCGCCAGTGGGCGGCGACCGGCAACCTCAACGGCCACATCGAGGAGGCGTTCACCGGGCACGAGCTGGTGACCGCGTTCGGCCGCCACGAGGAGTCGGCCCAGGCCTTCCGCGAGCACAACTCCGAGCTGTACACCTCGGCGGTCAAGGCGCAGTTCGTGTCGGGCCTGATGGCCCCGGCGACCACCTTCCTGGGGAACGTCGCCTACGTGCTCGTCGCCGTGGTCGGGGGGCTGCGAGTGGCGTCCGGCGCGCTCACCATCGGGGAGATCCAGGCCTTCATCCAGTACGTGATGCAGTTCAACCAGCCGATCACGACGCTGGCGTCCACCGCCGGGCAGATCCAGTCGGCGGTCGCCTCGGCGGAGCGGGTGTTCGGGCTGCTCGACGCGGAGGAGCAGCGGTCCGACACCGACGAACCGGTGCTGCCCGAGGCGGAGGCCGGGCGGGTGGTCTTCAACGGCGCGTCGTTCCGCTACAAGGAGGACGAGCCGCTGATCGAAGACCTGTCGCTCAAGGTGGAGCCGGGCACCACCGTCGCGATCGTCGGCCCCACGGGCGCGGGGAAGACGACACTGGTCAACCTGCTGCTGCGCTTCTACGAGCTGCGGGCGGGCACCATCACCGTGGACGGGGCCGACATCGCGGCCATGACCCGGTCGGACCTTCGGCGGCGTATCGGCATGGTGCTGCAGGACACCTGGCTGTTCGAGGGCACGATCGCCGAGAACATCGCCTACGGCAGGCCCGACGCGACGCGCGGAGAGGTCGTCGCCGCGGCACGTGCGGTGCAGGCCGACCACCTCATCCGCACCCTGCCCGAGGGGTACGACACGGTGCTCGACGACGAGGGCGACGGGCTGAGCGCCGGGGAGCGGCAGCTCATCACCATCGCGCGCGCGTTCCTGGTCGAGCCGTCGATCCTGGTGCTGGACGAGGCGACGAGTTCGGTGGACACCCGCACGGAGATGCTGGTCCAGCAGGGCATGGCGACGCTGCGCCAGGGGAGGACGAGCTTCGTGATCGCGCACCGGCTGAGCACGATCCGCGACGCGGACGTGATCCTGGTGATGGAGGAGGGGAGGATCGTCGAGCAGGGGTCGCACAAGGAGCTGCTGAACGCGGGCGGCGCCTATGCGCGTCTGCACCGGGCCCAGTTCGCCGCCATCGCCACCTGAGGCCGGGGCGCGGCCGCTCCGCTACCATGCGGCCATGTTCGGAAAGCGCGCACCGCAGACCCCTGTCCCGCTGACGGCCGAGGCGCTGGAGCGGGTGCGGACCCTGGTCGCCCAAGGCAAGCAGATCCAGGCGATCAAGGAGCTGCGGGAGGCCACGGGGCTGGCCCTGGCCCCGGCCAAGGAGGCCGCCGACGCGCTCAAGGCCGGGCGGCCGCTTCCCGGGCACGTCGTCCCGCCGGAGAGCCTGGCCGACCGGGTGCGGGGGCTGCGCGACGCGGACCGGATCGCCGACGCGGTGCGGACGGTGGCGGCCGAGACCGGCATGACCGAGACGGAGGCGTCACGCTTCATCGACGCCCTCGACTGAGGGCACTCCCGCCTGATCGCTCTTCCGGGAGCCCGTTGTCCACAGCCCGCGCATCCGCTCCCCTTTTCCCCGCTCTCCCGTCCACAGTGCGGTCATGGCACCGCTTCGGACGGATCTGCGCCGCGCCCACCGGACCGCCTCCTGCCAGTACGGCCTGATCACGGCCGACCAGGCCCGCGCCTGCGGGCTGTCCCGCACCGACGTCCGCCGGTTGCTGGAGGCCCGCAGGTGGCGGTCGGCGTTCGCGTTACCCGGCGTCTACAGTGTCCGCCCGTTCCCAACCGCACCGCGGGCGCCGCTCCTCCCCCTGTTCCGGCACGCGCTGGCGGCACAGTTGGCGCTGGGCCCGAGTGCGGTGGCATCCGGAACGACCGCGGCACGCTTGTGGGGCCTACAAGGTCCGCATGACCTGCAGGGCCGAGGACACCCGCTGCACTTCACCATCCCCCGCGCACCGGGGATCGCCTCCCCCGAACACATTCGGACGAACACCTGGAATCTCGCGAAGCGCGAGGTGACCGTCCGCCACGGCCTGCGCATCACGACCCCCGAGCGGACACTGCGGGACGCGGTCCTGCAATCGGACCGCGACTCGGCCGTGGCGTTGATGGACTCCGCGACCCACATGGGCCTGGTGAGGGCGGACCGCCTCCCCGCATTGGCGACGGCGAACGCAGGCCGCCCCGGTTGCAGGAGGTCGCGCCCATGGTGGCCCCTCAGCGACGGCCGCGCGGAGAATCCTCTCCAGACCAGGATCCGGCTGGCATGCGCCGACGCGGGCGTCCCACCCGACGAGTTGCAGAGGCCCCTCCCCCTCCCCGACAGGAGCACGACCTACGCAAGCCTGTGGTGGAACCGGGGGCCCGTGGCCGTAGAGGCCCCGTCGTCCCCGTTGACCCGAGCCGACTGCACCCGCCATAAGGCGATCCTCGACACCCACCCGGAAGTCCACCTCCTCCGCTTCAGCCGAAGGGACCTCCCCGACTTGGACGAGGTGGTGAAGCTGATCGCCGACGCCCTGCGGTGAAGGGAGCCGGGCGTCGATATCATCCGCCCCATGCCCAGAGGTCTGATCGCCCCTTTTGCCGCCGCTGTATTCCTGACTCCCCTGGCCGCCTGTTCCGTTGAAGATGGGGCCTCCTCTGAATACCGCTTCGCCCCGACGGCGATCAGCCCGGACACCACCGTCACCTGCGATGACCACGGCGACTGCGGTGAGCGCGGGGCGGTGCGGTGGTCGACGCCCCTACAGGGCGACTACTTCATGAGCTATGAGGGGAGCCGGTACCCGCTCCCCGTCCCTGCCGACCAATGGATGGACGTCGACCCCACCTATGGCGCCGACTACTTGGGAGCTGTCGAGGATTCCGGGACCGTCTACTACTACGAGCAGGAGAGGTTCACCGCGATCGACGCCCAATCCGGAGCGTTGCTCTGGACTGATTCGATCGACCTTGAGAACCCGATGAACGTCGAGGCCACCACCGCTGTCGGAGGCAATCTCATCGTCTTGGGAAGGGCGAACAGATCGAAAGAAAGGGTCGCCTATTTCGCGAAGACGGAAGTGGACGGACTCGACTGGAGACGTCTAGATGTGTCCGACCCGCTGCAGATCAAGCCGGACAGCAGCATTCGCGACTCGTCCGTCCTACTCGAAGGACGGAACGGAGAACAGCACCTCGTAGACGCATCCGACGGCGAGGTCATCTGGTCCGAGAAGGTCGCAGGAAATGTGACCAAGCGCTCCCTGTCCGACCGCTATCTCTACACATACTCCCCTTCGGAGGACGGCGCCCCTGGTCGGATCTCCCGATACGCCCTCGCCTCGGGAGAGAAGGTCGACGACTACAAGCACGATATCCCCCTCGGGGGCGACGTGTTCGCTACTGACACCGGGGAGCTCGTCCTGTCCAGAGGCGTCTGCGAGTGGAACCACTGCAGCTCCGGAACGATCCTGGGACTCGACGCCGAAACGGGGGAGAAGCTCTGGGAACGGGATGGGGGCGCGGTCATCGATCTAGAGGAGGCGGGCGGCCGCAGCGTCGTTCATGCCGTGAGCGGGGACGGCCTCCAGAGCTGGGACGCGCGCACGGGTGACACCGCCCCGGACGTGCCAGGTATCCGTTCCACCTCCTTGGCACAGACCTACCAGGGGATCCCCTCCGCCGACGCCGAGGAGAGGGAGGCCACCTCTGACGATGAGTGGCTCACCATGCCCCTGGTGGTGGAGGGGCTGAGCCTGAAGGAGCCTCTCACCGTCGATGTCGGGTCGGGGACGCACTACCTGACCGCCTTCACGACAGAAGGAGGGGGAACCGTTGGCGTGTTCCAGGGGTGCGCCCCTGACGGGGTGCGAAAAGCCGTAGCGACGGGCCCCGCCGGGGGCGAAAGGTGCCTTGCGCCGCGTGTCTTCACGGTCGACTACGGCTTCTGAGGCTCCACGCCGCACAGAGGGCGCGAACACACCAGTTCCTCAGCGTCCTCCCCTGCGCTACCGCTTCCCCAGACGATTCGGGGCCTGTCCTGCCGGTCCAGGGCGATCCGGCTGAAGCCTGGCGCGCCCTCGTCCATGGGGACGCTGAGGTGGGTCCGCTCCGTGTCCGTGCACCCGCCGTCCAGGCAAGAGATGAGCCTCAGCCGCCGGTTCTCCATGTCGAAGTCCGTCAGCTGCGGCTTTCCCTGGGAGTCGACCGCGAGCCCCGGGGCGGGCCTCTCCCACGCCGGACCGGTCAGCTCCCGGTCCTCGTAGTCGGTGCACGCGCCGTCGTGGCAGTCGAGAAGGTGGACGGTTCCGTCTCGCACATCCCGATAGGCGACCACGGGAGCACCGCCCGGCCGGGGCTCGATCTCCACCCCCAACAGTCGGCGGTCCAGCGGCGCCCCCGTGCGGAAGCGGTCACCGAAGACCTCGGTGACCACTGGTTCGGCGCATTCGGCATCCGCACAGGCGATGAGGGACAGGGAACCGTACGCCGTGTCCATCGCAGCGATCATGAAACCTCCGCCAGGAGTGGCGGTGACATCGAGGGACCGGCCCACCTCGCCACTCGCCGTCAGCTCGTCGGGAAAGCGGATCGTCTGCGGGTCCTCGCACTCTGCGTCTCGGCATACATGGGCTTGGAGCCCTCCTCCGGTCACCCGTTCGTCGTCGTCCACATAAGAGGCGACGACCACGCCGTCTTCAAGAGGCTCGACCGCCGTGGAAGTGCCCCAATAGCTTCCCTGGAACACCCGGAGCAGTACCCCGTCCACGTCTTCACAGCTGAACACGTCGGTGCAGCGCCAAAGACGGACACCGGACTCAGGGCCAGGGCTTTCGAGGCCGAGGTTGCTGTCGGCGAGCGCGGAGTAGTCCTCCTCTCTCCACGCCCTCTCGACCCAGGCGACACTCATCAGTCCGTCGTTGACGAACGTCGCCGAAGGCGCCATCACATACCGCCCCTCGACATCGCTCCGCACCAACGGTCCGCATTCGGGGTCACACTCGTCGACGCCGATCGCGGGGCCGCCCTCGCTACGGTCCTTTACTGCAAGGACAGGACTCCCATCGATGTCGCCCTGCGCGATCACCTCCACAGAGCGCTCGTCTTCGCCCTCTTCCTCGATTGAGCGCACGGGGGATTGCGCGACGACCGGCGTATCGAACGGGTCCACCCAACGGACAGCGGGTGTGAGAATGCCGGGAAGCAGGATCGCCACGGCGACGAGAGCGCCCTTTCGCCGACGCCACTGCCCGGCCCACGCCTCGCGGGTCTCGCGGCTCTTCGGAATCGCTTCGGCAGCGCGCGAGAGGTCCAGCGGCGACCAGGTTCCGCGCCCCTCCTTGTCGTAGACGGCGGGGGCACAGATGAGGAGCACCACCAGTGGGGATAGGACCACGGATGCGAGGAATCTGAGGAGCAGCATCGCGGGATGCCCGTCCCCCCATCCGACGGTGGCGCCCAATCCCCGCTCAAGGCCCTCGCCCAGTACGGCGACCAGGCCGAATGAGGCCAGGACGTACCACAGGTGCACTTCACGGCGGCCCCTCCCCGATTTCCAGGCGTCGGCGAGACCCCGCCACGGCCCGACCCCTCCCAGCAGGGCGATCGGAAGCATGACCGCCAGCGTGGGAAGCAGCACCACTACAGGGATCAGCACCGCCGGCACAATGCCCCAGATCGTGGAGTCGGTGAGGGCGAGTCCGATGGCCCCGGCGACCACTGCCGCGGTGAAGACGACTAGCAGAAGCTGCCACGTGAGCGTGGCGAAGTAGCGCCGCAGCGCCGTCCGCCAGGCGTCGACCACACCGATCGTCCGTCCGAGCAGCGCCGCACCGCCCAAAAGGACCGTGGCCCCCATGGGGATGGGGCTGGCTAGGAAGAACAGGAGAAGGGCCACTCCGCTCGCCCACAGCACCGTCCCCGACGGCTCCCCCATCGGCTCCAGGACCCCGTTCACATACAGCGCATCCCGCGCGTACGCGATGTCCAGCGGCTGGACCAGCAGGACCATGGGGGCGACAGGAATCCCGGCCGTGACGATCAGCGCCCACAGGTTGTCGCGGTAGACGGAGAAGACGCGTTTGATCAGAGCCTTCGGCGAATCTACGAGGGAAGAGACTCCGGCGTCTCCCACGGCTGCCCCGCCTGCCCCGTCTGTGAAACCGGCAGGTCTCTCCTCGCCGCCTTCCGTGCCGCTCGCGTCGCCCATTCACACTCCTTTACTCCGGATCAGCGATCGGCAGAGTACTGGGAGTGACGCGCTCCGCCCGAACCGGGCCGGGCTGTACGCGGCTTCTAGCATGAGGTGCATGGAGGACACTGACACCTCGACGATCTCGCCCGCTCCTGGGGCGGAGCTGTATTCGGCGCTCGACTTCGCCAACAGTGCCGTCAGCCTCCCCGGAGGGAAGCGGGTCGACCTTCTCGGGGGTCCCGGGGATGCGGCGCGGTGGTTGGTCGAGCGCGGCCTCGCGTCGCCGGACATCGTCCTCTATGAGCCGTGCGCCTCACGCATGCGGGACCTCCGGGAGCATATCCGCGCCCTCATCGCCGCCCGAATCGACGGGGTCCCCGCCCCCGCCCAGGCGGTCGGCGCCGTCAACGCCGCCATGACCAAGGTGCCCTCCGCGGCGCTTCTGGCGTGGGACCCCGAGCACGGCCTGCACCGTTCCGCCGCGCACCCGATCGACCAGGCGGTCGACCACGCCCTCGCGGCGCTCGCCGACAATGTCGCCGAGCTCCTCACCTCCCCCGAGGCCGATCGGCTCACCGCCTGCGGGTCGCCGCCGTGCGACCGCTACCTCGTCCGGACCCACCCACGGCGGCACTGGTGCTCCACCCGCTGCGGCGACCGCGCCAGGGCCGCGCGCGCGTACGCGCGCAAGCAGGCGGTGCAGGGGTAGCCCTTGTCGCTCTCGGGAGAGCCGGCCGAATACCCGCCGCCATAGGGCCGGAGAGGACCGCCCTCCCGAGAGCAACGCATCACCCCTCTACGCGGAACCGTCGACACGGGGCAGTCAGGGCAACGGCACCTGCTCCCAGTCGGTGTCCGAGGCCAGGGGGAACGACGGGTGGGCGGGCTGGTTGTACGCGGTCTGCTGGGCGGCCACGCCGACGCGGTACTGCGGGTCGTGCATGAGCGTGTACAGCTTCCGGTCGGTCACCTCCGTGCCGGTGTAGATCCGCAGCGCCGAGCTGTCCTCCGTCCGCACCAGCAGCTCCTCCCGCCAGTCGCCGACGATGTCGGCCACCAGCGCCGGGTTGCCCTTGGTCCCGTTGTTGGTCAGCGCTCCCTCGGCGGTGAGCAGCGTCCCCCGCCCCCAGTCCTCGATGCGGGGAGGCTCCGCGCCGTCGCCGGTGGCCCGGCCCTCGACCACCTGCGTGGTCATGTCCGCGGCCCAGCGGATGCTCATGTTCGTCCCCGGGGTCTCCTCCCCGAGGTACTCCCCGTCGGCGCTCCACAGACCCGTCCGGTCACCGTCGAAGCTGACCGAGGACCACGCCTCGACGCCGGGCACGTCCGGGTCGACGTCGCCGACCATGCCGCGGCCGGTGTCGGCCCCTGTGCGGCCGCCGAAGAGCACCTCCCCGGTGGCCGCGTCGCGCATGACGTAGCCGTACGGGGCCGACGTGTCCTCGTGAACCGTCCAGATCTCCAGGCCGTCCCGGCTCTGGTCGAAGTCGCCCACGTGCATCGCGTCGCCGTGGCCGAACTTCGTCCCGTCCTCGGTCGAGGAGTAGAGCAGCGACCCGTTGTCGTCCAGGGTCGCCGCCCCGTAGACGATCTCCTGTCGCCCGTCGCCGTCGACGTCCGCCGCGCTCAGGGAGTGGAAGCCCTGACTCGCCAGCGCGCCCATCCTCGGGTCGGAGCCGTCCTTGCCGTGCGGGGCGGCGTTGAACGGGTTGTCCATGGGGACGTGTCCGCTGTCGGCGAGCCAGCGCTTACGGATCTTCTTGCCGTCGAAGTCGTAGGCCGCCACGGTGGAACGCGTGTAGTAGCCCCGGGCGAAGATGGCCGAAGGGTTCTCCCCGTCCAGGTAGGCCACGCCGGACAGGAACCGGTCGACACGGTTCCCGGGCTCGATCCGCGACATCGCGTAGTCGCCCCACAGGAGCCCGTCGTCGCCCCGGCCGGGCTCGTAGCGGACGGTGTCCAGCTCCTCGCCCGACTCGCCGTCGAAGACGGTCAGGTACTCGGGGCCGTCCAGCACGAACCCCTCGAACGCCCGCAGGTCGTTGCGCTCGCTGCGCGAGGGGGCGTAGTCGTCGATGAAGTGGTCCGCCAGGGCTTCGGCGTCCTCGCGCTCCAGCGGGTAGTCGTACCGGGGCTCCTCCCCCAGCGCCTCCTCCACCGTCGCCGGCCAGTTCCCCTTCCTCACCTCGGAGTGGCGGTGCCAGCCGAGGAACATGTCCGCGAGGTGGCCGCGGTAGTCATCGGCGCTCATCCGGTAGTCGTCCTCGTGCGTGTACCCGGCCTTGCGGTCCTTCTTCGGCAGGGTGATGGAGTCCGACCCCGTCGGCCGGCCGTCCTCGCCGTAGGAGGTGCTGCGCGTCCCGGGCGCGGTCTTGAGCATGATCTCGGACCGGCCGTCGCCGTCGAGGTCGTACACGGTGAACTGCGTGTAGTGGGCTCCCGCGCGGATGTTCACGCCGAGGTCGATGCGGTGGAGCAGCTCGCCGTCGAGAGTGTAGGTGTCGATGTAGGCGGGGCCGGTGTAGCCCTTCTGCGAGACGTCCTTGGAGTTGGTCGGGTCCCACTTGACGACGACCTCGTAGCGCCCGTCGCCGTCCATGTCGCCGACGGAGGCGTCGTTGGCGGTGTACCCGTACTCCTCCCCCGCCGGGGTGGTCCCGCCCTCGGGTTTGCGCAGCGGGATCGTGCCGTGGCCGTCGGCCCAGACGGCGGCCTCCCCCTCGGGCCCGCCCGCCCCGGCGGGCGCGACCGCGTAGGCGGCCCCGGGGTCGCCGCCCTCGTCCAGGTGGTTGGTGCTGTCCTCGACGGTGGCGATCCGCTCCCCGTCCCGGTACACGTCGAACGCGGGCCCCTCCAGGCCCGCACCGGTGCGGCCGGTGGCCTCGCCGCCCAGCATCCGCCAGCTCAGGAAAACGCCTTCCGAGGTGGCGACCGCGACGACGCCACGGTCGAGCGCCTCCAGCCGCGGCCCGGACTCCCGACCCGGCGGCCCCTGCGGCCCCGGATCGGCGGCGGCGACACCGGAACCTCCGAGCACCACCAGTGCGGACACCCCGCCGACCAGGCCGACGAGCCCTCGGGACACCCACGCCCTGCAGGTCACGGGCGCACCTCCCTCTCACGACGCAAGGAGGCCACACCCTAGCTGGAAAGCGCTTGCCCGCCAAGGGGTGCCCGCAGGCGCCCCAGGTCACCCTGGACGTCGCACGGCAGCCCCGGCCCCGGTCATCACTCCAGCCGCGCGAGCTCCTCCGCCGCCAGCTCCACGCCCGGCGCCTTCGCCGAGTCGCGGATCGAGGCCGGGCGCCCCGCCCCCGGGATCGGAACCATCACCGGCGATCGCGCCAGCAGCCAGGCCAGCGCCACCTGTTGCGGGCTGATTCCGCGTTCGGACGCGACCCGGTGGAAGGGCGTGCCCTCCGACGTCGCCCCCGACGCCCCCTCAAGGGAGCTGCGGGAGATACCGCCCAGAGGGCTCCAGGGCAGGAACGCCAGCCCCAGGCGCTCGCACAGCCGCAGCTCCGCCTCACTGTCGCGCACCGCGGGCGAATAGCGGTTCTGCACGGAGACCAGCCCGTCGCCGAGGATTCCGTGCGCCTCGGCGATCTGGTCCGTGGTCACGTTCGAGATGCCCGCCGCCCGGATCGTCCCGGCATCGAGCAGGTCCCGCAACGCCCCCGCGGACTCCGCCCACGGCACCTCGGGGTCGGGCTTGTGCAGCTGGTAGAGGCCGATCGCATCGGTCCCCAGGCGTTTGAGGGACGCCTCCGCCGCGCGCTTGAGGTGATCGGGGCTGCCGTCGACCGTCCAACTCCCATCGCCCGGCCGACCACGGCCCCCCTTGGTCGCCACCAGGACCCCGGAGGTGTCGCCCCCATAGCGCGCAAGGGCGCGCGCCACCAAGAGCTCGTTGTGCCCCGTCTCCCCGGCGTGCCAGTGGTAGCTGTCGGCGGTGTCGATGAGCGTGACACCGGCGTCCAGTGCGGCGTGGACGGTGGCGACGGCGCGCTTCTCGTCCGGCCGGTTCTCGATCGACAGCGGCATCGCCCCCAGGCCGATGGCGCTGACGGTCTGCTGTCCGATGGTGCGGTAGCGCATGACGACCCTTCAGATCTTTCGAAGCGGCTCAGACGGCGGAGAAGGAGGCGGAGTAGGCCCCGACCGCCTCAGCGATGGCACCGGGCAGCCAGTCGTCCGTGTGCGAGAACGAGAACCCCAGCCCCTTGGCGCGGGCGTTGCTCATCGCATAGTGGCGGTCGAACGAGAACGGCGACGCCTCCTCCCCCACAGGCACGACCTTGTACACGGGCTCCTGGCCCACCTGGCCCGCGATGGCGGCCCCCAGAGCGCGCGCGTCGAGCGCCCCGTCGGAGCAGGCGTTGACCGGCCCGGTGAAGTCGGCGGCGGTCGCCGCCCACACCATCAGCTCGGCCATCTCCTCGTAGTGGATGAAGACCGACGGCCGCGCCCCCTCGTGCACGACGACCTCCTCGCCCCTGGCGATGCGCTCGACGTAATGCGCCAGGCGTCCCGTGAACTCCCGCTCGCCGCCGCCCAGGACATGGGCGCAGCGCACGGAGGCGAACGCGAACGCGTCGGCGCGGGTGAACACGGCCTCCGTCTGGCGCTTTCCCTCCCCGTAGTGCGGTTCCAGGTAGGCCATGTCGTGCCAGGGCCGGTCGGGGTGGACCGCCCATGTGGCGGGGTCGATGGCCTCCTCCGGCACGGGCTCGCCGTCCGGGAGGGCGGGGATGTCACCGCTCGCCGGGTTGTACACCTCGATCGTGGAGGCCATGACATAGCGGCGGGCGCGGCCGCCGAACACGCGCGCGGCGATCGCGGCCTGCACGGGCGTGTAGCAGACCTGGTCGATCACGGCGTCGAAGGTGCGGGCGCCGAGCGCCGCATCGAGCGCCCGTTCGTCGTTCCGGTCGGCGACGACGTGCCCGGTACCGGCGGGCGGCGCGGTCGCCCCCCTGTTCACCACGGTGACCCGGTGCCCGGCGCCGAGCAGGCGCTCCACCGTGAGCTTGCCGAAATAGCGGCTTCCGCCGATGACGCAGATCTCTTGCATGCCCCCATCGTCACGGCCTAGCGTCCCCAGCAGAAGTGCCCACTTACTGGTCATGTATTAAGGGGAACTGTTGATCGACGTCCAGCGCCTGCGCGTGCTGCGGGCCGTGGCCGAGCACGGCAGCTTCAACCGGGCCGCGTCTGCCCTGCGGCTCACCCCTTCGGCGGTCTCCCAGCACGTGGCCGCGCTGGAGCGGAGCCTGGGCGCGCGGGTGGTGGAGCGCAGCACCCGCGGGGTCACGCTGACCCGGGCCGGCCGGGTCATGGTGGGGGCCGCCGAGTCGGTCGCCGCCGAGCTGGAGCACGCCCGGCGCCAGGTCGACCGGCTGGCCGGGGGCCGCACCCGGATCACCGTCGCCACCTTCACCAGCGGCGGCCGCCTGCTGCTGCCGGGCGCGCTGGCGCGGCTCACCGCCGCCCACCCCGACGCCGAGGTGCACATCCGCGAGGCCGAGCCCGAGGCGAGCCTGCCGCTGGTCCGGCAGGGCGCGGTCGACCTGGCGCTGGCCTACCGCTTCGACGGCCCACTGCCCGGCCGGGTGGGGCCGGACCACGGGCTGGCGTGGACGGGGCTGCTGGACGACCCGCTGCACGTCGTGCTGCCCGAGGGGCACCCGCTGGCCGACCGGGACGAGCTGGACCCGGCCGAGCTGGCGGGCGAGCCGTGGGTGCTGGGGTGCCTGAAGACCGCGGCCTACCTGCGCCGCTACGCCGAGCAGGCCGGGTTCGAGCCGGAGATCCGCGGGTCGACCACCGACTACTTCTTCGCGCGCTCCCTGGTGGCCGCGGGCATGGGGATCTCGCTGGTGCCCTCCATCGCCCTCGCCCCGGACATCCCGGGCCTGCGCACGGTCCCCCTCGCGCACCCCGCCCCGGTCCGCCACTTCGGCACCGCCACGCTGGGCCACCGCGACCTGCCCCACGTGCGGACCCTGGTGGACGCGCTGCGGGAGGAGGCCGCCCGATCACACGGCGCGTGGGCCCTGCATACTGTCGGGGATGAGTGATCATGTGCGCCTCGACGTCGACGGCCCGGTGGCGTCGCTGACCTTCGACCGCCCATCCAAGCGCAACGCCATGACCGTGGAGATGTGGTCGTCGATCCCGGCGCTGCTGGGCAAGGCGGCCGACGACGCGAGCGTCAGGGTGCTGGTGCTGCGCGGCGGCGCGCACTTCTCCGCGGGCGCCGACATCGGAGAGCTGGCCGCGCTCCGGACCCCGGCCGCCGGGCGCCGCTTCAACGAGGTCACCGACGCCGCCGAGGCGGCCGTCGCGTCGTTCCCCAAGCCGACGATCGCCGCCGTGCGCGGGTTCTGCATCGGCGGCGGGTGCGAGCTGGCGGTGGCCTGCGACATGCGCGTCGCCGCGCGGGACGCGCGGATGGCGATCACTCCGGCCAAGCTGGGCGTGGTCTACACCCACCGGCCCACCAAGCGGCTCGCGGACCTGGTGGGACCGGCCTGGGCGAAGCAGATCCTGTTCACCGGGGAGCAGCTCGACGCCGACCAGGCGCTGCGCATCGGATTGGTGAACGAGGTCGCCGACGACCTCGACGCCCGCGTCGCCGAGCTGGCGGGGACCATCGCCGAGCGCTCGCAGGTGACGGTCCGCGCCGTGAAGGCCATCGTGAACCGGATCCAGGACGGCGCCGACGACGAGGACGACGAGGTGCGCAGGCTGTACGACCACGGGTACGCCAGCCCCGACTTCGCCGAGGGCGTCGCCGCCTTCACGGAGAAGCGGCGCCCCGACTTCGGCTGATCACCTGAGGGGCCCGGCCCCGGTGGCCGCGACCGACAGCTCCCAGAGACGGGCCGCCGCCTCGGGGGCGACGGCGTAGTCCCGCACGCCGCCGTCGTCCATCGGCTCGTCCGGGGCCGAGACGCGCGCGACGTCGCAGTCCTCCAGGTACAGAGCGCCGCGCCCATTGAGGAGCGGGGACGTCGCCGCCCAAAGGCCCGTGGCCGCGCCCTGGGACGGCGTCTTGAAGTCGGCGCCGATGACGTTGCCCTGCTCGTCGATCCAGCCGCGCCGTACCTGCTCTTCACGGGTCATCTCCCGTTGGAGACCGGTGATGATCTTTCCGGGGTGCAGGGCGAAGGCGCGCACGCCGTCGTCACGCCCCACGGCGTCGAGGTGGACGGCGAACAGGGCGTTGGCGGTCTTGGACTGCCCATAGGCGAGCCACTTGTCGTACCCGGTGCGGAAGTGCGGGTCGTGCCAGCGGATGCCGGTCAGGGTGTGCCCGGCCGAGCTGTTGACGACGACGCGCGCGCCGCCGGCGGAGGCGAGGAGCGGATACAGCTCACACGCCAAGGCGAAGTGTCCGAAGTGGTTGGCGGCGAGCTGGCCTTCCCAGCCGGGGCCGACGCGCAGCTCCGGTGTGGCCATGACACCGGCGACGGCCATCAGGAGGTCGACCCTGTCCACGGCGGCGCGGATGTCCTCGGCGGCGACGCGCACGCTCGAGAGGTCGGTCAGGTCCATGGGGACGACGTCGCAGGATTCCAGGCCCTCCAGGGCGGCGCGGGCGGCCTCCGGGCGTCGGGCGGGGACGGTCACGCGGGCTCCGGCCGCCGCCAGCGCGCGGGCGGTCGTTAGGCCGAGCCCGGAGGAGCCCCCGGTGACGACGGCCGTGGTGCCGGTGAGGTCGAGCCCGGAGAGGACGTCCTCGGCGGTGGAGGACGCGGAGAAGGGCGAGCCGAGGGGCCGCTGGTGTTCGGTCATGGCGAGGACCTTAGGAACTAGAGCGCGCTCTAGATCAACCCCTAATATCGCCCCATGCCTCCGCTGCCTTCGTCCCACCCCGCCCCCACCTCACTGACCATCGGTGAAACGGCCCGCCGGACCGGGCTGAGCGTGCACGCGCTGCGCTTCTACGAGCGCGAGGGCCTGCTGGTCGGGCCGGTCGAGCGCACGGCGGGCGGCAGGCGGCGGTACGCGGAGGCCGATGTCGACTGGTTGCGGATCTGCGTCAAGCTGCGCGAGTCCGGGATGCCGCTGGCCGACCTCAAGCGCTTCGCCGAACTGGTCCGCCGGGGACCGGGGAACGAGGCGGAGCGCCTTGAACTGTTGGACGCCCACCGGCACAGGGTCGAGGCGCAGATCCGGGCCTTGGAGGAGTGCCGGTCGCTGATCGCATGGAAAGTCGGCGTCTACGCCGACCATGTGGCGCGCGGAAAGGCGGAGGGGTTGTGGGACCCGACGGGTCCGCGATAATCATCCGGAATGACCGATCCCGCGTTGACGACGCTCACGGACCTGGTGCCCCCGCCCGCCTCCCCCTACCTCGGTGAGAACGGTTGGGAGGCCGTCTTCAAGGAGATGGGCACCCGCCTTCCGACCGGATACATGGAGCTTCTCGACCACTACGGCGCGGGGATGTGGGCCGGGTGGCTGCACTTCCCGCCGCCCGGCCGCTCGGGCCGTTACGGCATGCCGGAGACGTCCGCGCGGGCCCGCGACGGTTACCGCCTCCTGCGCGAGGACGACGACGAGGACGAGTTCCCCCTCCCGGTCTGGCCGGAGCCGGGCGGCCTGCTGCCGTTCGCCGACACCGCCCACGGCGACCACCTGGGCTGGCTGACCGAGGGCGACGACCCCGACCTGTGGCCGCTGGCGTTCTGGCCCCGCCACAACGACCAGGGCCCACCCCTGGCGTGCACACTGGCCGAGGTGGTGTACGCGCTGCTGATCGGCGACTACGAGACGTTCGGCTTCCCGCCCCCGGAAGAGGACCCCGACACCTTCCAGGAGAGGTCCCCCGACTTCGAACCGTTCACGACGGCCCGCTACGACCGCCACACGTAGAAGCCCGGCCTCACCCCCGTCCACCTGTGGCCGCCCCATTGACGCCCCGGTCACTCCCTGGCCACGCTGAGCGCATGCGAGTGAGCGCCGATCGCGACACCTGGGGCCGCCCCCTGTCCGACCTCCCCGACTGGCAGCTCCGGGAGGACGCGCGCGCCATGATCTCCGACGCCTTCACCCTGGCGAACGCCCTCGCCGCGGATCCGCTCACCCATCTGACGGCCAGGAGGCGGATCCCCTTCCTCGGCAGGGACGCGCTGATCGGAGCGGTGAAGGACTACGCCGGGATCTGCAGACGGCTGAGGCTCCGATACACCTCCGAGGAGGAGCAGGCCGGCTCGGCGGACCGGCGGCCAGTGGGACCGGACGCTCTGCAGCGGGCCCTCGACCAGCGCCTCCGGGACCTGACCCCGCCTTGTGCCCCAGACCGCCCGGACGGCTCACCGCCCCGCGCCCTGATCCTCGGCGGCCAGCCCGGCTCAGGAAAGACCCTCATACAAGACATCGCCCGCCGCGGTTTCCCTGACTACACCGCCGTCTACGATGGCGACGACAACGCGCTCTTCCACCCGGATTTCCAGAGAATCGTCCGGAACGACCCCCATAACGGCCACGGGACCGCGGCGGGCGAACTCCCCGAGGGCTTCCACGACACCTGCCTGGACCACTTGAGGGCCGGAGAGGTCCGGTACGACGTCATCGCCAGCCATCCGCTGGGGCGGCGGGAGTGGGCCGATTCCTGGGTCGAGGGGTTCAAGAGGCACGGCTACCACGTC
Organism: Nocardiopsis suaedae; assembly: GCF_027706745.1. GTDB lineage: Bacteria > Actinomycetota > Actinomycetes > Streptosporangiales > Streptosporangiaceae > Nocardiopsis_A > Nocardiopsis_A suaedae. Next base: position 135,536 of record NZ_JAQFWP010000002.1, on the reverse strand, counting down.
AGCGTCGCCTTCGTCTCGACGAACGCTGCCGACAGCCGCCTCGGCATCCTCCACCGCTACCAGCGCCAACGGGACCGCGAAGGCTATGCCCGATGGGTTCCCCCTGAACTCCATGACGAGTTCTACGAGAACATCCCCGCGGTCGCCGAACACCTCGCGGAATCACCGAACGTGGACGTGATGTACGTCCTGGACCGCGAAGGCCGCGTCATCCACGACAGTGAGCGGCCAGAGCGCTGTGCGGCCGCGTCACAGATCTCCTTTGCCGGTCGTCCTCTTGGTGACGGGTCCTGCGATGAACAGGACCGGATACCAGAGGAGGCGCTATGGACCTCGCGTTGTGGATCGCCGCTGTTTTCCTGGCTCTCGTCTTCGGGGCCGGTGGGGCCGCCAAGGTCGTCGTTCCCAAAGAGAAGATCGCCGCGTTCAAGTTCGCCGGGTGGGTGGAGGACTGGAGCGCCGCCTCCGTCCGGATCATCGGCGGGCTCGAAGTCCTCGCCGCCGTCGGTCTGGTCCTGCCCCCACTGGTGGGGATCGGGACCGTGTTCGCCCCCCTGGCCGCCGTCGGCATCATCCTGGTGATGGTCGGCGCGATCGCCGTGCACGCGCGCCGCCGTGAGCCGCTGAACATCGCGGGCAACCTCGTCTACCTCGCGGTGGCGGCCTTCGTGGCCTGGGGGCGTTTCGGGCCCGAGTCCTTCATGGGGTGAGGAGGGGCAGGGCTGGACGAGGACCGCCCGGATGCGGTGCAACCGCTTTCCAGCGGCGTCCGTCGAACCCTCGACGACCGCCGCCCCGGGGAGTCCGCGCGATGGCCCATCCCTCACCGCCCCTGCCCTCCACCCTCCGCGCGGCTCTGGCCCTGCTCCTGGGCGAATGCCGGCGCCGCCCCGCGCTCCTGCTGGGGATCGCCTCGGTCCCGCTGCTCCTCGGCTGGCTCGTCGCGACCCTCGTCCGGGCGAGTCTGCTCTCCGGTGCCCGGTGGATCGACGGCGGCCTGGTGCCCCTTCCTGCATCGGAAGAGCTGGTCCGCCAGGGGGCCGCGTCCGTCCTCGGCACCATCGGCCTCCCCGTGGCCTACGGACTGGTCGCCCTCGTGGTCGCCGGACGCCTCCTGGGGCGGCCCACCCCGCTCCGAACCGCCCTGACCCGACTCCTCAAGCGCCCGTTCCTGCTGCTCGGATGGTGGTTCCTCGCCGTTCTCGGCTTCGGCATGGCCGTCTTCGGCGTCGAGGCACCGATGATCCTCCTGGGGCTGGCGCCTCCCGTCGACTATGCCGGGCCGGTCCGCCTGCTGATCGTGACGGCGTCCCTGTTCGTCCTCCCGGCCGCCCTGGCCCAATGGGCCGTCCTCCTACCCGTCGCCCTCCTCGAGGACCTGTACGGCCGCGAAGCCGTTGAGCGCTCCTGGGCGGTGGGGGCAGGGGAACGGGTCCGCCACATCGCCTGCCTCGGCATGGCGGTCGGCCTCATGCTCCTCCCCCACCTCGCAGCCGAAGCGGCGTACGTGCTCACCGACGGCCCGATGAAGGCGGTGCTCCGGGTCGCGGTGGAAGGGCTCGCCCTCGCATTCGTCGCCCCGGCGGCCCTCCTGACCGCCTGCGCACCTGTCGTGTACTCCCTCTGCGGCGACACCCGCACAGCAGTGCAGGACGCCCCCGCCCCTCCAGGGCGGCGCCCCGATCAGACCGTCCTTCTCGTCGCCGTGCTCACCGTCATCGTCGCCCTTCCGCTCTTCGGCGCCCGGCTCTACGCCGGGGAGCTCGCCCACGTCCCCCGGCTGGCCATCGACCCCGCCGCCGCAACAGACGACCTGGCCCCGGACGACCTCGAACCGGTGCCCGGCGGAACGGGCTTCGCATCCCTCACCCAGGACCGTTGGAGGGACGGCCCCGACGTCCTTCTCCTCCACACCTGCGAAGCCGACTGCCCGGACGGCCAAGCGCGCGAACGCCAGATCGGCACAGTGCCCGAAGACGCCTTCCTCCACTCCTGGGCGATCGCCGCCGACGGCGACCACCTCCTCATCGGGGCCGTCCTCACCGACTCCGATCGGGAGTCCGACGCCAGCGGTCTCGCCGTCTACCGGTGCTCGGACGACGGCTGCGACGGCCCATGGGCGACCGACCTCTCTGCCTCATCACCCCCGTCCCTACCGCTCTACGGCATACGCCTCGCTCCCAGCCCCGGACCCGACGACGGATACGCCGCCCTCCTCCACGGACCGTCCGAGCCGACCGTCCACCACTCGAACGGGACGCCCGCCGCCCTCATCGCCTGTTCCTCGCTCGACTGCGAGACGCCATCGGTGAGCCGTCTGCCGGACGTGGTGGAACCGGGCCTGGCCCTCGCCCCCGACGGGTCGGCCGTGGTCGCCCACCTCACCGCGGACGGCAGCGCCCTGCGCCTTCTGGTGTGCCGCGGCTCCCACTGCGATTCCAGCGAGACCCGCGAACTCGACGGCCCATGGCGGCCGGGCGTCCCGAGGTTCGGAGGCGACCGCCCTGCGCCCTCGGCCGCCGTCGACACCTCCGGCCGCCCCCACGTGGTCGGCGTCGGCCGGGACGGCGATCGGCTCCTGTACTACGCCTGCGCCGACGCACAATGCTCCTCGTGGGACTCCGCCTTCCTCCTCCACAAGGACGACGCCCCGGGCTCCCTTAAGTCGGCGGGCCTCCAGGTCGACCAGCACGCCCGCCCGTCGGTCCTCACGAGCGGCGCTCTCCTCCACTGCCTCGCTCCCCGCTGCGACCTGGGCAAATGACTCCGGCGCGCCACACTCCCCGAACGCAGATCATTACTTACTGTCATCAGAGTGGATTTCCCGGCCATGAGGGGACACTCGATGACGCAGCCTGGGGCCCGACCCGACCGCTCACCCCGCCGCGACCGAACGCGCCGCTGGACGGCGGCCATCGCGGCCACGGCTGTGGGCGCGGTCGCCGCCGTGCCGCTCCACCCCCAGGCGGCCGCCGCCGAGCCCGGCCACCCCGGAGTGCCCACCGACCCGCAGGTCCTCTTCCAGGAGGACTTCGAGCAGACCGGTGAAGGCACCAACACGAGCCTGCAGAACTACATCGGCGCGACGGGCCAGACCTACACCGCCGACCCGTACTGGGTGAACCGCCCCGACTGCAACGGCTTCATCGTCGACTCCACCAGCCAGAGGCAGGACGACGACTGCACCTCGGCAGGGCAGGAGGAGGGCGCCTTCACCATCCTCCAGAAACTGACCACGGCCCTCGGAACGCTCCGCGGCTCCGACGACCCCGGCACCAACGCCGGCGTCGCCTCCTTCACCGAGGGCGACGGCCCCGCCGGGGCCGTCCAGTTCCGCACCGCCGCCCCGATCGCACTGCCGGTCGAGAGCAGGTTCGTCACCTTCTCCGTGGACGCCGCCGCGATGAACTGCCAGCACGCCGACATATGGACCCCGCCGAGGCTGCGGTTCTCGCTGATCGACTCCCAGGGCACCGAGCGCCCCATGTCCGACTCGGCCATCGACGTCTGCGCCGACCCGCGGGGCATCGACATCCCCGGCCAGACCGGCTTCCGCGCGGGCACCTTCCCTGCCGACGGGTCGTACCTGCTGCGCGGCGGCGCCTTCGACATCGTGCTCCGCAACGACCAGGGCCAGCGGTTCGGCAACGACGGCGCCTACGACAACATCGCCGTCCTCGACGTGACGCCGCAGCTCGACAAGGCCTTCGACCCGCGGGTGCGCATCGTCGGGGAGACGTCGCGGCTCACCCTCACGGTGACGAACACGTCCGAGCTGGCGGCCAAGGACGGCTGGTCCTTCACCGACACGCTCCCCGACGGCCTGCGCATCGCCGACGACCCGGATCTGGACACCACCTGCACGGCCGACGTCGAAGCGGAGGGCGGCGGCAGCACCGTCGCCGTCACCAACGGTTCCCTGGCCGCCCAGGAGGTCTCCTGCACGATCGCCCTGGACGTCACCTCGGACGAGACCGGCACCTACACCAACGGGGCCGGCGAGGTCAGCGACGCGGTCGGCATCAATCCGCCCGAGGACGCGGACGTGTCCTTCGCGAACGCGGACTTCGGCGACGCCCCGGACTCCTACGGGACGACGCTCGCGAACGACGGCGCCGTGCACCTCCTCAGGGACGAGGAGCCCGACGTGCATACGGCGGCTCTGATGCTCGGCGACACGGTCGACGCCGAGCCTGACGGCGCCCCCGGCCCGGCCGCCGACGGGGACGACACCACCGGCCCCGCCGACGACGACGAGGACGCGACGGGACCCATCACCGGTCTCGTCGGCCGGGATCTCACCGTCCCCGTGAAGGTGGTCAACAGCACCGGCGACGCGGCGACGCTCGCCGGGTGGGTCGACCTCGACCGGGACGGCTCCTTCGGGGAGGACGAGCGGCGGACCGCCACCGTCCCGGCAGGCTCCGGTATGACAACGGTGGAGTTGGACTTCCCCGCCCCGGCCGACGAGGGCGGCACATACGCCCGGTTCCGCATCGCCTCAGCGGGCGACGCGCCTGCCGAATCGGAACGCGCGGAAGACGACGCGCCCGCCCCGACCGGACGCACCATCGGAGGCGAGGTCGAGGACCACACGGTCACGATCGGGGACCGCGCGTTGGAGGTCGCCAAGTCGGTCGACCCCGCCGGGCCCGTGCATCCGGGCGACACGGTCGCCTACACCGTCACGGCCACCAACACCGGCAGCACGGCCTACACCGAGGACGACCCGGCCGTCGTCACCGACGACCTCAGCGGCGTCCTGGACGACGCGGCCTACAACGAGGACGCGGCCGCCTCGGCCAACGGCGCGCCCCTCGGAGAGGTGTCCTACAGCGCTCCCGAACTGACGTGGTCGGGCCCGCTGGAGCCCGGCCAGACCGTCACGCTCACCTACACGGCGACCGTCGGCGACCTGGACGGCGGCGACGGGAAGCTCACCAACGCGGCCACCACGGACGATCCGAACGGCCGCTGTGAGGGCGACGCCCCCGCCAACTGCGGCACCGAGGTGGACGTCGTGCCGCCCGCCCCGTCTCCTTCGCCCTCGCCCACGCCCAGCCCTGAGCCGGAACCGGAGCCCGAGCCGTCGCCCGACGAGCCGGTTCCGCCGGACGAGGCGGACCCGCCTCACGGGGACGGCGGCGGCCGCCTGCCCCTGACGGGCGGGGCGGTCACCGGCATGCTGGCCGCGGGCGCGCTCCTGATCGCCGTCGGCACGGCCGCGCTCCGGGCGTCGTACCTGCGCCGGTCGGCCTGACACAGCCTCCTCACCGGGGCCCACGGGGGTCCACGCCGCAGGCGTGGGCCCCATCGTGCGGCCTCGTGCGCCCTTGTGCGGCCGCCCCCGGCGCGTCGCCCTCACCTCGGCCCCTCACCTCCCCAGGGCCGTCTCCTCGCCGAAGCGGGCCAGCTTCTCCGGGTTGCGGACGTTGTAGATGCCGGTGATCAGGCCGTCCTCGACCCGCAGCGTCAGCACGCTGTCGACCTGCCCGTCCATCCGGACCATCAGCCCGGGCCACCCGTTCACCTGCACCGGGTCGACCTTCATCTTCCCGCCGAACCGGCTGATACCGGTCTGGAACAGGCGCGCCACACGGTCCGCGCCCACCACCGGCTTGGAGATCGCCTGCTTCACGCCGCCGCCGTCGGCCAGCACCACGACGTCGGGCGCCAGCGTGTCCACCAGCCCCTGCAGGTCGCCCGTCTCCACGGCCCGCTGGAAGGCCGCGGTCACCTCCCGCGTCTCCTTCGGGGTCGCGGCGCCGCGCGGGCGCCGCTCGGCGACGTGGGCGCGGGCCCGGTGGGCGATCTGCCGGACCGCGGCCTGCGACTTGCCGACCGCCTCGGCGATCTCGGCGTACCCGACGTCGAACACCTCGCGCAGCACGAACACCGCCCGCTCGGTCGGCGCCAGCGTCTCCAGCACCAGCAGCATCGCCGTGGAGATGCTGTCGGCCAGCTCGACGTCCTCGGCCACGTCGGGGGAGGTCAGCAGCGGCTCGGGCAGCCACGGGCCGAAGTAGCTCTCCTTGCGGCGCCCGAGCACGCGCAGCCGCGAGAGGGACTGGCGGGTGGTGATCGTGACCAGGTACGCGCGCCGGTCCCGCACCGACGCGAGGTCGACGCCCGACCACCGCATCCACGTCTCCTGGAGGACGTCCTCCGCGTCCGCCGCCGAACCGAGCATCTCGTAGGCGACGGTGAAGAGCAGGTTGCGGTGCTCGACGAACGCCTCCGTCGCGGCGTCCGCTTCGGGCTCGGGCATGGCGTGCTCCTGTCGCGTCTCGCGGCCGTTTCCCATGAGACGCCGCGCCGCCTGCGACTGTGACACGTGCACCCCGGCGAGGACGGATCGCCGGGGCCGGAGCACGATCGGGGATTCGCGGGCGCGGGTCCGCCGCCCCGACGACGGCCCCCATCAGCCGCCCCAGGAGAGGTCGGCAGACCCGCACCTGCGACGCCGCCCCGAGGGCGGCGCCGTCTCTGCCACCGCACCGGCCGCGCCTCGCACTCGCCGCGGCCGACCGCGCACTCATGATCACCGCGGCGCTCCCTCCCGCACAACGGTGTTCGACCACTCTCGAAATACGCAGATGGCCGTGGAGACCGGAGGGGAGTTCACGTTTCCCGGGTCCGGTCGAAGTGGAACGGGCAGTGCGTTCCTCCGGTGCCGATGGTGGTGGGGCGCTCGAAGCGGAACCCGTGCCCGCCGGGGTCGATGGCCTCGATCCAGGCGGCGTCGAACGCGCACAGGACCGGCGTCAGTTCCGGCGCCCCGTTGGCCGACAGCACCTCGTGGAAGAAGCAGCGGTGCACGTCGACGTGGTAGCGGCCGCCGTCGTCGGCGGCGCGGTCGAAGACGAAGCCCTTGCCGAACGCGAACTCCTCGCGGGCCTTGCTCATCTCCACGATGGAGGAGAAAGCGTCCTCGGCATCGTCCAGCCTCGCCCGCGTGCCCTCCCTGATGGCGTCGGCGAACGGCTCGTTGAAGCAGACCCGGACGAGGTCGAGGGCGGCGTCCCGCCCCAGCCGGGAGCGCAGGGCCTCATAGGCGGCCATCAGCGCCGCCACCATGCGGAGGTTCTGGCGCGCGGGGGCGTCGACGACCCGGGACCGGTTCGCCGCTTCGACCTCGTCCTGACGCGCGCGCATGGCGGCCGCCGGGGAGCGGTCGTCCAGTTCCTCGCCGAGACGCCGGTAGAAGGCGTCCAGCAGCATCGCCGTGTCGCGCTCGGGGTCGGGGACGTAGGCGTCGTCGTCGAGCCCGAACCGGTCGGCGCGGGGGTTTCGGTCGGTGGACATGGCGGTCCTTTCGCGTACGGCTCGGCACGCACACGACCGCGGTCCGGGTTCGACGCCGGAGTGACTGGCCGCGCCCGCACCGAGCGGGCACGCCAGCGCGCTCCACCACCGACCGGGCGCTGACAGGCTGATGTGTTCTGTCGGCGGGAGTGTTACACGCCCTAAGGCCGGGTGTCCAGGCGGTCGGGGGCCGCCCGGCATCCGTCCAGGAGGACGGTGACCATGCGCTTGGCGTCGGCCTGGTCATAGTCGGGACCGGTGATGCAGAGGTTTCCGATGGCGCGCATGAAGGTGTAGGCGGTGATGCCGGGCCTGATCTCCCCGGCCGCCGCGCAGGCGTCGAGCAGCGACGCGCACGCCGGGACCAGGGTGTCGAGCATGAGGGTGTGGAGGTTCTCCAGCCCCGAGTCGCCGGAGCCCAGCGCCGCACCGAGGCCGTGCTTGGTCACCAGGAAGTCCGCGAACGCGTCCACCCAGCGGGCCAGGGCGGCGGACGGGGAGGCCGACTCCTCCAGAAGCCGGGGAGCGAGCGCGGCGCAGGTGTCGATCTGGTGCCGGTAGACGGCGGTGACCAGGTCCGCCCGGGTCGGGAAGTGGCGGTAGACGGTGCCGACGCCGACCCCGGCGCGCTCGGCGATGTCGCGGACAGGGGCCTGCACCCCCTGGTCGACGAAGGCCGCCGCGGCGGCCTCCAGCACCCCGCTGCGGGTGCGCTGCGCCTGCGCCCGGCGCACTCCGACCGGTTCGGACACGACCCCTCCTTGCTTCGCGGAACATTGTTCCGCTAAATTGACGGAACATCGTTCCGCCACTCTACGGCAGAGCGTCCCCACGCCGGAAAGCGCAGGTAGCCCATGCCCTCCCACCGCCCCGACCAGCGGATCACCTCGGTCAAGCCCCTCACCGTCCCCGCCCCCGGCCGCGGCGCCGACCTGCGGGTGAAGGTCACCGCCCCGACGGAGGGCCGCGACCTGCCCGTCATCGTGTTCTCCCACGGCAACGCCTGGTCCATGGACGCCTACACGCCCCTCGCCGACCGGTGGGCCGCCGCCGGGTTCGCCGTCGTGCAGCCCACCCACCTGGACTCCCGCCGCAACGGCATCGGGTGGGACGACCCGCGCTTCGCCACCATCTGGCGCGTCCGGATCTCCGACCTGCACGCCGTCATCGACGGCCTCGGCGACGTCCTCGCCCAGGCCGACGGCCTGGAGGAGCGGGTCGACCGCGGGCGCATCGCGGTCGCCGGCCACTCCTGGGGCGCCCAGACCGCCGGCGCCGTCCTCGGGGCGCGCGTGCTCGACGCCGAGGGCACCCCCGGAGAGGACTTCTCCCACCCGGCGGTCGCGGCCGGGGCCCTGATCGCCGCGACCGGGACCGGCGACACCCTCACCCCGTTCGCCGCCGAGCACCTGCCGTTCATGCGGCCGGACTACTCCACCATGGCCGCACCGACACTGGTCATCGCGGGCGGCAAGGACCAGTCGCAGCTCTCCACACGCGGGCCGGAGTGGTTCACCGACGCCTACCGCCTCAGCCCGTCCCCCAAGAGCCTGCTCACCATCGACGAGGGTGAGCACTCGCTGGGCGGCATCGTCGGCGAGGCGGCCGCCGAGACCACCGACGAGGCCCCCGCCCGCGCCGCCCTGGTCGCCGACGCGGTGGCCGCCTACCTGCTCGACGCACTCAAGGTCGACGGCGCCGCGTGGAAGGAATTCGCCCAGGCAGCCGACAGCACGTGGAGCGTCTCCGACAAGTAGACCCCACCTGGACACCGCCGCAAGGGCCCGGCGGCCTCCGCCGCTTCACGCCTCCGACGGCCCGCCTTCGCCCTCCGGAACCAGCCGCCACAGGGAGGTGACTTCCCGGCGCCTGGCCGCGTGAAGGGGGTCGGCGAGGTCGTCAGCGCGCGGGTGGTCGGGGACGGTGTCCAGGCGGTCGGCGACACGGAGACCCGCATCCGCGATGGCGCTGAGCAGATCGGCCCGGGTCCTTAGGCCGACATGCTCGGCGAAGTCCGACAGCACGAGCCACCCCTCCCCCACCGGGGTCAGATGCTCGGCGAGGCCACTCAGGAAACGGTGCAGCATCTCGGAGTCGGGGTCATAGACGGCGCGATCCAGATCCGAGCTGGGCTGCCCCGGCAGCCAAGGAGGATTGCAGACGACGAGGTCGGCGCGGCCGTCCGGCCACGGGTCACCCTCGACCACCTGTACCCGGTCGGTGAGCCCGAGGCGCTGCACGTTGGCGCGCGCGCAGGCGACCGCGCGAGCGTTGATGTCGGTCGCGACCACCTGCTTCGCGCCCCGCCGGGCAAGGAGCGCGGCGAGCACGCCGGTGCCCGTGCCGAGGTCGTACACAACCGGGTGGTCCACGCCCTCGGGGAAGGGCGCCTGGGCGACGAGGTCCACGTACTCGCTGCGCGTGGGAGAGAAGACACTGTAGGCCGGATGGATGCGCGCGCCGAGTTGGGGAACCTCGACGCCTTTCAGGTGCCAGTCGTACGCGCTGAGCACGCCGACGAGCTCCGACAGCGACGCACAAGTCCGCTCGGGGGCGCTTCCGTCCCCCTCCCCATAGGCGTGCACGCAAGCCGCCCGAACATCCGGCGCGCGGCGCAGCGCCAGGGAGAGGTCGGGTTCAAGGATGACGAGCAGCCGCCCGAGCAGACGGGCACGGCCGGCGCGGGCCGTGCGGTGCTCATGGAAGAGGGCTACAGTGCCCTTCTTCCCGCTCCCTCCTCGACGGGACCGCCTCTGCGTCTCCCGCTGGTGCCGCCGGTCGACCCCTTGGAGGAGTCGGCGCCCGCTCTCATAGTCGCCAAGCCAGAGGACCCCGATGTCGGACCGGAGGAGCCGGTAGGCGGCGTCCACGGTGGTCCGCTCGGAGGCAACGACGACACGGGAGGGAGCCGGGGCGGAGTTCTCGGACCGCCACAGGGCGGTGCGGGAGGTCCCGTTCTCGGTCCAGGCGACGGTGGCCATGCGGTACTCCAGGGATCGAAGGTGCCGGTATCCAGCAGCGCTTCGATGCAGGGGTCGAGAGTACGACAGGGGCCGCCTGGGGGTCAGAGGCCATCCGGGAAGGAGATCCCCCGCACCGAAGCACGGGAGCGGTGCCGTCCGAGCACCAGGCCCATGACCACGGGGGTTCCTTCCGTCGGGTGGATTGAATCTTACACAGGGTTGCGGCGCCTCAGCCGGTTACGCAAAGCCGGACAGCTCTACAATTCGCCCATCTCGATTCTCAGCCACTACGGCGACTCCACCGACTACGTCAACACCATACCCCTCGCCTTCCCCCAAGTCGAAGGATTCACTCTCACCCTCAACCGGAACGTACTGCAATTCACTGTCCGACGACATCCAAAACAATCCATTGCCCGTCCATATCCCCGAAGAAACGAGCTGCTCTGCATCCACACCTGCGACATTTACGCGGGCGGTACCAGAGTCATCGAAAAGGCCGCTCGGGGAGATTTCTAGCCGGTCCTCTTCGATCTTAACAAGCACATCACCCACCCCATTCGCTCCTGAGACGACCGCATACTCACCTTCACCGCCTTCATAACGTTGAATTTCATCGCCACTGGTTGCATCAAGGACAGCGACGTCTTTCGTGCCAGCCGACACGAAGATGCGCCTACCGTCACCGTCGACATACAGTCTGGGAATGGAGTAGGTATCGGTGTCGTCTACCTGGAGGTCGGCCTTCCACTGCACATCGCCCGCACTTGAGTCCAAAGAAACGATTCTCCACGAGTTTCCGTCCGACGTACACAGAAAGGGGAGAAAAAGACTGTCAGCCATGTAGGCCGCACTCGAGCGGGCATCTGTGGGGTCCTGAGCACTTGGTGCGCAACCGTCAATACCTTCCCAGCGCCACGCCTCATTCAGAGTACTTCGACTCCACGCCCGCAGGAACACTTCATCACCGCCGCCGAATGAAAGTATATTGTCCTTCGCCATTTGGAGTCGGCTGACACTTCCCCACTGCACTGGAGCCGCATTACCATCGACCTGCGTCCTCGTATTCACCGACCCGGTTTCAGCATCCACATTTGCGACTTCGAAGCCCCCTGCATCATCCTGCGGATAGTTGAGCAAAATACTTTTTCGGTATGAATCGACGGCAACCCATGTCTCCAGCGCAGGTGTGAAGTAGCGCCACTTCTCCCGCCCGGTTTTCGGATCGTAAACAGCAACACCGCGATCGAATCTCACCAGTAGACCGCCTCCTACTCCGATGACCTCCCGCGCGTTTTCCGGATGCGACAAGTTGAAACTCCAGGCCTCAGTCGGCGAATTTTCCGGTTCTGCGGCTTGTTGCATGCCGACCGCCTGTGTAGATTGCACGTCGGGATGAGTTGCGACAACCGCGATACAGCACAGAACAATGCCACTCGCCCACACGCCTCTCCCTCTCACGTCGCGACTGTGCTGTCCTTGTCTTCGGGCAAGCCAAAGTCCCGTCAATGCGAGTAGCATGGAACTACCCGCGATCACGATATAAGTCCATTCTCCTGGCCCAATCGGAAAATCGGCCAGCAGCATGGACACGACGGCAGTGCCGGCTGAAACAGAAGCAGTAGAACCGCCTACCAGGAGTAATAGGGGGATGCGCCTCGCTCCACCTCGAATTGCTCCCCACGCTGGGAGCGCGACGGCAGCCAGGAGAACAAACATGATGACCCAAAATTGCAGGCCAGGTTGCGCTACCGAAATCCCGATCCAATAAATTCTCATCCGCTTACCTTAGGATTCCCGTACTCAGCGGCGCCCTGTATCGATCCTTTCCTTATACTCAGATTGGGAATCGGCGCGCAATCCGCCAAATTCACGATAGCCTTCCATGTAGTCATCGACGTATTGATCGACAAGTTGATGGTCTTGAGATTTTTGTTCCTTAGTTGACCCGAAAACATCCTCATTGATCCTGTCAATCACAGCTCCAGGCTGGAATGTCGGATCCTGCCCCCGTTTTTCATCAGTACTACCGACGAGGCCCCCGTCTCCATCATTGAGCGAAGATCGCAGATCAGGATCGAGCGAGTCGACATCAAACTCTCCCGCATCTGTCCTGATGCCAAGAATGGAAAGCTGCGCGTCGAGCTCCAATTCTTTTTCAGTAGGACTCATCCGTTCCTTATATCCCATGTCGTCCAGAGTCTCAGGGTAGCTATCATATTTATCTACCACGCTCTCAATAATTTCCTTGTATCCCTCTTTGTAGAGTCCGGTGAGAATTCCAGACCCCAGGCGGCCAACTGTCTCGTCAATGAGCATCTGCCCGCCCGCTTGCTTCATCTCTACCTCGTATGTATAGGCATCATTTGCGTTTCCATAGGTTCCCCACCCATGATTCGCTACAGCTGCATCGAACAGAGATGAAAGCCTTCCAGAGTATGAGTTTTCATCACCATGGAGCGAGTCACCCTCATAGTAGTCGACGAATCCGGCGATTCGCTGACTTTCAATTGCACTGAACATCTTCGCGCCGGCCTCTTCATCTCCCACGACCAGTTGCATATATTTCGCCCGGCTTTCGGGGGTCAACATCAGAACGTTCCCGTCCTCCGCCCATGGATAATTGACCGGATCGACGTCTTTTGCATACATGTTCTGATCGAAGCCAGGACCGCCGAAATCTTCGATATAAGACTCGAATATACCTCCGAAGCTCGCTGACAGTTCAGGATTGATCTCTCCCATAGCCTTCGGATCGTCCTTGCCGCCGATCGCGGTCAGATCGCCGAATATCCCTCCGGTCTCTTCACCCGAATTCGGGCTGGGGTCCGTAGTAAGGGTATCGATCAGGTGTGCCGCAGCCTCCCCAGCCCTTTCCCTTTCATCTGCCCACTCTTCGCCACTCTTCGCGGCATCTTCCGCGATCCAGTCAATGAGCCCTCTGGCAGTCTCTCCATCGTCCTCCCACTCGTATGTGAACAGCCCCTTGAGAACATCAGCCGCTGTGAATTCTCTGCCGTCGAGATTGTCTTTCGACTTGACCCCAGTATCGGTCAGGACATCATAGTTCGCCTCAATGTTCCTGAATGAAACATCGAGCAGGTCCCCAGCAAGGTCATCGACCTTTTCACCCAGGTCCATGTTTTTGAATGTGTTATCACCCAGAGCCGAACCGACTGCCGCAGTAAGCCGAGCTGAGAGTTCTGTACCACCTCGCATATGAGGGTCAGCGCTCTCAAACAGATAAGCCAAGTTAGGGACGTCCCTCGCCCAGTCATCGACCGTGTATATGGCGAGGACCTCTTGGTCGGCCTCCGCGATGGAACGAGCGTCTTCACTGGGACCGTTGACTGCATTCCTAATGTCTTCCGGAAGCCGCCCGAGAGAGCCACCATATCGCTCATCGGAGAGAGTAAGTATCCCCTCTCCAAAGGCTTTTGCCGCCTCCGGGTCATCTGCATCACCTACGAGATAGGTAAGCAGATCTTCCCGTCCTGAATGCTCGTTGAGAGCTGCGAATAGATTTTCGAGGTATTCAACGGAAGCCTTTTGATTGTTCTTACCTTCAAGTGCGCCTGATGCTCCTGTGATCAACTGAAGCATCTGGAGAGCCTGCCAGTATTCGGCGTCCTTCTCCTTGGCGTTCGGCCCGTGATATTCCGCTAGCTTCTTCGCATCTTCTTCCGCTTGCTCAGGGTCAATCGGGAATGGCGCGCTTTCCGGCTTCAAGTTGAACGCGGACCAGCCCATGTATCCGGCCTCGATGAGGCGTCGCACATTGGCGTCGGTAGCTCCCTCACCGATCCGCTTGGCATGAGCCTCGGCGGCGTCGCGGTAGTCTTCCCAGTGATTATTATTCTGCTCCGTGTAAGCGTCCCGTTTATCCTTCAGATCATTAATGATCTGAGTGACCCTCTCATGATGAACTTCGTCGTACTGCGTAAGAATGTCACCATCGTGGCCGATGGATGGAGCATATTCCTTCTTACCCGGCAGTTGATTGACCGCTGACTCCACCGCGAATGCCCACTGGTCGATCAAGTCCAACAGGCGCCTGTTGAACGTACCTACAACATCAGCCCAGGAGCTCATTTCCTTCGCGACGAAGCTGACCCCATAGGCTGCCTCGATCCAATGAGATTGGTTCTCATTACTCAGGTCGCCGATCTGCCATTTGATAGCGTCTGTGACGTGGACAGATGCGCTATCGAATTCGGCGCCGAGTTCGACGGAGCCTCCCCTCAAACGCGAAGCGAAATCCTCCAGGTCATCTGCAGCGCCCTGCACCTTCCCTTTCCTTGCTTCCGTCTTCTTCGGGGCAAACCTAATGAAGAAAGTACCCCACGCCTTGTTGTTAGCTGTTTCGAGATCGTCGAGCGACATTTCACGTCCTTAGTCAGTTCGCACGGTCCACACCCTTAGAAGGTCACGAGCCCCCCGGTGCGGCCCCTTGATATTCGTCTTCTGTTTCTGTATCCGTATCCTCGATCTCCCGGCCCGCCGAACCAATATTCTCGGCTAGCTGCTCCCCTTGGTCCTCGACCTTGTCGACGTGCGCTCTGTACATAGAGTCAAAATCGTCGAATCCTGATTTGAATTCGGGCTCGACTGCAGCTTCCTTCGCATTTTGAAGCACGTCATCAAAATCCTTTCCCAAGTCCTTCATCGACTCTGCGAGTGTCTGAGAACTCTGGCTTTTGGAGTGCAGCTCTCCGGTATTTCCACCAGCTTCCACTGGCCCTCCTTCCTCCTTTGAGACTCCTGCACTGCCATGGTCTCGGACGTCGCGGCCAGCGATCGCAGTACGGTTCCGTTGTGCAGGACGGCCGTAGCGCAGGATCCATCGAATACCCCTGCAACCCTTCGGGGTCGCGGTAATACTACTGGTTACCATAACGATGTGAGCCGACAGGGATCCCCATGCTGAGTCCGCATCCGGCCTTCACCTAACGACTTGACCGGTCACTAGGGATAGAACCTTTGTGGCCTGCGCTTTCATCGCAGTGGCATTCCGCCGCAGGCCTGGTTCGTCTCCTACCGTCGTGCCGTCCGGAGCGGGTGCACGAGTTCACCGAGTTGACCGGGGAGATCCAGATCCCGAGCATCCGGGGGTCACGGTGCCTTCTCCGGCCGGGAACTGCACAAGCCTGATCAAGCTCAGTGCCTCCAGGCGTCGCCAGGCTCCATGCGCCACACTGACGACAGCCCTTCAGCGCCCGCCAAGCCCCACAGCTCTGCGCAGGGTCCTGGACAACTGCACCCCCACGTCCCGGCGGCTGGTGCCCGTCTTCAGGGACAGCCACGCTCCGAACAGCAGCACCCAGAACGTCGTCAGCACCCAGTCCGGTGTCAGCTCCGGGTCGAGTTCGCCGTCGTCCTGGCCCCCCGTGATCACCCCGAGCAGTGCCTGAACCCGTTCCTCCCCCTCGGTCCAGGCGTCCGGGTCGACCAGGGCGTTGTCGGCGAACACCAGCCCCAGCACCGGCCCCAGCCCCAAGTACTCCTGCGCCAGGCGGTCCAGCGAGTTCAGCGCCCCTCCCTCGCCGAGGCGGGCGGCCTCGTCCGCGCGGGCGAACCGGGTCCGGCACTCCTCGTCGACGGCCGCCAGCAGGTCCCCCCGGTCGGTGAAGTGCCGGTGCAGGGTCGACCGGCTCATGTCGGCCGCCTTGGCGATCTCCGCGAGGGCGGCCGAGGTGTCCCCCGCCAGGGTCTCGATCGCGGCCTCGACGATCAGCCTGCGGGTGCGGCGCGCGGTGGGCGACAGGTCGGTGGTGCTGCGGTGCATGGGGCGATTGTAGGGCGCCGCGGACCCACACCCGGACTCGCGCGTCATTTTTTGCGACATTCATGTGTCACAATGCCTCTTATGAGTCGCAATCCCGATGGACGACGCGCCGCATGGATGCTCCCGGGGGCCTTGACGGTCGCCGGGCTCGCGAGCGCGGCGCTGGTCGTGGTCGGCCCACCGCTCGACGGCCCGGTCTCCCTCCCGCTGACGGTGCCGCTGCTGCTGGCCGCCGCCGTCGCCGCGCGGGTGCTCCCCGGCCGGGTCGGCGCCGGGATCGGGCTCGCCGCGGTCGTCCTCGCAGCCGCGGCGGCGACCGCGGCCCTCATCACCCAGGCGGAGGGCGGCCTGCGCCCGATCGCGGTCGGTGTGCGCGCCGTCCAGTTCACCGCGCTGGCCATCGCCGCTTACGCGGGGGTGCGGCAACTGGTCCGCCCCCGACAGGACGCCGGCGTCCCACGCCGCGACTGGACCCGTCCGCTTCAGCTCGTCGCCCTGCTCTGCCTGTCCGCGATCGGCGCCGAACTCCTGGCCGCCTACAGCGACAACACCGGCGACCCCGGCGGCATCGCCTTCGCGCTGGTCTTCTTCGCCGCCCTCTACGGCGCCCCCGCGCTGCTGGCCCGGGAGCTGGTCCGCCGACGCGGCTGGGGCTGGCCCAGCCTGCTGCTCCTGTTCGCCGCCCTGGGCACGGCGCAGGCCTGCCTGATCGACCAGTCCCTGTTCAGCGCCGACTACCAGGGCTACGAGGGCTGGGAGGAGATCCGGCAGGCCTCCCTCATCCCGCCGCTGGGCATCAGCGCCTACAACGCCTTCAGCTTCATCGTCGGCCACATCATCTACAGCTTCGCCGCACCGGTCACCCTCGCCGAGGCATGGGCTCCCCAGCGCACCCGCGAGCCGTGGCTCGGGCCGTTCGGCACGGTCGCCGCCGTACTCGCCTATGCGGCGGCCGCGGCGCTGATCGTGTCCGATCCCGAATCGCGCTCCGGATCCCCGGCGCAGCTCGCCGTCTCCGCCGCGGTCGTCGTCGGGTTCGTCGTGGCCGCCGTGTTGTTCGGACGACGGGCGGCCGCCAGGACGCGCCGTCCGCCGCGGCCCGCAAGGCGGCTGCCGCTGTGGCCGGTGTTCGCGACCGCGCTGCTCGTCGCCTTGGTCATCGACCTCAGCCCGCAGGACTGGGGCGGCGTGGCCCTAGGGGTGGCCGTCACGGGCGGGTTCGGGCTGGCCCTCGTGGCGGCGGCGCGCACCTGGGGCTGGTCGGTCCGGCACAGCGCCACTGCGGCCTTCGCCTTCCTCCTGGCGCGCGGTGTGATGGCGTTCACCTACTTCCCGCTTCTGGGCGACGTCGCCCCGCTGCCGAAGTACGCGCACAACACCGTCATGCTCCTGGCCGTGCTCACAGCGGGATGGCTCGCGCTCCGATACCGCCCCGACACCGCTGAGGAACGCTCCGCCCACCCCCAGGCGAAGCACCTCACGAATCCGACCGACATCGCCGGGGGCACAGCGCCATAGGAACGGCTACTCGCCCCTGTCTCCCGTGCGGCCTCCGCCTTGGGGGCCGGCCTCGGCCATCGCGTCGTAGATCGGCTCCAGCGCATCCGCCAATACAGGGATCGGCGCCTCCCAGTAGGCGAGCGGGTTCAAGGGGCGCTGGGGCCCGGGCAAGGGCAGGGGTTCCGACTCGGCCCAGAACTCCTCCGCCCGCTCCGGCAAAGGCTCCACCTGCACGTCCAGCTCGTTCGGCAGACGGACACCGCTTCCGAGCGATTCCTCCAGCCGCTCCAGCAGCAGCGCCGGTGATACCCCGTGCCACCCCAGGAGCAGGCGCGGGTCACTGTCGATCGCGTCGGCGAACACGTACAGCAGCGCCACAGCGTGCTTGCAGAGGGACCAGTGGTCCGGGCAGGAGCACAGCGACCGCATTTCCAGCAGCGGCGGGAACAGCTCCGCCCCCACGGCCCGAAGCGCGGCCTCCGCGCCCCCGGGCATGCTCCCCTCCTGCACCGCACGCGCGGTGTCCTCGGCCTCTGCCCCCACCAGTCGGCTGATGACCTGCTCCGCACGCGCCTCGTCCAGCGGCGCGATGTGCACGGCGGCGCTGTAGGGGCGCACCGAGCTGCCCGCCACCTCGCCGCTCACCCGTCCGCTCACGACCTGGATCCACTCCACCGCGCCGCCGCGCGCGTACGAGCGGCCCCGCGACAGACGCCCCGGGTCGCCGTCGAGCTCGACCTCCTCGACGAAGCGCCGGGCCCACCAGTTCTCCCCGATCGGTCCCCGCGCCCTCATCCGGACACCGCCTCAGGCGCCAGGCGCACGACCTCGCGCAGCTCATCGACGCTGAGTTCGCTCAGCCATTCCTCCCCCGACCCGCCGAGCACCGCGTCCGCCAGCGCCTTCTTGCGTTCGATCATCTCGTCGACGCGCTCCTCCAGCGTGCCCATGCAGATCATCTTGCGCACCTGCACGGTGCGGGTCTGCCCGATGCGGTACGCCCGGTCGGTGGCCTGCTGTTCCACGGCCGGGTTCCACCACCGGTCGACGTGCACGACCTGGTTGGCGGCGGTCAGGTTGAGCCCGGTCCCGCCCGCCTTGAGCGACAGGAGGAACACCGCCGGCCCGTCGACGGTCTGGAACCGCTCCACCATCGCGTCGCGCCTCTTGCGCGGCACCCCGCCGTGCATCCAGAGGACCGGGACGCCCAGGCGCTTCTCCAGGTGCGGGGCGAGCATGTCGCCGAGCTCGGTGTACTGGGTGAAGCAGAGCGTCTTGTCGCCGTCGGCGGCCATCTCCTCCAGCAGCTCCTCCAAGCGCGCGAGCTTGCCCGAACGCCCATGGAGGCGCGACCCGTCCCCGAGCGCGTGGGCGGGGTGGTTGCAGATCTGCTTGAGCCGCGTCATGGTCGCCAGGACCAGCCCCTTGCGTCGGATGCCGGTGGCGTCCTCAAGGGCCTCGACCATCTCGTTCACCGCCGCCTTGTACAGGGACGCCTGCTCCGCGGTGAGCGTGCACCACGTCTTCATCTCCTGCTTGTCGGGCAGGTCGGCGATGACGTCCCGGTCGGTCTTGACGCGGCGCAGCACGAACGGGGCGGTGGCGCGCCGAAGCCGGGTCGCGGCCGCCGCGCCCTCCTCTTGGGACGGCCCGCGCTCGATCGCCGCGGCCGTCCGCTTCTCGAACGCCTGCCGGTCCCCCAGCAGGCCGGGGTTGGCGAACTCCATAATCGACCAGAACTCGCCCAGCCGGTTCTCCACCGGTGTCCCGGTGAGCGCGACCCGGGCCGACGCCGGTACCGCCCGCACCGCCTTCCATGTGGCGGTGCGGGGGTTCTTGATGTGCTGCGCCTCGTCGCAGACGGTCCGCGCCCAGTCCAGGCCCACCAGCTCCTCGGCGTCGCGGCGCAGTGTGCCGTAGGTCGTCAGCACCAGGTCGGCGCCGGCGCAGGCCTCCTTGAGCCGGGCTCCCCGCGGGCGCCCGGCCCCGTGCTGGACGTGCACGCGCAGCCCGGGCAGGAACCGCTCGGCCTCCTTGTGCCAGTTGCCGATCACCGACGTCGGGCAGACGACCAGTGTCGGCGCGCACGGCCCGGCGTCCGCGCGCTCTTCGGCAAGTACTGCGAGCACCTGCAGCGTCTTGCCCAGCCCCATGTCGTCGGCGAGCACCGCCCCCAGCCCCAGTCGGCCGAGGTAGCGCAGCCATGCGGCGCCCCGCCGCTGGTAGGGGCGCAGCCGCGCCTTCAGCCCGGGCGGGTCCTCCATGGGGGCGAAGGACTGTTCGGCCCGGCCTTCGAGCAGGGCCCCAAGGTCCCCTCCGGCGTCGACGGAGGAGACCTCCAGGCCGTCCACGGTGGGCTCCAACGCCATGCGCAGCGCTTCGGCCTCGGGGACGGTGCCCGACCCGCGTTGGGCGATGGCGGCCGCCGCGGCTTTGAGCCGCGCGGGGTCCAGGTGGACCCATTCCCCGCGCATGCGCAGCAGCGGGGCCTTGAGGCGGGCCAGCTCCTGGAGCTGTGCCGCGGTGAGCTCCACGTCGCCGAGCGCGGCGCGGTAATCGAACTCCACCAGGCGCTGCCCGATTCCGTCGCCTCCCGCCGACGCACTCTGCTCCTCCAGGCGCAGCGCCACCGTGGTGTCCCGCGTGCCCGCCCACGGGGGCAGCAGCAGGCCGATACCGGCTTCGCTCAGAGCGGGCGCGACCCGGGTGAGGAATGCGCAAGCCTGGGCCGTGTCCAGGGTGCAGCTGCCGTGTTCGCGCACGTCCTCGCGGTCCAGGCGCGGGTACAGGCCCGCCGCCCGATCCAGTGCGGCCTCGATGGCCGCTTCGCGGTCGCGGGGGAGCCAGTCGGCGGCGTCGTCGGCGCGCGCGTCCGGCAGGGGGAGCATGAGTGAGGGCTCGTCCGCCGATTGGACCCACACCTCCAGCTCCCACGACGCACCCTCGTCCGCGATCAGCGGCTCTGGCGGCCGGGCGCCGCCGCTCCCGAAGTCATCGTCGGCCTCCTCTCCCGCTTCGGGGAAGAGGTCGGCATCGGAGCCGGGACCGAGGGCGGGCTCCACGAGCCGCAATGCCAAGCGCAGCGCCGCCGTCCGCCGTTGGACCGCGCCGAACCACTCCGACAGCCGCCCGGCCAGCACGCTCTGCTCGCGCCCCCAGACGTACCCAGGGACCTCTCCGTCGTCGGCGAGCAGCCCGTGCACCCAGTCCGCGTACAGCCTCGGCCCGGCGGGCAGCCGGAACTCCCGGCCGTCCAGCCGTTCGCGCACCGCGAGGTCGGTGAACGCGCACAGCGTTTCGAGGGCGTCGACGACCGCGGCCGAGCCCGCTTCCCGGGGGTCGTCGACGCCCGGGTCATGGTGGGCGCGCAGCACCGGCGGGACCGTCCCGGCGTAGGAGCGCAGCCAGGACATCGCCTGCGGGTCGAGCACGGGGCGCCACCGCGCCCGAGGGGCGAAGGCGGTGGTGCCGGACTCCTCAGAGGCCTCCTCGACCCATTGCGGGACGACCCGGCGGGCGGCGGCGAAGGATTCCGCCGCGCGAAGCAGCACCTCCAGGTGCGGAAGGGAGGCGCTGCCCGACCCCGGCGCCGAGGACCGGAAGGTGCGCAGGAGCGTCGCGGCGTCGCCGGAGTGCAGGACGAGCGCCGGGACCTCCCAGTCCCGCAGCGCGGCCCGGGAGGCTGCGCTCTTGGGGGCGTCGAGGCGCACCCCCAGCGACGGGGGCGTGTAGGGGTGGGTCGGGCCGCCTGGCAGCCGCAGCACCGCGGTACCGGGAGCGGGGAGTCCCGGGGCGGGGGCGTAGGGGCGCTCCTGTGCGAGGGCTCGGGCCACCGCCCCACGGTGCTCCGAATCCCGGTACAGGAGGGAGACCACCTCATCGGCGAGGTCCCGCGGGCCCAGGGCATAGGGGTGGGGCCGCGGCTCCCGCCGGGACCTGGTCGCCGCGGGGAGTTCGGAGTCCATCCCCCAGACCCACAGCGCCCGGTCGGACCAGAAGGCTTCTAATACACGCACTCTTCCAGTGTGACCGCGATGGCGGGGCGGTCGAGCTCGTTCGAGACATTGAAGGGACCGGGCGGGCTACCGGCCCCGTGGGGAGCCCGCCCGAGGCCACGCGGTGTGCACGGGAGGCGCCCCCGCCCCGCGCATAGTGCCGGTGGCTTCCGAACCACCTAGGGCCTGTCTGGAGTGCTACGGTGTCCCGCCGAGTCGCGGGCCTCCCGTGGCCCCACCGACCCGGCTCCCCGTTGATCTCGGGGAAGTCGGGCTTATGACGGCGCTCTTAAGCCCGACTTCCCCGAGATCAACGACGGAGGGGCCGGGCGAGAGGGAACCTCCGGACAGGTCCTAGGGCACCGGCCGGACAGCCGCCTGGCCGACACCGGTAACGTCGGCTCCGTGACCACGGATACGGATTCGGAGACGGCCCCCGTCCCGCCCGGACCGGTGACCCTCTCGGACCGGCGGACGCAGACCCGATGGACGACGCAGGTCGAACCGTTCCGACTGGGGGTCGTCCCCGTCACCCAGGGCCTCTACGCCGACATCACCGGCGACCGGCCAGGCGGCTCCGGCCGCGACGACCTCCCCGTCACGAACGTCTCCTGGCTGGACGCCGTCCGCTTCTGCAATGCCCTGTCCCGCCGCGAGGGCCTGACCCCCGCCTATGCGCCCGAAGGCCATACGGCCGAGTGGGACACCTCCGCTGACGGCTACCGCCTGCCCACCGAGGCCGAATGGGAACGCGCCTGCCGCGCCGGTACCGTCGGCCCCCGCTACGGGCGCCTCGACGACATCGCCTGGCACGCGGGAAACGCGGCCGAACGCATCCACCCCGTCGGCGGCAAGGCCCCCAACGCCTGGGGTTTCCACGACATGATCGGCAACGCGTGGGACTGGTGCTGGGACCTCTACGACCCCGACGTCTACGGCTCGTACCGCGTGCTGCGCGGGGGCGGCTGGTCCGACGAGCACTGGTCCTGCCGCGCCTCGGTGCGCCGCCGCAGCCATCCCACCTTCCGCATCGACGACGTGGGCTTCCGTGTGGCGCGCTCGGGAACGCCCCGGCTTTAGGGCTGTCCATAGTGGCGGTTCCACCACCCGGTCACGCCCGAGACGCCCTCTTCCCCTGAAGCACCGCGCCCCGCACCCGCCTTGTCGACCGGTGCGCCGACGGGCGCCCCTTTCCCCAGGGCGGCGGGAGGCCCGAACGCTCCCCGTTCCGCGCGAGAGTCCCTGGCCGCCGTCCGGTCCACCCGGTCTCCACGCCATCGGCGTCAGACCGTGAACAGGCCCCAGTACGCGGCCCACGGCAGCAGGACGGCGGTCCCGGCGAGCAGCGAGCCCAGGCGGATTTTCGCGGGGGTGTCGAAGGATGCGCGCGCACGGTAGCACCGGACGCCCAAGGAGAGCGCCGCCGCGGTGGCGCCCAGGGTCGCCAGCTGCAGTGCCAGCCACGGCAGCGGATGCCCGGCGACGACCGGGCCGGGCGTCGTCCCGGCGCTGATCATGATCACCCCGAGGTAGCCGATGGTGAGCGGGGGAACGGCCAGGCCCACCAGGCCCAACGCCGTGGCGGTCCGGCGGCCCGGGTGCAGCCGGGGCCGACCGCGCAGGCGGGAGTAGGCGCCGACGAGGAGGGAGCCCCCGAAAGCGACCACGAGCACGGCGAACGCGGTGAGCTGGACGCCGGGCGACTCGTGCGCGGCCAGCGGCGCGAGCGGTTGGCTGTCCTCGTCCTGCTCCGGAGGCGCGTCCGCCCTTCCCGCGGCGGGGACACCGGACAGCCCGTGCACCCATTCGGTGACCACTCGGACGTACTCGGGGGAAAGGTCGCGGAAGAGGTTGTCGAGGTCGGCTTCGGCCTCCACATATCCGTCGTCGCTGGGCTCCATGCTGTGCCCTGCACCGTCGATGACACGCAGCGCCGAGTGGGGGTGGCCGCCGCGAGCAAGGGCGTCCGCGTAGATCCGGAGGGTCTCCCCGGGCGGGGTCGAGCGGTCGAGGGCGGCGGCCACGCCCAGGAACGGCCGCTCCAGCCGTTCCAGCGCGGGCCGGGGATCGTGGCCGTGCAGGCGGAACATGTCGGCGGCCACGATGTGGCGGGTCAGCGTCTCCCCCAGCCGCGACCGCAGGGGCTCTGAGACCCCGGCGTGCCGGAGCTGCATCCGGTTCATCCACACCTGGGTGCGCTCCGGTGGCAGGGCACTGGAGTTCGCGGCGATCACGAAGTCCACCGCCGGGGAGCGGTCCGCGGCCTCGATCACCGTCCAGCCGCCCTCGCTGTGCCCGTGCACCCCGACCCGGTCCGGATCCACCTCGGGGCGCTCTTCCAGCAGGTGGACTCCTGCGATCGCGTCGTCGGCCAGGTCGGTGATGGAGGCGGCGAACAGGGAGTAGCCCTCGTCTGGGCCACGCTTGTCGTAGATGAGGGTCACGATCCCGGCACGCGCGAACGCCTCGGCCTGCGGCCGGTAGACCTCGCGCGGCACCCCCTCGCCGGACCCGGCCACGAGCACGAGCGCGGGCAGGTCCGTGCCGCCCCCGGCCGGCGCGATGACGGTCCCGCCGACCGCCCGGTCCCCGGAATCGAAGACGACGTCCTCGGTGACGAGGTCACCGGACCGGGACGGCCCGTGGGCCGCGGCCGGGCCGTGGCGTGCGGTGACGGGGGCAGGGAGCGACGCGAGAACGGCCAGGGCAAGCGCGGCCAGGGCCAGGGGGCGGCGGGCGGCACGAGGCATCGGACGGGCCCTTCGGCTGTGGGGGGGCTTCCACCTCCAGTGGTACATGTACACAGAAACTTGTGCAAGGGAAATTGTGCACACGTGTCGGTCGACAGTCCCCGCAGGCCATGGATTGCAAAGACATCTGTGCACAACTACGGTGGCCGCATGGATGACGAGTCGGCGCCGCGGACGATCACCGACCTCGCGGCCCTGAAGGCCTTCGCCCACCCCAGGCGCCAGCACATCATCCAGCACCTGACGGAGCAGGGCCCCGCGACCTCGGCCATGCTGGCGCGCGCCCTCGACATGAACACGGGGGCGACCAGCTACCACCTGCGCGAGCTCGCGCGCCACGGCTTCGTGGAGGAGGTCTCCGTCGAGGGGGCCCACGGGCGGGAGCGGTGGTGGGGCGCCTCCCGCCAGGACCTCCGGTTCCCGCTGCGCAGCGAGCAGGACCCGGCCACCCGGGCGGTCATGGACGAGATGACGGGATACACGCTCTCCCGCGACATCGCCGCCTACCAGGAGGCGGCGCGGGCCATGGACCCCTCCGACCCTTGGGCCGACGCCTTCCCCTTCTCACGGGGATCGATCACGGTGACCCCGGAGGAGCTGACCCAGTTCTTCGAGGAGTACATCGGCCTGCTCAAGCGGTACCAGCGGCCTCCGGAAGAGGCCCCGCCGGAGGCCCGCGTCATCCTCACGCACTTCCTGGGCTACCCCGCTCCGGCGCAAACGGAAGACGGCGAGGGCGAGGGCGGCTCCGAAGGACGCTAGCCCCTGTCCGAGCCTTACGAGAAGACGGCGCTGCGAGCCCGCACAGCCCGACGTACAGCACGGCACCCCGGACCGTCGCCTCGGAGCGCAGGACGGCTCGCCAGAGCGCGGCCGCCATGCGGAACCGTTGGAGCAGCCCCATCCCGCTCTCCCCCGCGCGGCGCGGCCGACACGGCTGCACATCGGAGGGACATGGGAGGGCGGCGGCCCACCTGCGGCCCCCTCCCGCCCCTCCCTGAGCCGGGTCGCACGGCGCGCATCCACCGCCCTCGGCCCCCAGTCGAGTGCGCGTGCGGCCTTGGGAGAAGTTCATCCCCAAGGCCGCACGTGTTCCTCCGGACCATCGCCCGATCGGTCCGCCGACGCGTCCCTCCGCCCCTTTCGGCGAGGATCCGTGCGCGGATTCACGGGAATGGCATTTCCGCCTCAGTGGGCATCAGATGTTGTGGATACCCGACACGCTCACCACCGCTGAAAATGTTCGGAGGTTCGGAGGATCGCCTTCCACCGCGGTTCCGGCCGCGCCCAGAAGAAGCTCAGAAGAAGCGCAGGCGCTCACGCATCTGCTTTTCGGGGTCTTCGAGGTAGATCAGCTCGCCACGGGCCATCGCCTGCTCCAGGTAGGCGTACACCTGGATGGCGCGGTTGATGACGTCGGTCTGGGTGTCCCCCGTGGCGGCGACGGTGGCGTCGAGGGCCTGGGTCGTTCGGGACGTCAGGTTGACCGTCACACGGGCGGAACCGGAGCCGGAACGCCGGGATCCCCCACCACGGTTCTGCTGCTGTCCGGACAGGTCTGTCGATTCGGCACTTGAGATGTTGGGCGGCATCACGCGACCTCAATCTTGATCGGCCCGTTCGGGCACGGCGACGATGCACAGGGCTCAGGCGCCGTTGGAGAACGGGAGGGGTTCGGCCGAGCGTGCGGCACCGGTAACACCGACGCGACGGGGCGCGCACGAGCGCGCGGCCGGCGTTGACGGGCAGGACCGGATGCATGGTGAGAGGGGAGGGGGTGCGAGCGCTCACGCGTGCCCCCCGGAGGGCCGGTTGTTGGAATGAATCCATCCATTCGGCCGCCTCCCCCTTACGCATCAATCGTACTCACTAAAGATGCATCATCGGCGGTACGTTGTCAAGACCATAGGGACGGCGCGCGGCATCGCATGACGCCCTTAGGCGCCGGGGGCGCCGGGGGCGCCGGGCGCACCACGCGACCGACGAGCGGCAGCGACTCGCGAGACCCCGAGGGCACACCCACCCGCCTGCCTCACCTGAGATGAAGTCCGCCGACACCGCACCTGAACGCCCCTTCGAACCCCGCGACCGTTTTGCGGCTTCATGCGTGCTTTCGTGCGGTTCATCGCCGATACCCCTTGTGTATCCCGATGCTGCTCCATCTCCGAATACCCCTCTCCCCATCACTGGGCCATCAGAGCTGCATCCATCATAAGCTTGTTAGACGTATATCTTCTGCTATCGTGATGGCTGTGGATACCCGGCGCTGATGCGTCATGTGCGCCCGAGCAGCACCGAGCGACAGCGGAGCCGCCCGAGGCGCGTTGACAACTTGATACTCACCACCAGGTTCTGGAGGTCATCGCCTATGGGTGAACCCCGGGGGCAGTCTCCGCAGCACACGGACGAGGCCACGGCGGAACCGGCCGACGGGGTCGAGGAACGGGTCCTCGCGGACGACTCCCCCAACACTCGCGCCGATGTCGTCTTCGACAGGACCCCCTGCCGCTTCTCGATGGAGGCCGGCGTCGGACCGGCGCGGGGAGCGATCTCAGGGGAGGCAGGCCCCGGCTCACCCATGGAGGCGGCCGGGGCCACGCTCGTCGCCATGGTGGCCACCGCGATTCCACCGGCGGGGATCGGCATCCTTCTCGTTCTCGCGAAAGCACCCGTCGCCGTAGTGGCCACCGCCAGCGTCACCGTCTGGCTCGCCGCCGTCGGCATCTTCTTCCTGATGCGCCGGCGGCAGAGCTGAAGGACCCGGGTGGGCTCCTCCGTCCCCGCCGAGGAGCCCGCCCGGGTCGCAGTGCTGCGCACGAAAGGCGCCCCGCCCCACGGGGACCGGCGCCTCCCGGTCCCCGTCCGTTCAGCGGCTCAGCGGGTCTTGAAGGAGTTCCTCAGAGAGGCCCGCTTCTCCCACGAGTCCCTGCCGGGCCCCTCGGGCATCTCGGGGAACCAGCTGTCGTGGCGGATGAGGAACCGGCGGCGCTCTTCGTCGCTCATGCTCCCGATCTCGCCGAGCTTCTCGAAGTACTCCTCCCGCGCCGCCCCTGGGGCGAACAGCATCAGGAACTCGGCGAGCTCGCCGGAGATGTTGCCGAACGAGTGCATGCCGCCGGGCGGGATGTAGGGGTAGTCGCCCTTGGCCGCATCCATCCATCGCTCCCCGTCGAAGACGTGGATCTCCCCGGAGAGGACGTAGAACGCCTCCGACATCGTCTTGTGGAAGTGAGGCTTGGTCCCGCCGATCGCGGGCCCCATCCGGTTCTGGTAGAGGCCGAAGAGGCCGTCGGTGCTCAGCCGGGTGGAGAGGAAGTGGAACTCGCCGCCGCCGGGCGTCGTGAGGTCCGGAGGAGTGTCGGCCGGCCGGAAGGTCGCGTTGACCTCCCACGTGTCGCTGTCGTGGAGGACGTCGGGGTAGTCGGGGGCGGGAAAGGTCATGGTCTGCTCTTCTCCGGTTCGTCGTCCGTCGCCGAGTCGGGCCGCACGGTCCGAGGGCCAGACATGACACCGTTCCCTCGGGCATCCGCCCGGGTCCGCTTCACTGACGGATGCCGCGCCACGGATGTGACAGACGGGGCGCGGTTCTTCCGTGCCCGGTGCCGATCACACGATTGCCGATCACACGATGCCGAGCGAGACCAGAAGCCTCCAGACGTCCGTCGACGGGTCACGCTTGATCGGGTCGCACTCAGGCGCATGCCCGGAGCGCGCGGACCACTGCCCCGGCTTCGTCGGCGACTCGCCGGATGGCCGACGGTCGATCTGGCCGGTATGCGCCTTCCCGGCTTTGCAGCCGCCGTGCTCGCAGGCGCTCACAAGCGCGCGGGCATTGGCCACGGCGGCGGTTTCCCGGCCGCGCAGGGCGTCTCTCCTCCGGCCCTTGATGCCCTTGTCGTTCCGCTTATCGTAGTCCTTGAAGGCTTCGGCTCCTCCGGCCGCGCGCAGCTTGTCCACGACGTTCCTGCTTCTGCCGCTCTGCGCCCCTGAGAAGGGCTGGAAGTGCAGGAGCAACCACAGGTCGAACGAGGGGTGGGAGAGGCAGACGTCGACCTGCACATCGGCGGCCGCGGCCAGCGCCTCCCGGATGTCGCCGTCCCGGTCGGCACCGTCTCTATCGAAGAGGACCCACGCCTCCTCCCCCTCACGGGCCTTCTCGGCAGCCTTGGCCACGGCCTGCTTCGGCAGCAGGCCGTTCCTGTCGCTGATGGGGTGGATCTGGAAGGGATGACGAGCGTCGCCCCCTTCACCACCGTCGCCGAACTCGTGGTTGAGGTGGATGAGGTAGTCCGGCTCGGTCGCCGCCCCTTCGACGGCGACGAAGAGCACCCGGACCTGCCGCTCCCTGGACCGCGCCGGGCGCTCGAGGGGAGCCTCGTCGTCGATCAAACTGCGTCGGCGGCGCCGCTTGTCCCGCTTGCTCACGCGCTCGGCCTCATCCCCGACTGCGCGATGTCCCGCGCGATCTCGCCGGGCGTCAGCCGGGGCACGCCCCCGTACCTCCCCCGCAGGTAGCCGCGCTCAAGGCTCTCCTCCTTACGCGGCTTCGCGTCGGTGACCGGGTAGAGCTCGGTGGCGCCGTCCTGCTTCTTCCGGGTGATCCACACCTGGTCACGGTCGAGGGGACGGTCGACCACGGCACTGCCCAGGAGCGACACGTCGTGCGTGGTGAAGATGAGCTGCGCACCATGAGGGTTGGAGTCCTGGTCCTGGAAGATGCGGACGACCTCGGCGGCAAGCGACGGGTGCAGGCTGGAGTCGAGTTCGTCGACCAGAAGCACACTCCCATCGTCCAACGCCTGGAGCATCGGCCCGAGGACGTCGAACCAGGTGTGCGTGCCCTGCGACTCCTCGGTGATGAAGTCCAGTGACACGTCTCCATCAGCCCCCCTGTGTTGGAATCTGACCCGCGCCAGTCCCTCGGCCACGCGCTGCACCTCGCCTTCCTCCCCCGTGAGGGGGGTGAGGTACCAAGGCTCCAGCGTGACCCCGGAGATGCCGAGGTCGGCGACGGCGAGGAGGCGTTCGATCTCCTCGCGTCGGGATTCCCCTGCAGCGGCCAGCATCCGCGACGTAAGTCCATCTCCCATGAGGTTCTGGCGCCTTGAACCCGCCTCTCCGAGACTGTCTGTGAGGCTGTCTGTGAACCAGCGGAGCAGGGGGCTGAGCTGGGGATCGTTCAGCGCGGCGCCAGTCGAGAGGAACAGGGCGTTAGGGCGAGTCATGTCCACGATCGCATCGCGCTTGCCTTTGAAGCCAGCCCCGCGAAAGACGTACTCGTCGCCGCCCTCTTCCGCACGCTCGGCGTCCCGGTCGAACCACACGCTGCGCTTGCCGTGCGGGTAGACGTGCAACCACTCCGCCTCAATGCGCTCGTCGGAGACCTCGAAGCCGTAGGTGTACCTGGTTCCGGGTTCACCGAGGAGCAGGTCCACCTCGAAGAGGGACGTCTCCTCTCGCGATTCGCGGTCGAGCTTGAACGGCTGACGGAGGACCCTGCCAGGATGCCGCGCCCAGTCCGCGAATGAGCTCGTCACTGCATGCTGCATGAAGGCAAGAGCATGGATCACGTTCGACTTGCCTGAGGCGTTGGCTCCGAATAGGCCCACGACCGGAAGCGCGCTGACCGCCCTGCCCTTCGATCGGAGGGGCGTCGGCCTGGCCGTCCCTTCGTTGAACTCGGTTCCGACGAGGGACAGCGTCTGCTCGTCACGGATCGAGCGGTGGTTGGCGGTCCGGAATCGGAGCAGCATGCCCGGCCTCCTCATTTGACGTCTGATGCGGTGGCGTCAGACGACTCTTTGCGCAGGTGAACTGCGTAAGAGCGCTTCTAATAATGGTAGGCCATTACCTGGTCCTTCGGGGAGCGGAGCCGTGGACAACGGAGCACGCCTCAGCCGAAGAGGCCGAGGAGGCGGGCGAGGAGGACGACGGCGGCGACCGAGCAGGAGTAGGGCAGGGCCTCCCAGGCGGTGACGAGCATCCATTCGCCGCTGGTGCGGTAGGGCGGGTAGGGGGCGGGATCGCGCCGACGGCGACGGGCCGCCTTCGCGGTGCGGCCTGGTGGTGGGCCGACTGGGCGGGGGCGGCCGGGTGGGCGCGAAGTGCCGGGCGGACGAGATCGCTCGGGGGACGTGGGTGGTGGGGGCGGCGCGGGCTGTTCAGGCCGCGCGGTCGGCCCCGGGGACGGGAGGGGCGGGAGGTGGCGCAGGTCCAGGGCGCCGGACTCGGCTCTGCGGGCTCGTCTGTCGGCGTGGGCCGTGCGGACGTCGCCGACGGTCGGGGCGGTGGCGCGGGCATCCGGGTTGAGCTGGCGGGCGGTTTCGAGGAGCCACGGCGGGAGTTCGGCCTCCGGGACGTCGTGGCTCGCGCGGGCGTGGGGCGAGCGGAGCAGGGGCGGGCCGTCGGGCCGGGCCTGGGGTGAGGGCGTGCCTGGTGGTGGCGCCGACCGGGCGTGGCTGAAGCGCTGCCCGTGTCGTCGGGAGAGGACCAGGCGGACGCGGCTGGCGACGGCCGGCGGTGGGGTCGTCGCGGGAGCGGGCGGGGAGGGGAGGTCGGCGGGCGTGGCCGGGTGCTCGTTGATCATGAGGTTCTCCGGGAGGAGCTCGGTGTAGAGCGGTCGGGAGTACAGGTGCCGACGCGGGAAGGCCGTCGGCGCGAGGAGGCGTGCCGCTGCCGCCGGGAGTGGGCGGAGAGGGCCGGGGAACGACGCGGGCCGGGCCGGGGAGTGGCACGGCCAGGGAGCGACACGGATCAGGGACTGACGCGGCCGGGGAGTGACGCGAGCCTGAGCAGCGGGCGATGGGCCACGTGGGCCAGGGCGTCGAAGAGTCGGTGAGGGGCTGGTGGATGTGGCCGTGTTGTGGCCGTGTAGGGCGCTCCGCCCGGCCCCCTCCGTCCGGGCGGAGCGCGTCGAGGGCGGCTACCGGCGCCGTGCGGGTGCAGCGGGGGCCGCCGCGAGGATGGACTCGATCCGACGGGCGAGGTCGGCGTACTCCTCGACCGGGAGGAGGCGGGTCATCTCGGGCTCGGCGATCTCGCGCTCGAAGCGCTGACCGGGCCAGAGGAGCCACCACCAGGGACGGGCGGAGACGGCGTCCGCGCGCAGGACCGCTCGCTGGAAGGCGAACGGGCACCCGCGGAGCCGGGCGGAGTCGCCGCCGTCGGGGTCGGGGATGTAGGCGTCGACGACGGAGACGGAGGTGTCGACGGCCGTGCCGAGGCCGCGCGCTTCGAGCTCTTTGGCGAGAGCGAAGAGCGGGTGGAACGGCGAGCCGGTGTAGACGGATACGGGCATGAGGTCACCACCTGAGGTGCGGGGCCGACCCCTTCGTAACTGGTCGACCTCTCACCGTGAGTGTGATTTACCTCCGAGGTATTTTGCAAGCAGTTTGAAGGAATCTGAGGTACTTAGTTGTCTCGCAGCGCCCCCGTATGATCACGACACGACCAGCGACCGGAGGTGGGTGTGACCGACGACCACGGCCCGACGGTGCGGCATCGCCGCTTGTCGAACGAGTTGAAGCGACTCCGCGAGGCGGCGGGACTCGACACGCTCGACGTCGCCCAAGCCCTGGGCTGGGACCGCTCAAAGGTGAACCGCATCGAGCGCAGCCAGTGGAAGCGCCTGAAAGAGGCGGATATCAGAGGCTTGTGCGGGTTGTACGAGGTCACCGACGAGGGCCGGGTCGCCGCCCTCGTCGCCATGTCCAAGCAGGCGAAGGAGCAGGGCTGGTGGGTGCGCTACCACGACGTCCTGGGCCCCGGCTCATACGTGAACCTCGAATCGCAGGCGTGCGCCATCCGCTTCTTCGGCGCGCTCATCATCCCCGGGCTGCTGCAAACACCCGCCTACGCACGGGCCCTGATCCGTTCCGGGGGCATCACCGAGCCGAGCGAGGTCAAGCGCCGCGTCGAGGCGCGCATGGCACGGCAGGAGCTTCTCAATCGCCCTGACCGACCCCGCGTGAGCGCCATCATCGACGAGGCGGCCCTCCGCAAGCTCGTCGGAGGCGCGCTCACCATGCGCGAGCAGCTCCTCCACCTGATGCTCTTCAACGAAGAGGGCACGGCGGAGGTGCGCATCGTTCCCGACAGCGTCGGCGGCCACCCCGGCGTGACCGGCCAGTTCGCTCTTCTCGACTTCGCAGCGGCGGAGCAGTCCACCGTCGTCTTCATCGATATTTCGCGGGACGGTATCTTCATGGAGGAACCGGAAGAGGTCGGGCGGTACGAAGCGAAGTACGAGGGTCTGGCTTCGCTTGCTCTGTCCCCCGAGGAGACGAACGATCGCCTGACTCAACTCGTTGACGAGATGAGAGGACGTTGAGGTGGACCAGTCCTCGACCGTGGAGTGGCGGAAGAGTTCCTACAGCAGCCCCGAGGGTCAGGAGTGCGTCGAAGTCGGCAGACCTCGGAGACCAAGCACCCGCGAATCGCGCTCCGTCTATGTCAGAGATTCAAGATCGCCGGACTTTACCCCTCTCGCCCTGCCGGTTCAGACGTGGGTCTCCTTCATCGCAGCGTTCAGATGATCAGTACTTCGGAATCCACAGACCGAGGTCGATGTCCAACCGGTTGACGACTTTATCAACCTCATGCTCGAAAGCCTGTCGGGGGACCAGATCCTCCCCGCCGTTCTTGGCCGTCAGCTGGATTTCGTAAACGGCGCCTCGCGTGCGAACGAGCACCCTGTAGGCCGTCTCCCCATCACCCGGCGAGCCATAAACATAGTACGACTCGTCCGAGTAGTCCCCCGCTTCAGCGACCTCGACGTCCTGAATCCCGGCTTCGAGTTCACCCCGACGCTGCTGAAGGTCACTGGACGCGGAGTCTTCCGGTGATTCCTCGCCGCTCGCATTGATGATGGCGTTGTAGGAGAAGGAAAAATCCCAACGCTCGATCGAGTCAAAATCAGGGTTGAGAACCCACTGACAATCATCCGAGACGACACGGTTCCCTTCCTCACCGCTCTCGGCCGTATCCTCGAAGTCGTCGTCGTTGTCGGTCCGTTCGACGCTGAGGCTGGATATCGTTGGAATCGACTTGGCACAGAGGTCGAGCTCGCCGGCCTCCAGTTCATCGATCGGCTCACCGGTCTGATCACTTACAGCGCCTCCGCCTGCCGACGGGGGCTCCTCTTCCTCTCCACCTGTGACCGTGGAGACGAAGAGGCGCAGAGTTCCGACGATGACGCCCATCACGAGGAACGCGGCCAGGGTCCCCGAAACAAAGACGACGAGGAACGCCTTCCACCCGTGGAGCCCCTTCTTCGCCGGTCTGCTCGCCGCTGCCTTCTCGGCCATATTCCCTCTGACCCTCGCCTAGGGGTTCTGCTGCTCCAACTGCGCCTTCACGTCCGGGTGCTCCAGCGGCCGCGTGAAGCCGAGGATGTCCGCACGGCTCGGGTCATCATACTCACGGGTCGCGATCGGCCCGCAGTCGGTACACCAGGCCTCCACCATCAGCCCGTCCCCGATCACCATGCCGACGTGTCCGGGGCCGGGCGGCTCATTCGAACGGCTCACATCAAAGAAGACGAGGTCCCCGGGCTGTTCCTCGCCCTGCGGGACCTCAGGGCCGAAGGTCCACTGATCCTGGGAGACCCTGGGAATCGAGACCCCGATGCTCGCGTAGGCCTTCATCGTCAGACCGGAACAATCGAAGGTGTTCGGCCCGGTCGCTCCGTAGACGTACGACTTGCCACGCTGCGCCAGCGCCCAGTCGACCACGGCCTGCGAATACTCATCCGGTGCCCGGCCGATCGGCACCCCTTGCTCGTCGACCGTGCAGTTCACCGCGGTCTCGATCGCCCCGCTGGCGTCGAAGTCGCCGTCGGCGTACTGGTCGGCCCACCCCATGACGTCGTCGACGTACCACCAGGCGTGGTTATAGGAGAAGATCGCCTGTCGGACGTCGTCCTTGATCCCGTTCGCGATCAAATAGTCGGCGGCCGCCGGAATCGCGTCCTCGGGGTCGTAGACGTTGACGATGCCGTCCTCGTTGCCGTCCTGCCCGTACCCCTCCTCAGGGCGGTCGTCGGTGTCCATGATCGGCTCGCCGCCCCAGCTGTTGCCTGCCGCCGATCCGTCAAGGGCACCGAACTGCATCGGACCGGCGGCACCCCAGTCGTTGTGCCCCTCGGTGATGCCGGGGCCCTCCCAGCGCCCGTGCTTGCTCTCGACCTGGCCGATGCCGGCGAGGATGTTCCAGGGGATCCCCTTCTCATCGCCCCACTCTTTGTAGAGTTCCAAGTAGTTCTCGGGGATCGAATCCTCGGCGTAGCCGCTGCTCTGAGCCTGCTGGGCGTCGGGATCGGACGAGCATTGGAGCCCCTGCACCGCCATGTACCCCGCCGGTTGCAGGATGGCCAGGGGAAGCACCACAAGGACCAGGACCAGCACCCCGGCCATCAGGAACCCGACGGCGATGGCCAGCCGTGTGGCACAGGCCCCGGAGTCGTCCCGGGGCCGCTCGACGAAGAGGGAGATCATTCGGTCACCTGCCGGGAGGGGTCATCACATACGACAAGTTCACGACGGAGTGAGGTCATCCCCCGCCCAGGTTTCCCGCATCGGCGGGCTGGAAGTCGTAGACCTCCCACTGCCCGCCGTCCTTCTGCACCGTCACTGCATAGTCGCCGAGGTTCTCGTCCGCGCCGTCCGAGTTCTGAACGATGGACTGCGCCGTCACGACGAAGACGACCGATTCGTCGGAGAAACTCCGGATCGACTCGACTTCGGCACGCCCTTCCGCCGTCGTCTCCTTCTTCGCCATCTCGTCCCACAGGGCGCCGGCCCCGGAGCTCTGGGCGAGCGTCTCGGCATAGTCCGGAGCAGCGAGTTCCTCCAGGGAAGCGAAGTAGTCCTCCCGAGGTGCCGAATAGTCGATGGTCCCGTAGGCCTCGGCGAACCCTTGCGCGGTCGCGGCGGCGGCCTTCAGCTCGTCCTCTTCCAGGGGCAACAGGTCGAGAACCTGGACCTCGTCCACGTCTGTCGTCGGGATCGGGCTGGGGGCCGCCGTCGCAGGCGCCCCCGCATCGGCCCTGTCGCCTTGTCCTCCCCCGGCCTGCTGCCCCGAGGCCTCCGTCCCCTGTTCGTCGTCGCCGCTGAATCCCCCGAGGCTCAGATAGATACCGAAGGCGACCAAGACGACGACGAGGGCGCCGAAGACGACTCGCTGCTGCCGATCGGTCAGTGTCCTGGGCATGGCTGGGGCTTCCTCTGGTCACCGTTCGAGAGGGGAGTACCGGCGCGAGTCCACTCGGCCATCAGTCACCGTCCTTCAACCAGAACGGGACGTCCTTGTCGGGACGGCGCTGCGCGCCTGTTCCCGTGCCCGTGCCTGTCCAGAAGGGACTGATCGGCCGGTCCGGGTCCCTGTCACCGGACTTGAACCAGTGCCCGCCTTCCTTCGACCCGTTCGAGGCGGGCGGCGCGGACTGTCGCGGGGGCGCGGGACGCTCCCGCCGAGATCGGGGACCGCCCCAGCGGGAGCCCCTGTTCACGTTGCCCTGCGGCGGAGTGGCCTCCCGCCCCTTGAAGATGCCGGTACCGCTCGTCGGCGAGGGCTCGCCCCTCGACGGAGGCTCCGCTGCGCGGGAGTCGCTCCCCGCCCCCGAACGCTGGCCGCTGCCGCTCCCCGTTCCGAAGACGGACGCCCAGCCCGTGTCACCGGTCCCCCGGTAACCGCCCGCCGGGCGGGGCGGGATCGGCCCGGAGCCGCTTTCCCGGCCCCTGGAGCCCGAGCCCGCTCCCCCGCTGTGCGCGGCGACTCCGCCAAGGCTCGGCGCCTGGTCGGCGCTCTTGGGCGGAGGCGCGGACGGCGTCGACGCCGAGGGCTCCTTGCCCTCCGTCGAGCCGAGCTTGAGCGGAGGCGGCCCCGCCTTGCCATGCGCACGGCCGTAGCCTGCGCTTCCCCGCACCCGGCGGCCCTCGCCTCGCACAGCGCCGCCTTCGCCTTCCGCCTGTTCCGGAGCGCCTTGCGCGCTTCCCCGGCCGCCGACGTCCGGCTGGTCGCCGCCTGCCCCGACGCCCGACGCCGGGACGGCCCCGGCGGCTGCTGCGAGCTGGGGCGCGCGCTTGAGTCCCCATTTCTGCGCCCGCATGTAGGCCACCGGCGGCAG
This sequence comes from Nocardiopsis suaedae, assembly GCF_027706745.1. GTDB lineage: Bacteria > Actinomycetota > Actinomycetes > Streptosporangiales > Streptosporangiaceae > Nocardiopsis_A > Nocardiopsis_A suaedae. Next base: position 99,114 of record NZ_JAQFWP010000002.1, on the reverse strand, counting down.
CACGTTCGCGCTCTGGCTCAGCGTCCGACTCTGCATGGCATCGCTGACCATGCGAGACGTGAAGGTATTGGCGTTGACCGACGCGAAAAGGTGCGCGAAGGGCTTGCGATAGATGAAGAGGGCGAGCGTGAAGAGCGCCAGCAGGATCATCTGCAGCCCCCAGCCGAGGCCGGAGCCCATGATGATGCCGTAGCACATCACAAGGAGCGCGATCAGCATCACCACGAAGATCTGCTTGAGGAGGAGGCCGAACATCATCTCCAGCCACCTGAGCAGAACCGTCCGCCCATAGCCCGGATGGACGCCGATCAACAGGAAGACCGGAGCCAACAGGAGGAGAAGTAGGAACCCGATCTTCAAGACGATCAATGCCACTGAACCGGCGAGGATCAACCCGCCTGCGAAAACCGCGGCGAAGAGCGCCAGCACGGCCACCCCGAGCCGATCGCCCTGCTGGTCGCCTGCGAAGAGCGGATAGACGCCGGGATAGGTCTCCTGAATCTCCGATGCGATGTCCTCGTACTGACCCTCTTTGTCAGCGATCAGTTCCTCTGCATCAACCTCTCCGTCGGCGATCTGTTGCTGCTCGACTCGGCTGATGCCCTGAGCTTCGAGGAGGTCCACCGCATAGCGCGAGGTGGCGCTTTCAGCGACGTCACCGCTTCCGAACGTCCCGGCCACCCACGGCTGACAGACCAGGCTGCTCCACAGCATGTTCGAGTTCTGTCGTACAGCGAAATCGCTGTCCGACTCCCACTCGGCTTGCTGCACGGGTTCCGCACCGGCCGGACACGACGTGCTCCCGCCGCCCACGGACACCCTGGAAACCGCCGAGTTCACGAGCTGGGTCCCCGAGTTCACGACCCCGCCCGCCATGTTGAGGATCTGCTGGGGCTGCACCAGGATCCACAGGCCCAGCGCGGTCGCGAGGACCATCCAGATCGTGCTCTCGACGGTCAGGGTCACACGCTTGCGGACCAGCCCGTACCAGCCGAGCCACACCGCCCCCAGGATGATCACCGTGGGCAGGAGCGGGCGCCAGATTCCCTCGCGGAGCTGGGTGATGACGCCCGTGACCATGGTGTTGAAGTCGTTGAGCAGACCGTCCGACGTCGCCGCCTGGTAGACGGTGATCGTGGACTGGTTGATCGTCTTCGACAGGGACCACGTCGTGTTGCTCAGCGTCGCCATCGCGCTGGACGACATCTTGTCCACACACGATTCGCGGATGACGTGCCACTGCTGGCCCGCCGTCCCGTACTGGCCGTAGATGCTCGCGTCCGGCGGCAGACCGTCCTCGGAGCCGACGATCGACGACTGGGACTGGGGCGGGACGAGAAGTCCGTCCGAGCCGCTACCGGCCGACTCCGGCTGGGGCGCCGGCTCCCCCGGGCACAGCGGCGCCGCCTGCGCCGCCCCTAGCGGCACCAGCAGGAACGCCATCACCAGCAGTGCCATCGACAGCGACCGGCGGAGCCCGGGACGCGCACGCGCCCCTCCTCCACTCGCCCCCTTCATCGGCTCCTCCGCGCGCTCTTCCCGCTCGCCGATCCCTGGACCATGCCCTCGTCCGCGCCCCAGCCGCATGTTCACCGTTCCTGCCCGTTGCCCCTGCCGGTGCTGCCCGCCAAGGCCTCCGCGCCCTCGAAGACCTCGGTGTCCTCCTCATCGGGGTGCTGCCGTGTCGGGTTGGTGTCCAGCCACCGCAGCAGCTCCTCCGACACCAGGTCGACCGCGATCCGCCCCGCCCGTCCGTCCAGGTCGCGGAAGATGCATTCACCGTTGCCGAGGTTTCTGAGCATCCCCATGTGCTCCTCCTCGGGCTCCACCCCGAGGAGCGACATGACGCTCTCGACCTCGTACCGCTCACTCGAACGGAACGCGAACACACTGGACAGACAGTTGGTCACCTGCTCGTTGAGGAGGTCGCCGGCGTTCTGGCTGACGAGGATCAGCGCGGTGTTGCGCGAGCGGCCCATGCGGCTCACCTCGGGCACCAGCTTCGCGCCCTCGGGGGTGGAGGTCACCGCCCATGCCTCGTCCAGGAAGATCGCCTTGGGGAGGTGCCGGTCGAGCCCGTTCATCAGTTCACGGGCGAACTGGCTCACCAGGTACAGCAGCGCGACGCTCAGCCGCTGCTCGTACGAGTAGTCCTCGCGCTGGATGGTCGAGTCGGGCAGCGTCAGCCCGCCGAGGGTGAAGACCGTCGTCCACCCCTCGGAGTCCACCTGCGCGTCCCCCTGGGGCGAGAAGCACAGGTTCGCCAGCCGCATCTCCGACATGGACTGCAGCACCGCGCCCAGGTTGCGCGACGCCGGGTCGTGCGACCGCTCCAGGTACTGCACGACCTTCGCCAGGCTGGGCTCGGGCTGGTTGGCGACGGCGGCCACCGCCTGGATCATGGCGGACTCGCGCTCCTCGCTCATGCGGGGCAGCAGCAGCCGCAGGGTCTCCGTGGCCATGGTCTTCTTCGCCGGTAGGTCGTCCCCGAACGCGAACGGGTCCAGCAGCCCCGGCTGCGCCGACTCCAGGGACATGATGCGCGCCTTGCGCCCCCGCCGCTGCAGCAGCCGCACCAGCGACTCCGCGTCGCCCTTGGGGTCGATGGCCGCGACGGTCACCCCGCGCAGCGCCAGCTGGTAGATGAGCAGCAGCGCCAGGGTCGTCTTGCCGCCGCCCGGCTCTCCCGTGATGGCGATGGCCGTGGGCCGGTTGCGCGCCGCCGCCACCATCGGGTCGAAGTGAACGATGGAGCGCGCGCGCCCGAGCGTCTCGCCGATGTACGGCCCGGTCCACCCGCCGCCGCCCTGGCTGGGGTCGCGCCGGTCGCCCAGGTCCACGGTGGCGGTCGGCATGCCCCCGGCGATGGTCCGCAAGGGCTGGCGCTGGGCATAGGCGCTGAGGCGGATGCGGTCGCCCGGCAGGGACTCGTTGAAGAGCGAGAGCTGGTCGCCGGTGGAGTTGACGACGTCGATGCCGATGTCCCGGTAGTGCTCGACGACCGCCTCGATCCGCTGCACCAGCAGCTCCTCGGTCGGCGCCGACACCATCAGCCGGTGCCACCCGTACACGAACGGCAGCCGCTCCTTGGTGATGCCGTGCTCCAGCATCCGGGCGGCGTCGATCTGTTCGGCGAGGGCGATCGGCATGTCCGCCCCCGCCTCGCGAATATGAGCGTCCATGTCGCGCGCGTGGGCGAGCTTGCGGCTGACGTCCTTGCTCGCCTTGGCGGGCGGGATCAGCTTCATCCGGGAGCTGATCTCGACGGGGAACGGGAGCGCGTCCGAGTAGTGCACCCACGGTTCGCCCTCAGGGAAGGGCATGAGGTCGGGGAACCGGGAGAACGACAGGTAGGCGACGTAGGTGTCCCCGATGTTCTGCTCCAGGCGCAGCATGGAGCGCCCGTTGTGGATGACGCCTTCCACGAGCTGTTCGATCTCGCCGCGCCCCCAGGTGCGGCGGCCCGCCGCCGACGGCCGGGGCTCTTCGACGGTGCCGGTGACGGCGTGCCTGAAGAGCCACGCCACCTGGTTCGCAGTGGCGTGCTTGGCGTGCAGGGAGCTGGCCGACAGCGCGCGGCCGAGGCGCTCGGACTGGTCGGTCCAGCGCGCGATCTCCTTGCCGTCGACGGCCGGGTCCTCGATGCCGAGCGCCTGCTCCGAGCGCTGGTAGGCGCCGATCAGCTGCGCGAACATCCCCTGGGAGAGCTGGCCGCGGACGCCGCCCCGCATGCCCAGGCGCACGCCCAGGTAGACCTCCTTGGTCCAGAAGTCCTTGGCCCACACGTGGCGGTACATCTCGTCGAGGTAGTCGTACCACCCGGGGCCGGAGTCGGACGTGTCGTCCAGGCGGGTGGCCCACTGGGCGGCCGGGTAGGTGCGGTGCGCGATGCGCAGGTGCACCTCGGCGTCGTCCATCCGGATGGCGGCCAGGGCGATGGTGATGTTGTTGGCGAGGGCCTCGCGTTCCTCCGGGGTGGTGAACTCGTAGGAGACCGTCGGGAGGCGGAAGTAGGCCCACGCCTCGGAGTCGCTGAGCAGGACGCGGTCGTCGAAGTACCGGACCGCGAGGCGGCTGCCGCCCCTGCTGCCGTTCATCGGTGCCCCTCCCGGGTGGTGGTCGTCACGCCTACGCCCTTCCTCGTTGATCTCGGGGAAGTCGGGGTTAAAAGGGCTGTCTTAAGCCCGACTTCCCCGAGATCAACATGGGGAAGGGGGGCGGGGGGTGTGGAAAAGTCCCGCGCGGCACGGCGAGCACGCACCGTTGTCCCATGACGCGACATCCCGATACCCCCGCTCCCTTGCTCAATGGCCCCTTCCTGGGCCCCGCAGCGATCGCCGAAGGCCTCATCACCGCTGAACAGCTTCGTAGTGAGATATGGGTCCGGATGGCCAAAGGGGTCTACACCCACGTTTCCACCCGTCCGGACTCCCTGCCCACCATGGCGCGCGTAGTGGCACTGATGCTGCCTAAAGGGGCCCTGTTGGGGGGTTCCGCCGCCGCAGCGCTTCATGGCGCGGACTACTGGCGTCGCGGCGACCCCATAGCTGTGGTCACCCCCCGCGACGCCCCCCTCCACCCTTTCAAGGTGCGAGGCGCGGCGGTCCGCATCACCCACGCCGAAGTTCTCCCCGAGGACACGACCCGCACCCTGGGGATTCCCCTCACCGCACCCCTGCGCACTGCCTTCGACCTCACCCGGTTGGCGGTGCCCGGCCGGAGTACGGCGGACCCCGCGAATCTGCGTGAGAACGTGGCCGCGCTGAACACCTTCCTCGCAGTGGGGCGTACGCGCGGAGACACTCGAAGCACGCTTTTCACACCCCACTTGTTCAGGACCTATATCGCGCGCGACCGCTTCTACCGGTGGCGCGGGGTCCGACGGGCGGCCGCCGTAGCACGGTTCGCCCGAACAGAGTTGGAGTCGCCGGAGGAGTCGCGGTTGATGATGGACCTCGTGGGGGCCGGGCTCCCCGTTCCAGAGGTGCAGTATGAGGTCTCCATCGGAGCACGTAGGGATCGGCGCGCCCGACTGGACTTGTGCTACGTATTCGACGAGGGGAAATCCCTGGTGGCCATCGAGTACGACGGAGAGGTTCACGCGCAGCGCCGCCACGAGGACATCGAACGCTGGCAGCTCATCCGCGACCAGGGCGTCCGGCTCTACGTGGTTACGTCCAGGACACGTGACACCGTTCTGCCCTCGGCGATAGCCGAGGTGAAGGCGCGGCTGCGCCGACAGGGGGCGACAATCGGCGACTACCACCCGCGGCAGGCAGCACGCCTCCAGCGCGAGGCCGCCGACCGCCTCCGCGCCACCGAATGTTGATCTCGGGGAAGTCGGGGTTAAGAAGGCTTTGTTAACCCCGACTGCCCCGAGATCAACGAGGAGGGGGGTGGGGCGGGTCATCGGCGGGCCTCCGAGGGGGCGCGGTTGGACGGCTGCTGCCCCGCCGGGGACACGGCGTGCATCAGCACCCCGCCGAGGGCCGCGTGGGCGCGCCGCGTGCTGGACCGCAGGCTCGCGGTGTCCCCCAGCTTCCCCTGGGCCACGTGGTCGTCCCAGGGGACGCGCACGATGGCGCGGCAGCGCCCGCGGGCCACCTGCTCGGCCTCGTCGACGTCGTTGAGGCTGCGCTTGCTCACCCCGTTGATGACCACGACGGAGCGGGAGCGCAGCGCCGCGTACCCGTGCCCGTCCAGCCACTCGAAGGTCATGGCGACCGAGCGCGCGGCGTCGGCGCTCGCCGGGGCCACCAGGACCAGGCCGTCGGCGGTGGGCAGCGCGCGCGCCACACCGGTGGCGGCCGGGTCGAGCAGGGCCACCTCGTAGTGGGCGGACAGCAGCTCGGCCAGGCCCGCGTAGTCGCGGTCGTCCAGGGTCTGCACGTACGGGTCGTCGAGGGTGGAGACGACCTCCAGGCCGGTTCCGGTCTGGGTGGTGTAGCGGCGCATGTCCGCGTACCCGTCGACCGATTCGGCGTTGGCGAGCAGGGAGGTGAGCGTCTCCGGGGTCGCGCTGCGGATCCTGCGGGAGAGGCCGTTGACGCCCGGGTTCACGTCGACGGCGACGACCCGCTCGTCCCGGTAGGACGCCAGGGTGTGGCCGAGCATGAGCGAGGTGATCGTCTGCCCGGCGCCGCCGGTGCAGCCGAGCACGACCACGCTGCGCGGCCCGCCGATGTCCATGCGCAGACGGGCGACGTCCCCGGCGGGCAGCTCGTGCTTGGGCGCGTTGGAGCCGCCGGTGACGACGCGGGCCAGGCGCCGCCAGCCGCGGGTGGCGCCGGTGTCGGTCCCGGCGGCCTCGGCGGCGGCGCGCGCCCGGTCGGCAGGGCTGAGGCGCCGCTGCTCACCGGTGCCGTGGTCGAGCTGGAGCTCGGGCTTGTCGTCGGTGTCGGAGTCGGAGGCGGGGCCGGTTCCGGAACCGTCCGGGGCGAGTTCGACGACCTCGGGGTCGGTCCCGGTCTCGGAGGCGCCCTTGGCGCGGTCGCCGTCCTGGCCGAAGAGGTTGTTGAGGCGGCGTGCGTTCTCGGCGACCTTGCTGAAGACCCCCTCGCCGGTCTGCGCCGGGCCCGACTCGGAGGGCCGGCGGGTCTCGCCGGAGGACGCGGCGGAGGGTTCGGGGGAGCTCTCCGCCGGGCCGCTGTTGCGGGAGCCGGTGTCGCGAGGGTCGGTGTCGCGAGGATCGGTGTCGCGAGGATCGGTGCTCGGAGCGTCGGCGCCCCGGGCCGTGTGCTTGGGCTCGTGGCGCACCGCGCTCTGGGAGCCCGTCGGGTTGCTGCGCATGGAGCGCGAGAGCCGCCGCGACCGTTCCAGGATGTCGTTGACCTCGGCGGGCTGGGAGCGCCGGGAGGGCTTTGCGGGCGCGGCGGATTCCGCGGACTCGGCGGGCTCGGCGGGCGCGGCGGGCGCGGCGGGCTCCTGGGCCGGGCGGCGGGACGCGGCTTGGCGCGCGCGCAGCGCGGCCTCCTCGGCGGCGGTCAGGTCGTCGTCGGTGGCGCGGTGCGGCTCTTCTTCGGGCTGGGCAGTGGCGGCGTAGCTCTCGTGCTCGCCGGTCCCGTGGTCCAGCTCGGTGAAGGGCTTGACGGATGCGGGGGACGAGGCCGGGGACGAAGCCGGGGTCGGCTTCGCGGCTTCAGCCATCTCGCTTCCGCGTGCGGCGGCCTCGTCGCCGGACTTCCGCGAGGCGTCGTCGGGCCGATCGGGGGCGGGCCGATCGGGGGCGGACGGCTCGTCGGCGGCCGCTGCCCTCTCGGCGGTCTTCGGCGTCGACGCCTCCCGCTCGGCGTCCTTGGTCGGCTGTTCGGCGACGTGGGCCAGGGCGGACTCGTCGGTCAGACCGGTGGCCGACGAAGCCCGGCCGTCAGCAGGCGCCGCGTCGGCGGATGCCTGGTCTTCGCGGGCATCCGTTTCCGGAGAACCCGCCTCCGCGCGCGCGGAGGCCGCGTGCGGCAGGTCCTGGGTCTTGACGTCGTCCGCGTCCGCGTCCTCGTTCGTGGAGGCCGCGTCGGACGCCACTTCGGACCGACCGGCGTCGGTGGCTCGGGCTGCGTGCGCGTCCGGGCCGTCGGCGCGGTCCGTCACCGCAGAAGCCGCGGCCTCGCCGTCCTGGTCTGCGGCCGATTCCGCTTCGTCAGCCTTGCCGGAAGATCCATCGGAGGGTGTGGGCCGCGCAGACGGTACGGACGGGGTCGGGGAAGCTGTGCGCTCCTCGGTGGTCTCCCCGCTGCCCTGACTCGAACCCGCCGTGGTGGAGCCGGGCGTCGTGGTGGATCCGGGCGTCGAATCGGCCGACGCGCGCGCTTCAGCGGAGGTCCCGTCCGCGTCGTCGGGCCTGGCGGCCGTCGCCGCGAAGCTCTCGTGCTCGCCCGTGCCGTGGTCGAGCTGCATCACGGGCTTCGAGGGCTCCGAGGGCTCCGGCGTCGCCGCCTCGGCCTGACCGGTGCCCGTGCTGGTGTCCGTGGTCGGGCCCGCATTGGTGGCCGGGTGCTCTGCCTCCGACACCTGGGGCTGCCGCGGCGCCTTGTCGTCGGCGCCGCCCACCGGCGGCTCGGCCGTCGCCGCGAAGCTCTCGTGCTCGCCGGTGCCATGGTCCAGCTCGGTGGCAGGCTTGGCCGGGGCCTCGGGCTCGGGTGCCGCCTCGGCCTCAACCGCAGCCGCCTCGGGCGCCCCGTCGTCGGCCGTGGCGGTGACGGCGTAGCTCTCGTGCTCGCCGGTCCCGTGGTCCAGCTCGGTGGCCGGCTTCGACGGGGTCTTCTGGGGCGGCGCCTTCTGGGACGACTTCTCCGGCTCGTGAGCCGTCGCCGATTCCGCCTCCTCGGCCGTCGCGACGAAACTCTCGTGCTCGCCCGTGCCGTGGTCGAGCTGGAGTCCGGGCTTGTCCGCCCTGTCCGCTTCCGAGGGGCGTGCCTCCGCCCCCTCCTGGGGCTTCTGGTCGCCCTTGTCCTCCGGGGCCTTCTGGTCCTCCTGGACCCCGGCCTCAGCGGGCGCGGCCTCGGCAGGGACGGGCTCGGTCGGCCCTTCGGCGTCGCGGGCATCGCCCTGCGCCGGGCGCTCCGCGCGCTCCTCGGTGAACCAGCCCTCACGGCGGCGCTTGGTGCGCTCGACGTCCTCGGACTCGGCGAAGCGGGGCTGCGGCGGCACGGGGTCCGCCTCCCGCTCTTCCTCCTCCAGGCGCTCCAGGTGGCGGTCGAGGACCTCCAGCCGCTCCTCCTGAGCGCTCTTGGCGGCCTTGGCCCCCTCGGGCCCCTTGGCGCCCTGCTCCGGGGCGACCCCATCCGTCGCGGGCTGAGCGCCGTCCCCGGCACCGTCCTGGGCACCGCCCTCGACGCCGTCATGGGCGCGAACGTCGGCACGGGCGTCGGCGCGCTTCTGGCCGCCGTGCTCCGGGAGTTCCCACGGCGCCGCGTGCGGGCGGCGGCCGCGCTCCTCGCCCTCAGTGCCGACCGCCTGCCGGGCGGCCTCCTCCGGCGTCGCCGGGGCGCCGGTCGCCTGTGCCTGCTGAAGGGGCGGCGGGGGCGCCACGCGCTCACGCTCGCGCGCGAGGCGGCGCTCCACCTGCTTGCCCTGGATCCGGCCGCGCAGGCGCCGGTGGGCGCTCTCGTCGCGCTCGATGGGACGCTCGACGGCGTGCTCGGCGGGGTGCTCGGCCGCCTCCTGGACCGGCACCGCCTCCTCGGCCTCTTCAGGGGCGAACTCGATCACGCGCACGCCCTCGTCCGGAGGGAGGTCCGTGTGCGGCTCCTCGGGCGCCGGTGCCGCCATCATCTCCTCGGCGCGGCGGCGGGCCTCCTTGTCGGGTTTGGGACCGTCCTCTTCAGCGGCCGGAGCATCCTCCACACCGCCGGGCTCATAGATCTCGTCGAACTCCACCGCCGGGTCCGCCCCCGGGGAGCCCGAGGCGTCTGAAGAGCGGTAGGCGTTGAGCCACTCCTCGTTCTCCCTGCGCAGTTCGCCGCGTTGGCGGGCGCGGTCCGCCGCCTGCGCGCGCTCCAGAGAGGTGGGGCGGGTCAGCGAGCCGCCGGGCCGCTGCGCGGTGACGTCCTCGGACATCTCCTCGGCGGCCTGAGTGTCCTGGGCGGCCTTCGGCTGCGCCTTGTTGAGGGCGAACCCGAAGTAGTTGAGCACCTTGATGCCGAGACCGCGCTTGGGGGCGGGCGCAGGCTCGGCCCGTGCGGCGGCCGCGGGCTCATGGGAGGGCTCGGGAGCGGGCTCGTCCCGGACGGGCTCGGGAACGGCGAACCTCGGCGGCTCGGCGCGCACCGGTTCGGCCGGCAGGGGCTCGGGCTCCTCGGGGAGCGGTTCGGGCTCGGGGGCCTCCGAGACGATGGAGGGCTCGACGCGCTCCTCCCCCGCCTCCGGGGAAGGTGCCTCCTGCGTCTCCTGCACCGCCTCCCGCGGCTCCTCCTCGGGCTCCGGAGGGCCGACCGGTTCAGAGACGGGCTTGCCGCGGTTGAGCTTGAGCGGCTCCGGCGAGCGCTTGCCCCGGGGACGCTCCGGGGCGGCGACGGCCGCCACGCGATCGCCCGGCGCCGGCGGCTCCGCCGCCCGGACCGGCGCCTCGGCGGCCCCGGCCTCCTCAAGGGCCGGTTCCAGCATCAGCGGCTCGGCCTCGGCCGTGCCCTGGACCGGTGCGCGCAGCCCGCCGCGCTGTTTCGCGGTGCCCTTCTTCGCGATCCTGCCGGTGCCCTTGCGGGACTTGGCGACCTCCGGAAGGGGGAGGTCCGGGTCGCGGTGCCACACGCGCACCTCGACCCGGACCTCGGACGGCTCGTGCTCGGGCGCGAGCCGGGTGTACACCCGGGACTCGGCCAGGAAGCGGATCTGCGACAGCAGCAGTTCGGTGAGCCGCTTGCCCTCGATCACCGGCCGGGTGGCCAGGAAGGTGATGACCAGGGGCGGCACGATCCACACGACGTGCCAGGGCGTCTTGAGCGGGACGTTCAGCAGGCTCATCAGGAGGATCCACACGGCGAGGACGCCCAGGAACACACCGAGCGTGACGACCGAGAGCGGCTGGGGAAGCCGGAAGTCGTACAGCTTGTACAGCCGCTTCTCGATACGCCAGATGTTGGTGTACGTGGGCAGGTCCATCCGCTGGGCCTCCTAATCGACCGGAACGCCCACGGCGCGCGCAAGGGCGGTCGCCGTCACCTCGATGATCTGGGGCACGTAGAAGACGATCCCGATGAAGATCGCAAGAAGAACAAATTGGACAAACCGGGTGATCTCTCGCGTGAAGAGGAAGAAGATCGCGACCACCGAGACGATCACCAGGAACAGCGGCCCGAAGAATCCCCGGAGCCATTCCGCGAGCCCCTGGGTGTCCAGGGAGTCCTCGGGCGGCGCATCGGCCGCCGCGAGCACGATCGGCCCGACCGCGTCCGACACCGCGTGCACGACACTGGAAAACAGGGGGAGCATGTCAGTCGCCGTCCTCCCGTGCCTCACGTCTGAACTGCATGGCCTTCGATCTCCTTGTCTCGGGACCCCGTAGCGCCGCCTCAGCGCCCGAAGGAGTGCGGAGCCCCCTGGAGGTCCCGCACGTACCACTCGCCGTCGGAACGGACGACGGTGATCCGGTAGCTCTGCGTGAGGGTGGCGGCCTCGTCGCCGCCTCCGGGGATCCGCCACTCCACGGTCGCCGTGGCCTGGCGTACATCATCCTCCCCCACCTCGCCGCGCGCGGGTACCGCCACGTCGTCGAGGCCCCCGAACTCCAGGGCCCCCTGCGGGAGGCGGGCCACGGTCGCGCCGTTCTCCACGTAGCGCGTCAGGTGCTCGGGCGTCTCGGCGTAGGCCTCGAAGAACGAGGTCAGCACCGGCTCCAGCTCCTCGCGGGCCTCGGAGTCGCCCTCGCCCCCGGGCGCCTCGGGCAGGTCGGCCTTGTCCGGCGCGGCCAGCAGGGCCGGCGGGCCGGACACCACCAGGGAGGAGGCGTCCTCGGCGTAGACGGGCACGTCCAGGCTCATGGGCTCGCCGTTGACCTGCGCGCTGAGGGTCACCACGGCGTTGTTGGCGTCCTCGGGGGTGACGGTGACGACCTGGATCTCCGACCCCGTCAGCGACCCGGCCGGGACGTTGAACGCGTCGGCGTCGCCCTCGGGGACGAACTCGGCGAGCGCCGTGGCCCGGTCGGCCTCGGCGCCGTCCTCGGGGGCGTTGAGGTAGTGCTCGGCGAAGCGCCCCGCGAACGCGCCCGCGGCCGCCTCGGGGAACCGCTCCTCCTGCGGCTCCTCCTGGGCGCCGCCGTCGTCGGACGGGGTCGCGATGCCCTCCCGCAGGGGGTGCCAGACGCCGTTGAACAGGACGACGATGATGAAGGCCCACAGGACGGCGCGGCCGACCCAGACCCACCAGCGGCCGCCCGAACCGGCACGGGGCCGCCGCAGGCGGCCCGCTCCCCCGCGCACGTCGTCGGCCGCGTCGGCGGCCTCGGGGGTACCGCCGCTCCGCGCGGTCGACCTGCGAGCCATCACGCCTCCCCCATCTCTCCTCACACCGGACCGGGCACTGCTGATCCGAGGGCACGACGGCACCCGGACTCCACCCGAGCCCTGTCTACCCCATACCTATGGTGAGGCATTGTTCAGGATCTCGGTCGCCAATGATCGTCGGTGTTTCTTCACCAACCGCACGATGTACCCGGCATGTCGAACCGCCAATACCCCCTTACCTGGTCGAATCACATCGAACCACGAGGATTTCCGAGGTCAATGGGGTAATTGCGGTCTGACCGGAAACGACCGTGTGCCCGTTCGGCAACAGGAGTGTGACGTTCAGCGGTCTTGCCCGCCGAGGAGGCGGCGCGCGCTCCAGGCGAGGGCGGCGGCGATGCGCGCGGGCGACAGCCCGGCCCGGTCGCGCTGGTGGGCGAAGGCCTCGGGGGCCAGCGGGGCCAGCAGCGGCTCGACGAGCGCCTCGGGGTCGGGGGCCCCGGCCGCGCGCGCGAGCACGCGCAGGTGCGCGCGCCAGAAGGCGTAGGCGCCGGTGGTGTAGCGGCGCTCGCCGGTCTCGGCGCCCAGCAGCAGCGGCAGGTGGCGGTCGAGGAGGTCGACCATGGCGGCGTAGAAGGCCGCCAGGCGCTCCTCAGGGGGCGCGCCGGGGCCCAGGGGCGGGGGGCCGGAGATCATCGCGCCCTGGAGTTCGCGCTCGTGCTCGTCGAGGAGCGCGACGGCGACCGAGGCGGTGTCGGGGAAGCGCCGGTAGAGGGTGGCGCGGCCGACCCCGGCCGCGCGCGCGATGTCGCCCATGGTGACGGCCCGGGGGTCCTTCTCGGCGAACAGGCGGCGGGCGGCGGCCAGGATCTGCGCGCGGTTGCGGGCCGCGTCGGCGCGGGGGCGGCGCCCGGCGGGCGCGCCCACGGACGGTTCGTCGAGCAGCAGGCCCTCGGGGTGTCCGGCTCCGTTCTCCATGGCCCGATGCTAACGGATTCCCTCGGTTATGTGGACACCGTGTCCGCTTGAATGCATGATGGGAGCGAGAAGCGGACAGCCTGTCCATTTGACCGGGAGAGGACCATGCACATCGCACTGCTCGCCGCCGCCCTGCTCATCGGGTGCCTGCTCGCGGTCCAGGCGTCGGTGAACCTCCAGCTCAACAAGGCCGTGGGAACGCCCTACGGCGCCTCGACCGTCCAACTGTGCGTGGCCACCGGGCTGCTGCTGGCGCTCGGCCTGGCCACCGGGTCCCTCGGCGCGCTCGGGCAGGTGCCCGAGGCCCCCTGGTGGCACCTGCTGGGCGGGCTGGCCAGCCCCTTCTACATCACCAGCGGGATCCTGCTGATCCCCCGGCTCGGCGCGGTGACCACCGTGGGCCTGTTCGTGTCCGGGCAGATGCTCGCGTCGGTGGCGCTGGACCTGCTCGGGGTGCTCGGCGTCGAGCAGCGGCCCCTGTCGGTCGGGACGGCGGCCGGCGCGGTGGCGGTGCTCGCCGGAATCACCGTCGTGGTGCGGTCCCAGACGCGGGCGGCGGCCCCCGCGGCCGCGGGGGTCGGAGGCGTGGCGGTCAAGGCGCCGCCGAACGGGGACGGGCGGCCGCCCTCCCTGGCCGGGTGGGTCGTCCTGGGCCTGGCGGCGGGCGCGGTGCTCCCGGTGCAGGGGGCGGTCAACGCGCTGCTGCGCGGCACCCTCGTCGAGCCCCTGGCGGTGGCCGTCGTCAGCTTCACGGTGGCCACGCTCGCCATCGCCGCGGTGCTGGCGGTGCTCCTGGCGACCGGCCGCACCCCGCGGCCGCGGTTCACACCGCTGCGGCACATGCCGTGGTGGGGGTGGCTGGGCGGGGCCTGCGCGGCGGGCTACGTCACCGGCACCTTCCTGCTGATCCCGCAGATCGGCGCCGCGGTGACGGTGGCGCTCACCGTGACCGGACTGCAGCTCACCTCCGCCGCCGTCGACCAGTACGGGCTGTTCCGCCTGCCGAAGCGGCCCGTGACGCCGCCGCGCGCCGGGGGCCTTGCGCTGCTCGCCGCCGGCGCCCTGGCCATCCAGCTGCTGTGAGGGGATGAGGACCGATGCGCGAGCCCTACCGCGCCGGGCCGGGAATCACCACCCTGCCCTCCGACCTGCCCATACCCGGCCTCGGACTGCAGCCGGTCAACGGCTACCTGGCCACCGGGCGCGAACCGGTGCTCGTCGACTCCGGGATGCCGGTGGACGCGGCCGCCTTCGAGGCGATGCTGTGGACCTACGTGGACCCCGACGACCTGCGGTGGGTGGTGGTCACGCACGACGACCGCGACCACACCGGGGCGCTGATGCGCATCCTGCGGGCCGCGCCGCGCGCGCGGCTGGTCACCAGCCCGGTGTCGGCGGTGCGCCTGACCGAGGAGTTCTCCCTGCCCGAGGGGCGGGTCGTCACCGCCAACCCGGGCGGGCGCCTGGAGACCGCCGACCGGGTGCTGTCGTTCCACCGGCCGCCGATGTTCGACTCCCCGGGGACGCTCGCCGTGGTCGACTCGGCCACGGGATCGCTGTTCGCCTCGGACAGTTTCGGCACCGTGCTGCCCGGGCCCGCCGAGCACCCGTTCGACCACGGCGAGGAGTGCTTCTTCTCCGGCTTCTCGGTCCTGAACCGGGCCATCGCCCCGTGGACGGCGATGGTCGACCAGAAGCGGTTCGACACCGCCGTCGCGGCCATACGGGGGCTGCGCCCGCGCCGGATGCTGAGCGCCCACGCTCCGCCCATGGAAGGCGGGCTGGACCGGCTGTACGCGGCCATGGCCGAACTGCCCCTGCTTCCGCCGTGGCTGCCCGAAGCCGACCTGGAGGGCGCGCTCGACGCGAGCGCGCCCTGAGTGACCGTAGGTGAGCGACCGAAGGGACATGACCCATGCAGGACCCGATCGAAGTGGCGCCGGGGACCATCGTCGTCTACAGCGACATCTGGTGCTCCTTCGCCCACATCGCCGTGCACCGGCTGCACGAGGCGCGCACGCGCGCGCGGCTCGGCGACCGGGTGCGGTTCGACCACCGCGCCTTCCCGCTGGAGCTGCTGAACAAGGCCCCCAGCCCGCGGCCGGGGACCGACAGTGAGGTGGGGCGCATGGCCTCCATGGAGCCCGGCGCCGGGTGGCAGCTCTGGCAGGCGCCCGACTGGCTGTACCCGACGACCACACTGCCCGCGCTGGAGGCGGTGCAGGCCGCCAAGGCGCAGGGGCTCGACGCCTCTGAGCGGCTGGATCTGGCGCTTCGCAAGGCGTTCTGGGCCGAGTCGCGGTGCGTGGGCGACCGCACGGTGATCCTGGAGTGCGCCAAGGCGGCGGGGGTGGACGCGGCGCACATCGCCGAGGCGCTGGAGGACGGAAGGGCCCGGCGCACGCTGTCGGACCAGGCGGAGACGGCCGCTACCGACCGGGTGAACTGCAGTCCGCACCTGTTCTTCGCCGACGGGGGCGACGTGGCCAACCCCGGCATCGAGGTGGGGTGGGCCGGGGACTACGGGATCGGCTGGCCGGTGGTGGCCTCCGACGACCCGTCGGTGTACGACGCCATCGTCCGCCGCGCCGCCGCCTAGGGAAGGACCGCGGGCCCGCCGGAGCCGTTGGGACGGCTCCGGCGGGCCCTTCGCGTGTGCGCGCGCGTGGGCCGCCGCGTGCGCCGCCGACGCGTTGCCGGTTCCTGCCACGCGCCCGGGGAGGCCGACCGGGTGTCCGGGCCCCTGCGATCCGGACGTGCCGGGGGCGCCGTTCCCATACGCCGAAACAGCGCTCTCCGGGCTCCGGCGCACCGTTTTCCCCATTCATATGTGAAGTGGACACGGAAATGCGTCGCATTCACCTTCGGATTCCCGCACGGGCGCCGGAGTGTACCGTCGGGCCGACCATTGTGCAGCGCGCCTGACGCGTCCGTTTCAGGTCAGGGCGATTGCCCCTCAACGGCCGCCCTTCTTCATAGACTTCAAGGCGTTCGAGCAGGTGATCACGGATGTCCGTATCGAATCACCCACGCTCGGCCCACGAAATCGAGAAAGGCGCGAAGACGTGACCGAGGCCGGAATCACCGAGATCGAAGTGTCCACCTTCCCCGAGCCCTCGAACAATGGCGGAGACCCCGCCGTCCGGGGCGCGGCCGACCTGACCCAGCACGAGATCCAGGCGCTGAAGACCCGCTACAACCTGGCGGACGCCCACACCCACCAGCGGCAGTCGCCCGAGCAGGAGAAGATCGTCGCCCGGCTCACCGAGCTGTGGCACGAGTCCGAGGACCACACGCAGGCCTACTTCGAGGACCGGCTGCGGTCGGCCTTCTTCCGCCTGCACCGCCAGCCCACGGCGCTGCACATGGACCGGGCGCTGCTGTCGTACTCGGCCAGCGTGTCCACCATGGTGGCCGCCATGTACCTGCGGCGGCACGGGATGTCCGTGGCGCTCGTCGAGCCCTGCTTCGACAACCTGACCGACCTGCTGCGCAACATGCAGGTCCCGCTGGAGGCGCTGCCCGAGGAGTCGCTGGCCGACCCGGCGCGGGTGTACGACCGGCTCGCCGAGGGGTGCACCGCCGACGCCGTCTACCTGGTCGACCCGAACAACCCGACCGGGTTCACCCTGGCCTCCGGCGGCATGGAGGGGCTGCGCGAGGTGGTGCGGTTCTGCGCCGACCACGGGCGGCTGCTCGTCCTCGACTTCTGCTTCGCCTCCTTCGCACTGGCGGCCGAGGGCACCCGGGCGGACGTGTACGCGCTGCTGGAGGGCTCCGGCATCGAGTACCTGGCCATCGAGGACACCGGTAAGACGTGGCCGCTGCAGGACGCCAAGTGCGCGCTGCTCACCGCCGGCGGGTCCCTGCAGCAGGAGATCTACGACCTGCACACCAGCGTGCTGCTGAACGTCTCCCCGTTCGTGCTGAACGTGGTGGCCCGGTACGTGGAGGACTCCATCGAGGACGGCATGGAGTCGGTGCGGCGGATCGTGCGGGAGAACGCCGCCACGGCCCGCAACACCCTGCACGGGCCGGTGCTGGAGTACCAGGAGCCGATGGTGGAGACCAGCGTCGCCTGGTTCCGGATCCGCCCCGGGCACCTGACCGCGTCCCGTCTGCAGGATGAGCTGCTGGCCGACGAGGTGTACGTGCTGCCCGGCACCTACTTCTACTGGAGCGCGCCCGAGCGCGGTGAGCGGTTCGTCCGCGTGGCGCTGGCGCGGGAGCCGGAGATGTTCCGCCTCGCCATGGACCGCATGCGGAAGGTGCTGATGCGCCATGAGCGGTGACGTGTTCGTGGACGCCTCCCTCTTTATGGGGATGCACCGTATGGGGATGCACCGTACGGGGATGCACCACGAGGACGAGCGCGTACGCCGCGGGTGCAAGGCGTTCTTCGCCCGCGCGCTGGAGCGGCCCGCGGAGCGGGTGCGCATGAGCCTGGAACAGGTCGGCCTGTGCGACGCCCTGGTGTGGAGGCGCCCCAGGGGCGAGCAGGACGCCTATTACCCCTTCATGGACCGGCTCCACACCGACCTGCGCATGGACCGGCCCGGGTACACGGAGAAGGACACCCGGCGCGCCTGGGAGGACCCGGCCCTGGACGGGCTTCCCGACCACGAGCGGCTGGCGCTGGGCCAGGTGATGGAGCGCGGCGGTACCCTGTACACCGCCTCCGCACGGCTGCTGGCGCGGCCCGGCCTGCCGGTGGAGCCCGCGGACGGCGGTGAAGGCGACCCCCGGTTCCCGGGCGGGCTGGAGCCGTACTACCGCATCTCGCTCGCGCTGCGCGTCGGGAGGGATGAGCTGTGATCGCCGGGACCGTGGTTCCGCTCATCACCCCGTACGACGAACACGGCCGCGTCTCGGAGAAGAGCACGGCCTCGCTCATCGAGTACCTGCACGCCGACGTGTCGGCGCTGATGCCGGTGCTCAGCTCGGGCGAGGGGTGGCGCCTCACCGACCAGCAGTGGAGCGACATGGTCGCCTTCACGGTCGCGCATTCCCACGGGCTCCCGGTGATCGCGGGGGTGCAGGCGCCCGACACGCCCGGAGTTCTGCGCCGGGCCCACATGGCCGAAGCGCTGGGGGCGGACATGGTCGCCGCCACCACGCCGTTCGGGGCGCGCGTCGGGCAGGACGAGATGGTGGCGCACTACCGGACCCTGCAGGGCGGGACCCGGCTGCCGGTCGTCGTCTACAACGAGGAGCCGGTTTCGCGGAACCGGGCGTCGCTGGTGACGCTGCTGCGGATCTGCGGGCTGCCCGGGATCGCCGCGGTGAAGGAGTCCAGCGGAAACCCCGAGATGACGCGCGCGCTGGCGGCGTCCGGGACGGGGGTCCCGGTGCTGCAGGGGTGGGAGGACCAGGTGGCGTCGACGCCCGGGGTGGACGGGCTGATCGGGCCGCTGGCCAACCCCGAACCCGGGCTGTGCAACACGCTCCTGGCCGACCCCGGCGAGCCGCTGCAGCGGATCGTGGACGCGGTGTGCGACCTGTTCGGGCTGTTCCGCGACGACTGGTACCTGCGCGTGAAACGGGAGCTCGCGCGCAGGGGCGTGATCGAGGACGCATGCGCGCCCTCCGGAGAGCACGCACGAGAGGAGGACGAGTCATGACGACGAGCACTGTGCCGGGGCTCCCGAGCGGGGTGCCCGCCGCGCCCGACACCGCCGAGGCGCGCGCGAGAGCGGCCGACAGCGACCAGCTCCGGCTGTACCGCCTGTACCGGACCGTGCCCACGGCCGCGGAGTACGGGGAGGTGCTGGCGCTGGAGGAGCGCTGGATCGGGCCGATGGCGGCACGGTTCGAGGCCGGGGCCCCCGACCTGCCGGACCGGACGGCGCTGCTGCGCGCGCTGCGCGGGCGGCTGGCGGCCGAGGAGGCGGTGGAGGACGAGGCCGCGCGGTTCGTGGCCGAGGAGGCGGACCTGGAACAGCTCAAGGTGATCGCGGCCGAGTTCGCGGTGGACGGGCTGACCGAGTCCGAGACGCTGCTCCCGGTCGTGGCGCGGCTGCCGTTCGCGTCGGGGCTGGCGGTGTTCCGGGTGCTCATCGACGAGCTGGGGTGCGGCAGCGAGGAGAAGGCGCACTCGCGGCTGTACCGGGACCTGCTGACCGGGCTGGGGATGACGCTGGACCTGGAGCACTACGTGCCCAGGGCGGCGCCGGAGTCGCTGGCCTACGTCAACCTGTTCCACTGGCTGGCGTCGCGCGCGCCGGAACCGGAGTACTTTCTCGGGGGGTACGCCTACTTCGAGTCGAGCGTGCTGTACGCGTTCCAGTGCTACCGGCAGGCGGCCGAGCGGCTGGGGCTGTCGGAGCACGCCTACTACACCGAGCACCTGTACATCGACGGCTACCACAGCCGCCAGATGCGGGCGGCGCTCAAGGCGCTGGACACTGAGCGCGGCCTGGACACGGCCAAGGTCTGGGCGGGCGTGGAGGTGACCGGCGCGGTGGCCGGGGCGGCCTTCGAGGCGGCCGTAGAGCGCGCGCGGGCGGCAGGGGCTGCGTCATGAGCAGCAACGAGCCCTCTATCCGCCCCGTCACCGAGGACATGGTGCTGATCGAGGCGGGAGGCCGACGTCTACTGGCCGAGGCGCACTGTCCGCACAGGGGCGGCCTGCTGCGGTTCGGCCACGTGGACGGAACGGTGCTGAAGGTGCGGTGCCCGCTGCACCACTCGGTGTTCGACCTGGAGGACGGCTCGGTGACCGCCGGCCCCTCGTGCAGGCCCTTGAGGATCATCTCCGACCTGTCCGGAGAGCCGGTGGAGCAGTAGCCCTCGCAATGAGGACGGGGCCCACACCCAATGGAGCGTGTGGGCCCCTCCGCTTCGCTTCAGGCGGTCGCTCGTCCGCCCGCTTCGGCGCGACGTGCACGCCGACGGATTCCGTCGGACGTCCCCACCATCCGGCGGGGCCCGACTCCACGCGCCCCCGCGACGTGAGTACTAGTTAGGCTAGGCTAAGGTAACCATCGCCGTGTTGGGCATTTCGGGCGCATGGTCCCGAACCGGATCTGTTGAGCGGTGGTCATGGTGATACGCGCTTCTCTCGCCGCGGGGGCGTCCGTCCTCCTTCTGCTGGCCGCGGCCGGCTGCGGGGAGTCCGAACCCGTTCCGGAGCAGGAGGCCGCCGCCGGGGAAGGCGCGACCGAGTACCCCCTGGTCGTGGAGAACTGCGGCCGGGAGGTGACGATCGAGCACGCGCCTCAGCGGGCCGTCTCCCTCGACCAGGGGTCCACGGAGATCCTGCTGTCGCTGGGGCTGGAGGACCGCATGGTCGGCACCGCGTCGTGGACCGACCCCGTGCGGGAGGACCTCGCCGAAGCCAATGAGGAGGTCCCCCGGCTGGCGGACGAGGCGCCCTCCTGGGAGGTGGCCCTGGACACCGACCCCGACCTGGTGACGGCCTCGTTCGGGCGCCACTTCGCCCAGGGAGGGGTGGCCGAGCGGAGCCGCTTCGAGGAGACCGGCATCCCGACCTACCTGTCCCCCACCGACTGCGACGGCGGCACGAGCATCAACGGCGGCGGCACCCGGACCGCCCCGCTCACCCTCGACCCGCTGTACCAGGAGATCCGCGAGCTGGCCGAGATCTTCGACGTTCCCAGCAGGGGCGAGGACCTGGTGGACGAACTCGAACAGCGGCGCCAGGCGGCCCTGGAGGGCGTCGACGCCTCCGACCTCACCATCGCGTTCTGGTTCGCGGACCTGAAGACGCCCTACGTCGCGGGCGGGCGGGGGTCGGCGAACCTGCTGGCCGACGAGGTCGGCGCCGAGAACGTGTTCGCCGACGAGGAGGACGACTGGCCGGCCACGACGTGGGAGGCCTTCGTCGACAGGGACCCCGACGTGATCGTGCTCGGAGACCTCAGCCGCGAGCGGGCGCCGGGCGACAAGCTCCAGGAGAAGATCGACTTCTTGGAGAGCGACCCCCTCACCAAGGACATGGAGGCGGTCGAGGAGGAACGGTTCATCGCCCTGCACGGGGCCGAGATGAACCCCTCGATCCGGACCGTCGACGGGCTGGAGGACCTCACCGAAGGGCTCGGCTCCTTCGAGGATGCGCGGTGACGCTCGACGCCCCGCCCGTCGAGCCGCGCACCGCGTCCGCCCCGGCGCCGCCGGCCGGACCCGCCGGGGGCTCGTCCCTGCGGTTCCTCGGCGTGGGCACGGGGGCGCTGGCGCTGCTCCTGGCGTCGATCGGGGTGGCGATCACCCTGGGGCCCGCGGACGTCTCCCTGGTCAACGTGCGCGACATCGTGCTCAACCACCTGGGGTTCACGGACATCCCGGTGCGGGTCTCCGAGGACGCCATCGTGTGGGACGACCGCCTGCCCCGGGCGCTGGTGGCCGCGGCGTGCGGGGCCGGTCTGGGGCTGTGCGGTGTGATCCTGCAGTCGCTGCTGCGCAACCCGCTCGCCGACCCCTATGTCCTCGGGATCTCCTCGGGCGCCTCGACCGGGGCGGTACTGGTGGGGATCGTGGGCATCGGCGGGTTCGCGCCGGGGGTCTCCGGCGGAGCGTTCGCCGGATCGGTCGCGGCGTTCGCCGTGGTGATGCTGATCTCGCGCCTGGCGGGCGGCACCAATGACAAGGTCATCCTGGCGGGGATCGCGGTGACGCAGCTGTTCTCCGCGCTGACCTCGTTCGTCATCTTCGCCTTCGCCGATTCGGACGAGGCGCGCGGGGTGATGTTCTGGCTGCTGGGCTCCCTCGAAGGGGTGCGGTGGGACGATGTGGCCCTGTGCGGTGCCGTCGTGCTCGCCGGTGCGGTCTTCTGCCTGGTGCGGGCGCCGGTGCTGGACGCGTTCGCGTTCGGTGACGAGGTCGCCTCCTCGCTGGGGGTGGCGGTGCGGCGGGCCAGGATCACCCTGATGACCGTGACCGCGCTGCTCACGGCGACGATGGTGAGCGTGGCCGGGGCGATCGGGTTCGTCGGCCTGGTGCTGCCGCACGCCGCACGGTTCCTGACCGGGCCGGTGCACTCCCGCCTGGTCCCGGTGACGGCGCTGGTCGGGGCGGTCTTCATGGTCTGGGTGGACGCGGCGGCGCGCGTCGCCTTCTCCCCCTCGCCGCTGCCCGTCGGGGTGGGGACCGCGCTGGTCGGCGTCCCGGTGTTCATCGCCATCATGTTCCGCCGGAGGAGGCCGCTGTGACCCCTGCGTTCCGACCGACGAGGAGGCCGGTGTGACTCTGCGGACCCGGGAGGTCGGCTGGAACCGCGGCGGCCGGCTCGTCGTCGACGGGGTGACTCTGGAGCCGCGGGCCGGGGAGACGGTCGGGCTGCTCGGTCCCAACGGTTCGGGCAAGTCCTCCCTCATCAAACTGCTGTCGGGGACAGCGCGGCCCACGTCCGGGGCGGTCACGCTGGATGACGCATCGCTGGCGGCGCTGTCCCGGAAGGACGCGGCGCGAGCGATCGCCACCGTGACGCAGCACGCCGACACCGTCGTGGACATCACGGTCCGCGACATCGTGGCCCTCGGCCGCATCCCGCACCGCGGCACGTTCGGCGGCGACAGGCAGGCCGATACCCGGGCCGTCTCTGAAGCGCTCGCGAGGACCGGCCTTTCCGACAAGGCCGACGAACTGTGGCACCGCCTGTCGGGAGGAGAACGCCAACGCGTCCACATCGCCCGCGCGCTGGCCCAGGAGCCCAGGGAGCTCCTTCTGGACGAGCCGACGAACCATCTGGACATCCGCTACCAGTTGGAACTGCTCCAGCTCGTGGCCGACCTGCCGCTCACGACGGTGGTGGCCCTCCACGACCTGAACCTGGCGGCGATGTTCTGCGACTCCGTCCTCGTCCTCAAAGAGGGCCGGGCCGTCGCCGGAGGCGCACCGGCCGACGTCCTGACGCCGGAGCTGATCGCGGAGGTCTACGAGGTCAACGCGACCGTCAGAACCAACCCCGGGACGGGCCGCCCGGAGATCGGCTTCACCCCGGGACGCGTACCGAGCACGGCGGCGCGGTAAGCCCCCGGACCACCGGGGGCGGCCCGCGCGGCGGATCAGCGCGTCGCGCTGACGCCCTCGATCTTCGGCCTGGTCACAGCCGCTGTTCCCACGGATCGAGCAGTTCGACACCGGTGTGTGCGAAGTCCTTGCTGTTCCTAGTCGCGCACGTGGCGTTGTGCACCAGGCAGATCGCCGCGATCTGCGCATCACGTGCGCTGATCGGCGATCCGGCCGCCTCCCGCGCGACGAGGATGTCCGCGTAGCGCTCGGCGGCCGCGTCATCGAACGACAGCACGGAACGACTGTCCCGGTAAGGCTCGAGCGCGACCTCGATTCGTGTAGTCAGTGCCTTCTTGCGCCTGCCATCAGGGAGGCGGCGCGCCCCGGCCAGCAGCTCCCCCAGTGTCACGGCGGTGATGGCGACGTCACCAGTGAGCGACTCGAGCCACGCGACGACGCCCGCGTCGGGCTGCGGTCGGAAGATCTCTGAAATGACGTTGGTGTCGAGGACGATCACTCGAAGTCCACCGCTCGCGCAACGTCGCTCCGCTCCGGAACCGGAAGGTCCTCGACACCTCCCACGTCCTGCGCCGCCTGCAAGAGCGCCAAGCCGATGTGCGGCCTGCGTGCAGCCTTCGTGAGAATGTCTCGGACCTCTGCCTCCATGGAGCGCCCGTGCTCCTTCGCCTGCGCGGCGAGCTGCCGCTTGACCGACTCATCGAGGCCGCGAACGATGATGGAACCCATCAGAGACCACCCCCTCAGGTGCTATCACCAGCGATAGCATTCCAGCGGAGGCGGCGCTTGAGTTCTTCCTGAGGATGTGCGGCGTGGAGGACACGGCCCCCGTCCTGCGGGTGGCCACCGAGGACGGCCTCACCCCCGACACCCCGCGGCCGGTCCTCCCTGTCCCGGACCGGACGCAACCGTTCCCCTCTTCCCCGCATCGAAGGCATGCCGACGAAGCGAGGGAGCGCAGCATGGCATTCGAGATCCACCACCCCGGCCGCCCCGAGGACCTGTCTCCGGCACCGATGCTGTGGGCCCACGGGGTATTGGGGGCGGCGACCGCAGCGGCCGCCCCCTGGGAGGCGCTTCACCTCTACTCGTTGGACGACGAGGGGCTGCTGATGGACCCCGAAGACGGCACCTGGTGGCGTCTGACCTGGTTCGCCGAAGACACCGCGGTCCTCACCGGAAACGAGCCGCTGGGCTACGAATGCACGGAGTACCGGGGCCTCGTCGACAAGCTGGCCGGGGCCCCTGACCGACTGCCGATCGGATGGCTCGGCGACATGCTCCGCGTCACCACGGCAGGAGAGTGGGAGCCCAGTTTCCTCTACTGGTGGATCGACGGCGACTGGGGCCGCACGGAGTATCCGGAAGGCATCCGCGACGACGGACTGTGCACGGTGGACGGCATGGGCACCCCGGAACGCCTGCAGAGGTACGGGTGCGTCGGGGCCCCCTCCTTGGAGTCGGTGACCGAAATCTTGGAGGCCGCGGCCGCCGGAGCGCTCGCACCGTCGTCGCTGGAGGCCTTCATGCGAGCGTGCGGTGTGGAGGACCCGGCCCCGGCGCTGCGCGTCGCCGCTGAGGGCGGCCTCACCCCCGACGCCCCGCGCCCCGTCCTCAAGGTGACGTAGCCGGGCGGGCCCTCCTGGGTCACAGGCCCGCCTTGTGCAGCGCAGCGCTCGCCCGGAACCTCATCCGTGCACACCGGTCGCGTTCGTCTTCAGGGGTGTCATCGTCGCAGTCGCACCGGTGCCTGAGCCACCGCAGGTCATCCGGGTCGAGCCACAGCGCGACGCGCCCCTGAGCGGCCTCCGCATCGGAATCGGTCGGCACGACTGGGCGCTCATCCATGACGGACATTGTGCCGGTACACGGAAACCGCCGCGCCCGTGCGACGTCGGTATCGGGCCTGCTCTCGGCCTGCGCCAGGATGCCGCCCCCACTCTCATACCGGACACGCACCGTCCGCAATGATCCGTACCGTCGCCTTCGCCCCATCACAGGAGGAGACGGCCATGCAGCTCGCAGCCACCCGCATCATCACCGACGACGTGGACGCGCTCGTCGCGTTCTATGAAGCCGCCACCGGGATCGCCGCCGCGCGGCTCCACCCGATGTTCGCCGAGATCCGCACCCCCTCCGGCACACTCGCCATCGCGAGCTCGGCGACGGTGCCGCTGCTCGGCGAGGGGGCAGCCGAGGCCCGCGCGAACCGCAGCATCGCCCTGGACTTCCTCGTCGATGACGTCGACAAGGCCTACGAGGCCCTCCAGGGCGTCGTCGAGGTGTTCGTCAACGAGCCGACGGACATGCCCTGGGGCAACCGCTCCCTGTTCGTCCGCGACCCCGACGGAAACCTGGTCAACTTCTTCACCCCGACCAGCCAGGCCGCACAGTCCCGGTTCTCCGACCAGGGCAGGTGATCGGCGACGGATCGGCCGGAGGTGGCGGCCCCCGGCCGATCGTCCTGCCCCCTCAGGGAACGATCACGGTCCGCTCGCCCCTGGCGTCCTCGTGGGCCCACGCCGAGGTGACTTCGCTCAACGGGACGACGCGCGGGCTCACGGCCACCTCCCCCTTCGCGATGAGGGCCGCCAGGCCGGCCAGGTCGGCGCGTTCGAGATCGACCGACCCGAATCCACTGCCGCTGATCCGCAGCGCGTTCTGGCGGAAGAGGTGCCCGCCGAGCGTGATCTCGAGCCCGCCCGTCCCGCCGACCTGGACCCAGTCGAGGACCCTGACGTGGTCGGTCCGCGCCCGGCTGATGGACTCCATCGCGCGTTCGGTCCCCGGCCCCCACACGTAGTCGAGGACGGTGTCCACGTCCGCAGCGGCGGCGGCGAAGGCGGCGGCCGTCTCCTCCTCGTCCGGGGTGATGGCGATGATGTCGTCCGCCCCCTCGGTGAGCAGCTGCTCCAGCCGTTCGCGGTTGCGCCCGGCGGCGACGACCCTGGCGGCGCCCACGGCCTTGCCGATCTTCACCGCCATCGACCCGGCGTTGCCGGTCGCACCGATGACCAGCAGGGACTGGCCCGGGCGGAAGCCGACGCGTGCGTGGAGCGCTGTCCATGAGGACATCGCGGGGTTCATCGTGGCCGCGACGACCGCCGGGTCGGCGTCGTCGGGGACGGGGATGAGCGTGGCGGGATCGACCGCGATCCGCTCGGCGAGCGTCCCCGTGGCCGGTGCCATCACCATGGCGAGGCGCCCGTCGCGGCGCCGCACGACGGCGTCGATCCCGGCGATGATCGGGGGCCTGGTCGTGTTGGTGTAGTGCTTGCCGGAGGCGAATCCGCGTGTGGCCGGGTGGATTCCCACGGCCAGCACGTCGACGACCTCCCTCCCCTCGTCGGCGACCGGGGCCGGGACGGTGGTGTACCGGGGCGGTTCGCCGAACGCCTCGACGACCGCGGCATGGACAGTGGACATGATCTCCCCCCGAAGATACAAGCGTGTATCTAATATCGCCGATACTAGCCCCGTCGCATAAGATACACAAGTGACTCTTGGGGGATGGGAATGACCACGGGGACCACGGGGCCGGACGGCCCGCGGCCGGGCGCGAAGGCGACGAGAAGACGGGGGGCCGAGCTGCACGCCGCACTGCTGAGCGCCGCGTGGGACGTCCTCGTCGAGAAGGGGTACTCCGGCTTCACCTACGACGCGATCGCCGCACGCGCGCAGACCAGCCGAGCGGTGCTCTACCGGCGGTGGCCGCAGCGGCACCTGCTCCTTGAGGAGGCTCTGCGGAAGGCCTGGGCGCCGGTGCCCCTCCCGGACACCGGCGGCCTCCGCGAGGACGCGATCGAGCTGCTCCGCTCCATCGCCGCCGCACGCGGGACGCTGATGACGGTTCTCATGCAGAACCTCGCCGACTACTACCGCGAGTCCGGCAACACGCTGGAGGACCTCAGGGAGATCATCGGGGCGGCGCACCGCGAACGGCCGTTCCACGCGCTGGTCGAGCGCGCGGTCGAACGAGGGGAGATCGCAGCGGCGCCCCGGAACGACCGCGTCCTCGAACTCCCGCTCGACCTCCTGCGCCAGGACATGCTGATGAAGGGCGGAGCAGTCCCCGACCACACACTCACCGAGATCATCGACGAGATCTGGCTCCCACTGCTACGGCGCTGACGAGATGTCCGCCCCGCCCCCGCCGACTCACACGTTGAAGCGGAACTCCACCACGTCGCCGTCGGACATCACGTAGTCCTTGCCCTCCATGCGGACCTTGCCCGCGGACCTCGCGGCCTGCATGGTGCCCGCATCGATCAGGTCGTCGAAGGAGACCACCTCGGCCTTGATGAACCCGCGCTGGAAGTCGGTGTGGATGACTCCGGCCGCCTCAGGGGCCGTCGCACCCTTCTTGATGGTCCAGGCGCGGGACTCCTTCGGGCCCGCGGTCAGGTAGGTCTGCAGCCCCAGGGTCGAGAAACCGACCCGCGCCAGCTGCGCCAGGCCCGCCTCGGACTGGCCCATGGACTCCAGCAGCTCGGCCGCCTCGTCGTCGTCGAGCTCGGCCAGCTCGGCCTCGATCTTGGCGTCCAGGAAGATGGCCTCGGACGGCGCCACCAGCTCCGACAGCTTCGCGCGCACGGCCTCGTCCGCCAGCTCGTCGGTGTCGAGGTTGAACACGTACAGGAACGGCTTGACCGTCAGCAGGTTCAGCTCGCGGATGGCCGCCAGGTCCACGCCGCCCTCCGCGGCGCCCGTCGACAGGCCCTTGCCGGACTCCAGCACCGCCAGCGCCGCGCGCGCCGACTCCAGGGCCGCCTGGGCGCCCTTGTCCTTGGCGTTGCGCTTGGCGTCCTTCTCCAGCCGCGGCAGCGCCTTCTCCAGCGTCTGCATGTCGGCCAGGATCAGCTCGGTGTTGATCGTGTCGATGTCGCGCGAGGGCTCGATGCCGCCGTCGACGTGGGTGACGTCCGGGTCGTTGAAGACGCGGATCACCTGGCAGATGGCGTCGCTCTCGCGGATGTTGGCGAGGAACTGGTTGCCCAGCCCCTCCCCCTCCGAGGCGCCGCGCACGATGCCCGCGATGTCGACGAAGTCGACCGTGGCCGGGATCGTCTTCGCGGATTCGAAGATCTCGGCGAGCTTGTCGAGGCGTGGGTCGGGCACACCCACGACACCGACGTTGGGCTCGATGGTCGCGAACGGGTAGTTCGCGGCCAGAGCGTCGTTCTTGGTCAGCGCGTTGAAGAGGGTGGACTTGCCGACGTTGGGCAGCCCGACGATCCCGATAGACAGACTCACAGCCCCCGAGTCTAGTTGCGCCGGGGCCGTGGCCTCGCCGTCCGTGCCTCCCGACCGGCCCGGATCGCCCTCGAACGCCCGTTCTGGGCCCCACGGGACCCCGTAGAGGCGATGGGGGACTTTTCGGTTACAGATCGTCGATCTTCGGATGAAATGCCCTGCGCGCCCGGACGCCGCGCAGTACGTTCGAGTCCTGCCGTGCGTTCACCCCGGTGCGGGGTGCGCGCGCGCCGACCGTATCGACTGGGGGGATCGAGAATGGTTGCCGGGCAGGTCCGAGCGTTCGTCCAACGCCACCCGGTGGTGCGCCACGCCACCCGCCGGATCCGGATCCGGCTCCCCGTCAGTCTCGGGGGCATCGACCCCGAGCGCGTGCCGCCCCGGGTCCGCCGGTTCGACCTGCCGCTGCCCCGCCGCGCCGGGGCCCCGCGCACCGGCCCCGACGCCCTGTGCGTGCGCACGCCCGGCGACCTGTGGACCCCCGGCCGCCTGCACGCGCGCGGGCTGCCCGGGTACCGTCCCGAGGCGCTGGCCTGCTTCCTCGCAGTGCTGGAGCACGCCCGCCCCGGCGCCGTCCTCGACGTGGGCGCCAACGTGGGCGTGTACGCCGCCCTGGCCGCCGCGCGGACCCGGCGCAGAGTGTTCGCGTTCGAGCCCGCCCCGCGTGCCGCGCGCGCGGCACGGGCGATCGCGGCCGACAACGGGTTGAACATGGACGTGGTGGAGCTGGCGCTGAGCAACCACAGTGGGAGCGGCCTGCTGCGCCTCTCCCCCGACGACGCCTCCAACTCCCTGCTGCCCGGCGCGGGCCCGGCGGCGGGCCGGGTGACGGTGCCCGTGCGGCCGCTGTCGCACTGGCGCGAGGAGGCCGGTGTCCTGCCGTCGGTGGTGAAGATCTCGGCGTGCGCGTCCGAGCCCGACGTGGTCTCGGGCAGCCTGGAGGTGCTGCGGCGCTTCCGCCCTTGGGTGCTGTGCGAGGTGCGCCCCGGGTACGGCATCGGCCAGCGGCTCACCGCCCTGCTGGAGCCCTTGGACTACCACTGGTACCGCGTCTCCGGCAGACCCCCGTACTCGCCGCAGCCCTCGATCTCCGAGGGGACCTCCCGGCGCGGCGGCATGTGGCTCTTCGCCCCGACGCCCGCCCCCGAGGGCCTGTGGGCCAGCGCGGAGGCGTGGCGGGCCGCCATCGACGACTGCCGGTGACGGCCCGGGGCGCGCTTCCTAGATCCAGCCTTCGAGGCTCTCCATATAGGCCGCGAAGTCGTCCCGGTGGCTGCAGTGCCCCGTCCCGGCGACCACGCGCACCTCGAACCCGCGCTCTTTCAGCCGGTCGGCCCCTTCAGGGGAGATGGTGAAGCTGGGGTCGGCCAGCTGCACCAGCGACGGGACCACCGGCTTCCCGGGGATGTGGTCGCTCCCCGCGCAGGCCTCCACCATGCCGAAGAACTCCGGGTCGAACAGGGTGAACCCCGCCGCCTCGGCCTGCACGTCTGCCTCGCTCCAGCGCGGGTTGGCCTCGGCGATCGCCGCCGGGGAGGCGGCGGCGACCATCGCGCGCATGGCGGCCAGGTCGCCCTGGCGCACGGCGGAGAACTGCCATGCGGGGTCGTAGTAGACGGCCCGGTGCGGGCGCAGGCGTTCGACGGCCAGGGACAGCGCCAGCCCTCCCATGGAGTGGCCGATGGCCAGGTCGGCGCCCTCGGGCAGGCTCTCGGCCAGGTCGGCGGCGAGGAGCTCGGGCGTGTACGCCCCGCGCGCGCTCATGCCGTGCCCGCGCAGGTCGGGGGCGATGACCCGGTAGCCGCGTCCGATGAGCGCGTCCTCGACCGCGTGCCAGGTCCGGTGGTCGGACATGGCGCCGTGGACGAGCAGCGCGGTCCGCTCGCCGTCACCGCCGGTGTGCACGTTGAGCCGCATGGTGGTGGCCCCCTTCCGTCGATGGTGGGTGCCGGCGGGTCGGCACCCACCGGCGGCGCCGGTCAGGCGACGCCCTTGACACGGGTGATGGCCAGCGCCCCGAGCAGGGACAGGACCGCGCCGACGATGAACAGGTACTGGTAGCCGCCGAACAGCACGACGATCCCGCCCGCCACGAACGGGGCGATGATCTGCGGTCCGGCGTTGGCGATGTTGAGCACGCCCAGGTCGCGGGCGGCGTCCCCGCCCGCGGGCAGCACGAGGGTGACGATGGCGTGGTCGGCGGCCATGAACACCCCGAAGGCCGCCCCGGCGATGGTCGCCCAGACGAGGATGCCGGTGAAGGTGGGCACGAGGACGGGCACCACGGTGGCCGAGGCCGCGATCAGCCCCGCGACGAGGACGAAGGGGCGGCGCCGCCCGATCCGGTCCGACACCGGCCCGATGACGGCGGTGCAGGCCACGGTGAGCACGGTGTTGGCGATGGTGAGCACGGGCACCGCGTCGGTCGGGGACAGGCCCTCGGGCAGGGCGATGTAGTCGGACAGGATGTAGACCTGGTAGCCCAGGATCGCGAAGAACCCCATCATCATCAGCGCCCGGCTGGTGAACGCCCAGGTGAAGTCGGGGCTGCGCAGCGCGGAGCCGAACCCCTTGAGCTGCTGCACCAGCGGGTTGGGGCCGCCGGAGGTCCGGGGCGGGAGCGCGTCGCCGCGCGGGTCGTGGGTGAGCGCGGTGAAGAGCACGGCGACCACGACGAGGGCGGCGCCGAGCAGGATGTAGCCGAGTTCGAGCCGGCCGACGAAGCGGGCGGCGACCAGGCTCCCGGCGACCAGGCCGAGGGACTGGGCGATGCCCATGACGGCCGAGGCGCTGCCGCGCCGCTCGGCGGGGACCCGGTCGGGCACGGTGGCGGTGATGGCGGCCTGGTACACGTTGCCCATGGCCTGGGCGACGCACCAGCCCACCGCCAGCAGCCAGAGGGCCGGGGACAGGCCCATGACGGCGAGGAACGCCACGACGCCGAGCGCACCCCCGAGCATCCACGGGTTGCGCCTCCCCCACCGGGTGCGGGTGCGGTCGGACAGCATGCCGCCGATGGGGTTGAACAGGGTGGCGAATATGGCGCTGACGCCGGTGACGACGGCGAGGTTGATCTCCTTGGAGGCCGGGTCGAAGGCCTCGACCTGGACGGGCAGCAGGATGCTGACGACGCCCAGGTACATGGCGTACAGGGCGAGGTTCCCGACGGCGTAGAGGGCGAGGAACCGGGAGAGGCCGCGGCGCCCCCAGCCCCCGGCCCGGGGTGCGTCGGTTCCGGGGCTCCCGGGGGTCCCGGAGGCGGATGGCGGCGGGGGTACGGGGGAGGTATCGGGCACGGGAGGTCTCCTTCAGCCGGCAACGGCGTGAACGGTCGGCGCATCCCCCCAGGTCGTGCGCTGATTAGACGTTTAACCTAAGCGACCGGGCCCGCCGCGTCAACGGGGGCGGCGCGGCACAATGGGACGCGATGAGCGCGACCCGATCCCGTCCCCCGACCATCACCGACATCGCCCGGCAGGCCGGGGTGTCCACGGCGACGGTGTCCTATGTCCTGAACGACACCCCGGGGACGCGTATCCCCGAGGCGACGCGCCGCAGGGTCACCGAGGCCGCCGACGACCTGGGCTACGTCCCGCACGCCAGCGCGCGCTCTCTGCGCACGGGCCGCAGCGACCTGGTCGTGTACGCGATGCCCGCGGTCACGCTCGGCCCGTTCGCGGCCCGGTTCCTGGCCGGGCTCGCCGACGAGCTGCAGGACCGGGGCTTCACACTGGTCCTGCACGGCGACAGCGCCTCGCGCGGGGTGCGGGCGGCCCGGAGGTGGGCGCGACTGCGCCCGGCGGCGGTGATCGCCGAAGGGCACCGGCTCACCGACGCGGCCAGGGATCTTATGCGGCGGTCGGGGACGGTGCTGGTGGCCTTGGGCGGAGCGCCCGAGGCGGGCCTGCCGACGCTGGTGCTGGACCACCGGGGCATGGGCGAGGCGGCCGGGCGCCACCTGGCCGGGCGCGGGTGCCGGGACGTGGCCGCCGTTATCCCGGCCGAGCCGGTCCTGCGGGACATGGGCGAGGCGCGGGCCGTGGGCGTCGAGGAAGGCCTCCGCGGGGCCGTCGAGGGCGACGCAGGCGGCGGGCAGTCCCGCGACGGTGAGAGCGCGGACGGGGACGCCATCGCCATGCGGCGCACGCCGATGGAAGAGACCCCCGAGGACGCCGGCCGCGTCGTGCGCGAATGGATCCGCGACGGGCTGCCCGACGGGGTGTTCGGCTACAACGACGAGCACGCGGGCCTGCTGCTGTCGGCCCTGATCGACGCCGGGGTGGAGGTGCCCGGCCGGGTGCGGCTGGTGGGCGCCGACGACCTGCCGCTGTGCGGGATGCTGCGGCCCCGGCTGACGTCGGTGGGGCTGCGGGCCGAGTACGCGCCCGCCGAGGCGGCGGAGCGGCTGCTCTCCCTCATCACGGGCGAGGAGGGCGCGGACCGGCCGCTCCGCCTGTGGACACCGGAGCTGCGGGTGCGGGCATCGTCGTAGTCGTCGAAGTGACACGGACGCCTTTCGTGTCGTGGCACACCCGCCAGGCGACGGCGATGGAGGTCGGCGGCCCAACCTGCAGCCTTGTCGGCCGTTGGGTGTGTGCGTGGTCACCGTGAGGGGCGGCGACGGCAGAAGCGGGGCGGTTCCCTGGGCCTGCCTGCCGTCCGCCCGGCCCCTCGCGGTCCGGGGCGGCGGCTCGGCAGGTACCCCGCTCATGGACCCCGGCCGGGAGGCGGCACACCAGTGCGCCTTCCCCGCGATGATCTCGACAAAAGTGCTGCCATTTCGGCGATTTTGGCAGCACTTCCGTCGAGATCATCGCGGAGGGGGCCGAGCGGGGGGCGCATACCAGGCATACCGGGCGCGGCGGGAAGGATTCGGCGATCCTGCGCGGCGAAATGGATGCTTTTCGCGTGATCGCGTGGCGGTCTCGCCACGCAGGATGACCCCGGCTCACCGCTACGCGCCCGACTCCGTCTCTACCGTCGCGGACAGGCGCGTGTCGGCGTAGGACCGTCCGACGAGGACGTCGTACGCCCCCGGAACGAGGCGCCATGCGCGGGCCTCCTCGTCCCACGTCTGAGCCGCGCGCCTCGGGACGGTCAGCAGGGCCTCCGCCGTCTCCCCCGGGCCCGCCTGCACCGTCGCGAACCCCGCCAGCCAGCGGGCCGGGCGGTCCCCCGGCTCATGCGGGGCCAGGTACACCTGCACGACCTCGCGCCCCGTGCGCTCGCCCGCGTTGGTCACGCGCACGCGCACCCGGGCCAGGTCCTCCCCGCCGATCCCGGCCGACTCCACCTCGACGTCGTCGTAGGCCCAGTCCGTGTAGGTCAGCCCGTGCCCGAACCAGTACGCGGGCGCCGTCCCCGCGCGCTCCCACGCCCGGTAGCCGATGAACACGCCCTCGCCGTAGTCCAGGTGCCCATCGGTCGGCACGACGTCCCACACCGGCACGTCCTTCTCCGCGGCGGGCCAGGTGGTGGGCAGGCGCCCGCCCGGCTCCCGCTCGCCCAGCAGCACGTCGGCCAGGGCCGCCCCCAGCTCCTGCCCGCCGAACCATGTGAGCAGCACCGCGTCCACGTCCTCACGCCACGGCATGAGCACCGGAGAACCCGCGTTGACGACGGCGACCGTGCGCGGGGCGGCCCCGGCGACGCGCGCCACCAGCTCGTCCTGGCGGCCGGGCAGCGCCAGGGTGGAGCGGTCGAAGCCCTCGGACTCCACGTCCTCGGTGGTCGCCGCGATGACGACGGCGACGTCGGCGTCGGCCGCCGCGGCGACGGCCTCGGCGATCAGGGTCTCGTCGTCGGCCATGGGGTCGCCGTGGGCGAGGCTGAACCCGACGAAGGCGAAGTCGCCCATGGCCTGGCCCGTGGTGTGGTGGACGACCTCCACGCGGACCGGTTCGCCTTCGGTGAGTTCGACGGCGGCCTCCCTCCGGGGCGGGTGGAGGAAGGCCGTCGCGGGGTCGCCGCCCTCCGGCTCGATGGTCCCGTCGAAGAGCGTCTCGCCGCCGACGCTGAGGACGAACCGGCCGACGCCCGCGATGGCGAAGATGTGCGTCCCCGAGGTGGCGGGGGTGAAGCTCCCTGAGGCGACGACCTTGGACAGCTCCCCGGGGACGACGCCTTCGGGGAGCTCGCCGATCCAGCGCGCCGTGCCGTCGACGAGGGGTTCGGACGCGACCTGCACGCCGTCGGTGTCGTAGAAGGCGGCCGTCAGCGGCCCGGGAAGGGGCGGGTGGTTCTCCCTCGGGTCGGCGCCGACGCTGTAGGTGAGCTCCACGCCCTCGGGAAGGGCGTCGCGGAGCCCTTCCAGGGGCGTGACGGTCCGTTCGGCGAAGACCGTGGCGCTGCCGCCGCCGCTGGTGCGCGCTTCGGACGCGGCGAGCCCGATCAGCGCCACCTTGCGGACGTCCCCGCTCGGCGCCGTGTCGAGGGGCAGGGTGCGGTCTTCGTTGCGGAGGAGGACGAAGGAGCGCGTGGCGACCTCGCGGGCGACGGCGCGCCCGTCCAGGGGCTCGGGCAGTTGCGCCTCCGGTACGACCGGATCGGCGCCGTCGAGCAGCCCCACGCGCGCGGCGAGCAGGAGCATCCGCCGCGCCATGGCGTCGACGGCTGACTCGGGAACGCGCCCGTCCCGGACGGCGGCGACCAGGTTCGCGCCGTAGACCGTGTCGGGGCCCGGCATCGCGGCATCGAGCCCGGCGAGGGCGTCGCCCACGGTGTCCCGGGCGGCCGTCCAGTCCGACACGATGAACCCGTCGAAGCCGAACTCGTCCCGCAGCACCGCGTTGAGCTGCCGGTGCTCGGTCATCGTGGTGCCGTTGACCTTGTTATAGGCGGCCATCACCCCCCAGGGGCGGGCGTCGGCGACGATGTGCTCGAAGGGCGCCAGGTAGGTCTCGCGGAGCGCGCGCTCGCCGACGCGGTTGTCGACGGTGAAGCGGTCGGTCTCGGCGTCGTTGGCGACGAAGTGCTTGACGGTGGTGCCGACGCCGCCCTCCTGCACGCCCCGCACGTAGGCGGCGCCGATGGCCCCGGTCAGGCGGGGGTCCTCGGAGTAGCACTCGAAGTGGCGGCCGCCGAGCGGGCTGCGGTGCATGTTGACGGTGGGGGCGAGCAGCACGTGCACGCCCTTGCGGCGGGCCTCTTGGGCGAGGAGGTGCCCGGCGCGCCGCACCAGGTGCGGGTCCCAGGTCGCGGCGATCGCGGTCGGGCTGGGGAGCTGCACGGAGGGGTCGTCGGGCGTCCACCGCTCGCCGCGCACACCGACCGGGCCGTCGGACATGACCAGTCGGTCCAGGCCGATCTCGGGGGCGGGGGCGATGGCCCACATGGAGGCGCCGGAGAGCTGGTGGGCCTTGCCCTCCAGGCCGAGCCGGGCGAGCGCCTCGTCGACGCGGCGCTCCCGCCGCTCGTTCGCTTCCTGCGCCGCGGCCGCGGCGGGTTCGGGTGCGGGCATGGCGTTCCCCTTCGGTCTCGGCCCGTGGGTGGCCCAATTCACCTACCGAGTACTCGGTAGAAGCATTCGGTGCCGAGTGTAGGCCGCGCCCCCGGGGCGCACCAGCCCCCTCGCCGGGGTAGCCTCGCGGCACCGCGGCAGGCGGCGGTCGGCAGGCGCGACGGAGAGGACCAGGGGCATGGGAACAGGGCGAGAACGGCGGCGCCCCGGCTACGCGCCGGGCGGGCGGCGGGACGCGATCCTGGACGCCGCGCTGGACGAGTTCGCGGCCGGGGGCTACAACGGCACCTCACTGGCCAAGGTCGCCGAGCGCGCGGGGCTGACCCAGCAGGGGCTGCTGCACTACTTCCCCAGCAAGCAGGCACTGCTGGTGGGGCTGCTCAACCGGCGCGACGAGACGGACGCGGCCGCCGCGGAGGACGAGGGCGTCGACCTGGTGGAGATCGTGCGCCGCAACGTCGAGCGGCGCGGCATCGTGCAGGTGTACACGGTGCTCAGCGCCGAGTCCGTCACCGAGGGGCACCCGGCGCAGGAGTTCTTCCACGACCGGTTCGACCGCCTGCGCACGAAATTGGAGAAGCGGCTGCGGGACCGGCACGGCGACCGGCTGCCGTCGGGGGTCGCCCCCGGCGACGCGGCGGCCCTGCTCGTCGCCGCGATGGACGGGCTGCAGACGCAGTGGCTGCACGACCCGGAGGCGGTCGACATGCCCCGTCTCGTACAGGTTCTGGCCGACGCACTGACCGATCGCCTGAGCGACGCGGACTGACGCCCGGGCGGCGCATACCGGACACTTCGGGCGTGAAGGCAGCGCTCCGGCGATCCTGCGCGGGGAAACAGTGGCATTGAGCATGATCGGGTGGCGATTCCGCCACGCAGGATCGCCGGAACCTTTCCCCCGCCCGGAATGCGTTACCCGGTCGTCCCCACCGGCGCCTACCGGCCGGTGAGCGCCCTCCCCTTCCCGGCGGCCCAGACCGCGAGCAGGACGGTGGCCGCAACCGTCCAGACCGGCACCATCGGCCCCGGCAGCATCCCGGACAGCGGCGGGGCTGCGGCGAGCACGGCGGCCGTCGGCCCCTGCAGGTGCCACATGAGCACCTGGATCGGCGCGGTGTTGCCCATCGGCGACTCGTAGCCCGTCCACAGGTGGGCCGGGAGCCGACCGCGGAACGTCCCGCCCAGCGCCCCGGCCACCACGGCCGGCAGCATCGCCGCTAAGACCAGGCCCCGCACGCCGACCAGGGCGAAGGCCACCGCCACGCCGGGCACGGCCGCCAGGAGCAGCACGGCGAGCGGGACGCCCCCGTGCAGGAGCACCGCGGCCGGGGGCCGGTGCGGCAGCAGGAGGAGGCGCTGCGGGACCGCGGCGGTGTAGTCGGCCCCGACGAGGAGGGGCCGGGCGGCGGCGTACAGCAGCAGCGCAGCGGCGACCGCCGCACCCGCTTGGAGCGCGGGGTCCGCCCCGGCCCCCGCGGCGACGGCGACGGCGGACAGGGCCGCGAAGGCCGTCGAGCGGACCGCGGCCACCGGGTTCCGCAGCAGCCCGGTCACGTCGCGCCAGAGCACCAGGGCTCCGGCGCGGGACGGCGGGCGCAGACGCAGCCGGGTCGAGGGGGCGCGGCCGGCCCCCTCCCGGAGCATGTCGTGGCCGAAGGTCGGCTCGCTGAGCCATATCCCGTAGCGGAGTGCGGCGTGCATGTCGGCCCGCGAGCGCAGAACGTCGGCGGGAATGCCGCCGATCGGGCGCTCGGCGGTCACCGCTGCGGCGGTGACCACGGCCGCCGCCGCAGCGAGCACGCCCCACGGGCCGGTCGCGGCCAGGGCCGCGACCGGCGCGTCCCAGACCCCGAGCGCGGAGGCGAACAGCAGCGCGGCCACGGCCAGCGCGAACGGGGTCAGCCAGGCCAGCACGCGGGGGCTCTCCGGGAAGCGGACGACGGCGGCGCCCACCGCGGCGCTGCCGACCCCCGCCAGGCCGCCGGCGAGGATCGCGGGGGCGAGTGCGACCGACCCGATCACCGCGGCGGCGGCCAGCCCGGACAGCCCGCCCACCGCTCCGCGGACGGCGTAGGCGCGCAGCAGCAGCGGACGCAGCAACGGGCGGCGCGGGACGGGGAGCACCAGGAGCCAGTCGACCATGGGCCGCTCGACCGCGATCGGCCCGCGGACCAGGGCGTCGCGGACGGACAGCCACAGGACCGCGAGCACCGCGAGCGCGATCAGCTCGGGGAGCACGGGGGCGACGCGCCCGGCCCACGCGGGCGGCTCGGGGGCGGCCAGCGTCGAGTCCAGCCAGGACAGGAATGACATCCCCGCCATCAGGGCGGTGAAGACGGCGATGTAGACGCTGGTGGCCGTGCTCTCCTCCGAGCGGCCGCGGGCGGCCCTGCGCGCCCGGCGCAGGCGCCGGACGACCTCGTCGGCGGCGGCCGGGGAAGGGACCGCGGTCGGGCGCGGGGGCGTGGCCGGGGCCGGGGACGGGTTCATGACAGGTCCGTCCGCGCGTCGCAGACCCGGTCGGCGAGGGCGTCGCTGTGGGTGGCGAGAAGGACGGCCGTCCCCCGCTCCCGCGCCTCCTCGACGAGGACGGCCAGCAGGTCGCGGGCGTCGCCGTCGAGGTGGCGCTCGGGCTCGTCGAGGACGGCCAGCCTCGCGGGCGGCCGGACCAGGATTCCGGCGAGCATCATGAGCTGCCGCAGGCCTTTGGACAGGCGCCCCGGCGCCATGTCGGCGTGCCCGGAGAGGCGGCAGCGCTCGACGGCCCGGCCGACCAGCTCCGCGGCCCCGCGCCCGGCGCCGTGGCCGATGGCGGCCAACTCCAGGTGCTCGCGGACCGTCAGGTCGGGGTAGAAGACCGCCTCGTCCAGGACGAACACGTCGCGGCGGAACTCCAGGTCGGTCTCGCGCGGAGGCCGCCCGCACACCCGCACCTCGCCTTCGTCGGGCTCCTCGCGCCCCGCGACGACGC
Organism: Nocardiopsis suaedae; assembly: GCF_027706745.1. Taxonomy (GTDB): domain Bacteria; phylum Actinomycetota; class Actinomycetes; order Streptosporangiales; family Streptosporangiaceae; genus Nocardiopsis_A; species Nocardiopsis_A suaedae. The sequence goes on along the minus strand of NZ_JAQFWP010000002.1, from coordinate 60,527 downwards.
GGACGAGCGTCGACTTGCCCGCGCCGTTGGGGCCGCGCACAGCGAGCCCGCCGCCCGCCTCCAGGCGCAGGTCGATGGGGCCGAGGACGCGCCGCCCGCCATAGCGCTGCACGACGCCGTCGGTTGTGAGTACCGGATCCACGGACCCGAGCATGCCAGGGTCCGGGGTGCGGGGTTCATCCCGGCCGATGTCCTGACGCATCCCGCGCGTGGCGGAAAGGCCCCGGACGCCGAGGATTGAGAACATAGGCCGCCATGAACGGCCTTGAGATGATCCTGGTGCTTCTGGTGGGACTGGCCATCGGGGCGGCCTTGGGGTGGATGCTGGCACGCAGCCGCACCGCCGAGTCCCACGCCCGCGCGCGCGCCGCAGAGGAGCGCGCCGCCTACATCGAGGAGCAGCTCGCCGACAAGTTCCGCGCGCTCTCCGCGCAGGCGCTCGACGACACCAACCAGCGCTTCCTGGAGCTGGCGGAGGGGCGCCTCAGGGCGGTGGGCGCCGAGGCGGGCCAGGACATGGAGCAGCGGCGCCAGGCCGTGGAGCGGCTGGTCGAGCCGTTGCAGCAGGCGCTCTCCAAGGTCGAGGGGCAGTTGCGCGAGGCCGACGCCGGGCGCAGGGCGGCCCACGCCGAGCTGGCCAAGCAGGTCGAGTACGTCAGGGAGGGGTCGGACCGGCTGCGCGACCAGACGCGCGCGCTGGTGACCGCCCTGCGCCGCCCCGAAGCGCGCGGGCGCTGGGGGGAGATGCAGCTCCGGCGAGTCGCCGAGATGGCCGGGATGAGCTCCCACTGCGACTTCGAGGAGCAGGCGAGCGTGCGCACCGACGACGGGGTGCAGCGGCCGGACATGGTGGTGCGCCTGGCCGGGGGAAAGAACATCGTCGTGGACTCGAAGGTGTCCCTGGCCGCGTACCTGGAGGCGGCCGAGACCGACGATGAGGACGTGCGGGCCGAGCGGCTGCGCGCCCACGCCCGGCACCTGAGGGCGCACGTCGACCAGCTCTCCGGGAAGGCGTACTGGAGGGCGTTCGACCCGGCCCCTGAGTTCGTGGTGCTGTTCATCCCCGGGGAGGCGTTCCTGGCGCCCGCCCTGGGGGAGGATGCGGGGCTGCTGGAGTACGCGATGGGGCGCAGGGTGCACATCGCGACGCCGACGACGCTGGTGTCGCTGCTGCGGACGGCGCAGTACGCGTGGCAGCAGGAGGCGTTGAGCGAGAACGCGCGCGAGGTGTTCGAGCTCGGCAAGCAGCTGCACTCCCGCCTGGCGACGCTGGGCGGGCACGTGGACGGGTTGGGGCGCGCGCTGTCCAAGGCGGTGGCCTCGTACAACCAGACGGTGGGGTCGCTGGAGAGCCGGGTGCTGGTGACGGCGCGGCGGTTCGAGCGGCTGGGGCTGGTCGAGGAGGAGCTGGAGGCGCCGCGCGGGGTCGAGGAGCAGGCGCGGCCGCTGGCGTCGGCCGAGCTGACGGCCGGACTCGCGGGGGATCCGGCGGCCGGGTCGAGCGCCGGGGCGGCGGCGGGGTCGAGCGTCGGTCCGAGCGCCGAGCCGAGCACCGGGGCCGGCCCCGGGCCGGGCGATCCGCCGCACCCGGAACCGGAGGTTGCGCTGCCCGGAAACGGGCAGGAGGAGACGGAAAACGGTGCGGACACGGCCCACACCGAACTGTACGGCGGCGCCTTCGCGGCACCGGATCCGGAAGACGCGGCCGACACGACCCCCGGGAAAGAGCACGATTATTCACCACGAGTGACACACTGAACACTGTGAGTCATACAAGGGAGCGTGCGGGCATGGCCACGCGGAACACGGAGTCGCCTGAGGACCCTCGGGCCCCCTTCTTCGTGCCCCCGTCGCCCCGCCGGCGCGGAAGCACCGACCCGGCCGCCGAACGGTCGGCCTCCGGAACGGCGTCCACGCCCAAGGGCGGGAAGGCGAGGGCACCGTCGCGCACCCAAGGGCCACGCAAACGGCCCCGGGAGGCGCCCCGGCGCACCGGACGCCAGGAAGCGGCGCGGAAGGCGCCCCAGAAGGCGCCAAGGCAGGCGCAGAAGCCCCAGGCGGGCGGCGGGGGCGCCGCCGGGGCCGCTGGGCCCGCCGGGATACGGCTGACCGGGCGCGGCGGCGTCCTGGTGATCATGGCCGCGAGCCTGTCGGCCGCCCTCACCGCCGACGCCACCGGGTGGGGATTCCTCAACGGGGCGGCGTTCGTGGTGGCCTGCGTCGTGGCGGCACTGCTGGTACGGCCGTCGGACCTGCTGGGGCTGACGGTGAGCCCGCCGCTGGCCTACTTCACGGCGGCGGTGGCGGCCGAGTGCGTGCTGACGCTGGGCAGCACCGGTTTCGTGCGCGCGCTGGCGCTCGGCATGGGCACGCGGCTCGCCGACATCGCGCCGTGGCTGTTCCTCGGCACCGCGCTGGTGCTGATCATCTCGGTGTTCCGTGGGCTCCCCTCCAACGTGCGGGCCTTCAGCGACGAGCTCAACGGGCGCCGCCCGCGCGCCTGAGGCATCACGTCACCAGGGCGATCACGGAAAACCGGTGTCGGCCTTCGGCGGGGCGCTGGCAGACTGCCCGGCATGATCCCGTTCTCCGATTTCGACACCCGCAGGTACCCGACCGTCGACGTGGCCACCGGCTACGGCGCCTGGGCGAAGACGTACGAGGGCACGGTCGAGGACCTGATGGACATCGACCTGCTGGAGCGCCTGAGCGGCCCGGAGTGGGCGTCGGTGCGGCGCGCGGCCGACCTGGGGTGCGGGACGGGCAGGACCGGCGCCTGGCTGCGCGGGAAGGGGGCGCGGGGCCTCGACGGGGTGGACCTGACCCCGGAGATGCTGGCCATCGCGGAGGAGAAGGGGGCCCACGAGAGCCTCCGCGTGGGCGACGCGACCGACAGCGGGCTTGAGGGCGGGGCTTATGACCTGGTCATCTCGTCGCTGATCGATGAGCACCTGCCGGATGTGGGACCGCTGTACGCGGAGGCGGCACGGCTGGCGCGGCCGGGTGCGTGGCTGGTGATGGTGACGTTCCACCCGCAGTTCATGATCACGACCGGGATGCCGACCCACTACACGGACACCCGGGGGCGGTCGTTCACGATCGCGACACACCTGCACCTGGTGAGCGACCACGTGCGAGCGGCGGTGGCCGCGGGCTGGCAGCTGAGGGAGATGCACGAGGGCGTCGTGGACGACCGGTGGGTGGAACTGAAGCCGAAGTGGGCGAAGTTCCGGAGCACACCGGTGTCGGCGGTGTACGCCTGGCAGAAGTGAGGTAGCGGGCCGGGCGGCCGGAGAGGGCGGGGGCGTTCACCCCCTGCGCGGGGAGAGACCCACCTGCGGCGAGGCAGGGCGCAGCGCCGTGCTCACGTTGATCGTTAAAGTCCTGGGCAGTCCATCCCCGCGTCTGCGGGGCGCACACCACGGCCACCCTGCACGCCCTGGCCCGCGCCGGTCCATCCCCGCGCTTGCGGGGCGCACCGCCTCATCAGCATCGAGACGAAGCAAGGCCGCGGTCCATCCCCGCGTCTGCGGGACGCACGAGCTCGACTGGTACACCCGCGACAACCGGATGGGGCCGTCCCCGCGTCTGCGGGGCGCACCTCCGCCTCCACGAGGAAGGCCTGACCGTCGTCGGTCCATCCCCGCGTCTGCGGGGCGCACCCCGGGCGGACCAGAGGCACGCCCGCGTCTTCAGGTCCATCCCCGCGTCTGCGGGGCGCACGGGTCCGCCCCAGACGGGGCGGGCCCTTTCGTGGGTCCATCCCCGCGTCTGCGGGGCGCACTCGTAGGCCCGCGCGTGCGGCGCCGCCGACCGCGGTCCATCCCCGCGTCTGCGGGGCGCACCTACGGGCAGCAGCCCCGCCCCCGCCCCTCCACGGTCCATCCCCGCGTCTGCGGGGCGCACTCTTTCTCACCTGGGACGATGTGCGGCGTTACTGATTTGCGATCGAATGCGGAACGCTTCTGACCGCCCCCGCCCCTCACCGCTTTTGAGTTGTCCTCAGGCGCAGTCTAGAACGGCGTCTCCGCCTCGCCGCCGCCGTTCCCGTTGCCCTCGGGGGCGTTCTCCTCCATGGCCACCGCCAGCTTCGCCCGTGCCCCCTCAAGCCACTGCTCGCACGTCTTCGCAAGCTGCTCGCCGCGCTCCCACAAAGCCAGCGACTCCTTCAGGGTCAGGCCGCCCGACTCCAGCCGACGCACCACGGAGTCCAGCTCCTCGCGGGCCTCCTCGTAGCTGAGTTCCGGCTCTTCGGCCGCGCCCGCCTGCTCCGGGTTCTCCGTCTCGGCGGCTTCAGCCGTGCTGCTCTTCTTCGCCATGTCCCCTCACTCGTCCCCGGTCTCGTCTGCGCTGTCCGTGCCGTCCGCGCTGTCCGAACCGTCGGCGTCGTCCGCGTCGTCCCGGCCGTCCATCTTGTCGCCCGCGGTGGCCTTCAAACTGTCCTCCGCGAACCGCAGCCGCAGCTCATCACCCTTGGACACCTCATCAGCCGACCGGACCACTCCCCCGTCCGGCCCCTGCACGATCGCATAGCCGCGCGCCAGCGTCGTCGCGGGTGACAGCGCGTGCAACCGCGCCCTCGTGTGCCTCAGGTCGTCGCCCGCCCGGTCCAGCGACACCGTCACGCACCTGCGCGCGCGGTCCCGCAGGCCCATCACCTGCTCGGTCAGCCGGTCCATCTCCTGCACGGGGTTGGCCAGCACCGGCCGGGACCGCATGCCCTCCAGCCACGCCATCTCCCGCGCGACACCACCTTCGATCACCCGGCGCGCGCGGTGGCGCAGCCCCCGGATGAGCTCCAGCTGCTCCCCCACGTCCGGGATGGTCTTCTTCGCCGCATCCGTCGGGGTCGACGCCCGCACGTCCGCTACGAAGTCCAGCAGCGGCGTGTCCTGCTCGTGCCCGATCGCGCTCACGACGGGCGTTCCCGCCGCCGCGACCGCCCGGACCATCGCCTCGTCGGAGAACGGAAGCAGGTCCTCCAGGCTCCCGCCGCCGCGCGCGATGATGACGACGTCGACGCCAGGGTGCCCGTCCAGCTCCTTCAGCGCCTCGGTCACCTCGCCCACCGCACGGTCCCCCTGCACCGCCACCTCGCGCACCTCGAACCGGACGGCCGGCCAGCGGCGGCGGCCGTTCTCCAGCACGTCGCGCTCGGCCGCCGAGTCGCGCCCGCAGATCAGCCCCACCGTCCCCGGCAGGAACGGCAGCGCGCGCTTGCGCGCCTCGTCGAAGACGCCCTCGGCGGCCAGGGTCTTGCGGAGCTGTTCCAGCCGGGCGAGCAGCTCGCCCAGGCCCACATGCCGGATCTCCAGCGCCAGCAGGGAGAACGTTCCGCGCGCCACGTAGAAGTCGGGCTTGGCGTGGATGACCACCCGCGCGCCCGGCTCGGGCACCGGGGTGGTGGCCTGCAGCACCCGTATGGGGCACACCACGCGCGCCGACACGTTCGCCACCGGGTCGCGCAGGGTGATGAAGGCGGTGCCGCCGCGGCGGTTGAGCTCGGCGATCTGCCCCTCGACCCAGATGCGGCCGAGGCGCCCGATCCACCCGCCGACGGCCTGCATGACGACGCGCACCGGCTGCGGGGACTCGGCGGAGCTCTCCATACCCATGGCTCAGAGCCTAGAGGAGCCCACCGACGGTTCCCCTCGCGGCGGGCCGGGGCGGCGGCCCCGGAGCGGTGTGGGCCTTCAGCCGCCCCACACCTCGCCGACCACGCGCAGGACGTCCGGTGCCTGGGTCCGGCCCGCGCGCGCGGCGGGTGCGCGGAACCTCGGGTCCAGCACGTTGCCGCCGAACGCCGCCACGGCCTCCTTGTCCGGCGTGACCAGCACGGTCTTCGGGTCGCCGGGCAGGTCGGAGAGCTGGGCGGCGGGGCCGGGCAGCGGTCCGATCCCGTGCGCGATAGGGGCGAGGACGACCACCCGGTCGTACCCGGCCGCAACGTCGATGTTGGCCGTGGAGTACACGCCGCCGTCCATGTAGACGGACCCGCCGGCCGGTACCGGGGGCCACACGCCGGGCACGGCGCAGCTCGCGGCGACCGCGTCGACGATGGGCACGCCGCTGTCCCGGTCGAACACCTTGCGGCGGCCGGTGCGGACGTCGACGGCGGCGACGCGCAGGTCGGCGTCGGGCCAGTCGTGGGAGACGAGGCGGCCCGCGATGACGGCGCGGCGCTCGGCGACGGAGGCGTTCGGGCGGCGGAGCGCGCTGCGGTGGGCGGCGCGGCCGATACGGGCCCGCGCCCGGTCGGGGTCGCGCTCGATCAGGTACGCCGAGACGAAGCCGAGCAGGCCCGCGCGGGACAGGTGGGCGCTCACCTCCCCGTCCGGGGGCGCGAGCTGGCGTTCGTAGAGCTTGGCGAGCGGCATGCCGGAGGTGGCCTGCGCGCCGACGACGGACCCTGCGGAGGTGCCGACGACCAGGTCGGCGCCGGTCAGGTCCAGCCCGGCCTCCTGGAGCCAGGAGAGCATGCCGATCTCCCAGGCGATCCCGGTGATGCCTCCGCCGCCGAGCACCAGGGCCTTGCGCATGCCGAGCCTCCTCGTTCGAGGTGTCCGCCTGGCGTCGACCGCGCGAGGGCCGGTCGCTACGAGGCCGGCCCCTTCGAAGTCAACGCGGTTGTGGTCCGCCGGGTCGGCGGGGTGGTCCAGGGGTCAGAATATGCCGCCCGGTGGCGCGGGACACACCCGCGGGGGTCGAAGCGCGAGCGACGAGGGCATGCGGCCGGGGGCGGACCGCGTCCTCAGGTCATTCCGCTCCCCCGGCTGCCCGGTCCCTTCTCGCTGAGGGGCTGTGACCCCACTCCCTCACTTGACGACATGGAAAGTCAATGCTTCACTTTCCGGTATGGAAACACAGAATCCCCCGAGCGGCCGGCCCTCCCCCGAGGAGGCCGCGGCGGCACTGCAGGAGACCGAGAAGCTCACCACCGACGTCGCCGGTGTCAAGGTGCCCGCCTGGTACTTCCCGGTCCTCGGAGCCGTCGTCGCCCCCTACGGCCTGATCACCGTCCTCCCCGACACCCCGCTCGGCATCGGGGCCACGTTCGCCGGGATCGCCGCCTTTCTCGCCGCCGTCGCGCTCATCGCCCACTTCGGCGTCAAGCAGATGGGCGTGCTGCGCTGGCTCACCTGGAAGGAGACCTGGCCGGTCTTCGTCCCCTGCGGGGTGCTCACGGCCGCCGCCCTCGCGGCGAGCACCGTCATCGACTCGAACTGGCTCTGGGTCGGGCTGTCGGCCGCGCTCGGCGTCATCATCGCCGGATTCGGCCCTTACCACCGCCGCACCAGCCCCTACTACAGGCAGAGCGATTCCCAGTGACGACCGATCCCGCATCCGCCGCAGCCGACGGCTTCAACCCGACCATCCACGCCCCGAACCGGCTCAAGATCTGCGCCGCGCTCCACGCCGCGGGCTCGGGGGGCCAGGTGGAGTTCGCGACCGTGCAGGACAAGCTCCAAATCAGCGCATCGGTCCTGAGCAAGCAGGTGAGCACCCTGGTCGGCGAGGGGTACGTCCACCAGAACCGCGCCACGCGCGACCACAGGCAGCGGGTCTGGCTGTCGCTGACGAAGGAGGGGCGCGCCGCCTACGAGGCCCACGTCGCCGCACTGCGGGCGATCGTCGAAGGCTGACCGCGGCGCCGGCCGAGGGCCGACCGAGAACCGCCCTTCCCGCACCATGTCCCCGCCGGGGACCGGCACCCCTCTCAGAGTGGGTGCCGAGCCCATGGGGCCCGCGGCGACGCGCGCTTACCGTCGTACGGCATGAGAACGCACGTGACCTCCGCCACACTGGCGGGCGCGCTCCTCCTCGCCTCCACGGCCGCCGCAACCGCCCCCGCGAACGCCGCCTCCCCACCCGGCGGCGACGGCCCCGTCCCGGGAGCGGACCGGGTGGTGACCTCCCGCCTGGACGACCTGACCACCGCAGGGACCGTCGACAGCGGGCACACCGACCCCGCCGCCTGGGCCGGGCTGCAGGCCGAGGGGACCCACAACCCGAGCGGTGTGCCCGGTGTCCAGCTCGACGGCCACTTCCCCGACCGGTCGTCCACCAACGCCACCCACGGCTGGGACCACGACTCCCAGTTCGTCATCCGGTTCCCCGAGGACTGGAACGGCGGGCTCGTGGTCGGCGGGTCGCCCGGCAACCGCACGCAGTACGCGCTGGACGCCGCCGTCTCCGACTGGGTCGTGGCCCAGGGGTACGCCTTCGCCGCCACCGACAAGGGCAACACCGGGCTCGAATTCCACCGCGACGGCAACCGCCCCGGGTCCGCCGTCGCCGAATGGAACAAGCGCCTCACGCAGCTCACCGTCGCCGCCAAGGAGGCCGCGGGCCTCCACTACGGCCGAACCCCGGAACGGACCTTCGTCACCGGCCTGTCCAACGGCGGGTACCTGACGCGCTGGCAGCTGGAGAACCGGCCCGACCTCTACGACGGCGGCATCGACTGGTCCGGGGTGCTGTGGCGCGGCGACGGGCCCAACCTGTTCACTTTCCTGCCGACCGCCGTGCGCGAGTACCCCGCCTACGCCGAGACGGGTGACCCGGAAGCGCGCGAGGCCTTGCTGGAGGCGGGGTTCCCCGCCGACTCCGAGTTCCTGTGGGAGTTCCACCACGAGGTCTACTGGGGGCTGACCCAGGAGATCTACCGCGCCGAGTTCGACCCGGCCTACAAGGGCGACGACGCGGATTACGTCTACGAGGACCGTCCGGCGCCGGTGCGGCGCGCGGTGGACCGCATCTCGCTGACCGGGGACATCGGCAAGCCGCTGATCACCCTGCACGGCACCCTCGACGCCCTGCTGCCGATCTCCACGGGCTCCGACGTCTACGCGGACATGGTGGACGCCCGAGGGAACGCGGACATCTCCCGCTACTACCGCGTGGAGGACGGCAACCACGTGGACGGGCTGTACGACCGGTTCCCCGACCGGCTCCGCCCCATGCTGCCCTGCTACCGCGAAGCCTTCACCGCCATGGAGCAGTGGGCCGAGGACGGCACGCCTCCCCCGCCCAGCACCACGGTCGAACGGCCCCGGCAAGGCGATCTGGTGAACCGGTGCCGCCTGTGAGAACCCCCCGAGTGCGATCCGAAAGGAGAACAGAGGATATGACATCCCCCTTCCGCCGATTCCACCGAACCGTGTCCCGGGCCGCACGCCGTTTCGCCGCCGTCGCGGCGGCCGCCGTCGGCGCGGCCCTGCTCGCCGGGTCCCCCGCACAGGCGGCCCCGCCCCTGGAGAAGGTCGAGGGGTTCGCCAACCCCGGCGCCCTCGACATGTACGTCCACCGTCCCGCCGACCTGCCCGACGGCGCCCCCGTCATCGTCGCCCTGCACGGGTGCACGCAGACCGCTCAGGAGTACGCGGACCACTCCGGACTGGTCGAGCTCGCCGACCAGGAGGGCCTCCTCCTGGTCTTCGCCGAGCAGCGCACCGCCAACAACTTCAACCGGTGCTTCAACTGGTTCCAGGGCGGCGACATCGCCCGCGGCCGGGGGGAGGTCGCGTCCATCCGGAACATGGCCGACCACGCGGCGGCCGAGTTCGGCGCCGACGCCGACCGGGTGTACGCCACCGGACTGTCCGCAGGGGGCGCGATGACCACCGCGCTCCTCGCCGCCTACCCGGACGCGTTCCAGGCGGGCGGGGTGATGGCCGGGCTCCCCTACAAGTGCGCGACCAGCATGATCGACGCGTTCACCTGCATGAACCCGGGCAAGGACAAGTCGCCTGAGGAGTGGGCGCGCCTCGCCGCCTCCGGGCACCCCTCCTGGGAGGGGCCGTGGCCGCGCGTGGCGGTGTGGCACGGCACCGCCGACTACACGGTCGTCGAGCGCAACGCCGATGAACTGCGGGACCAGTGGACCGCGGTCCACGGACTCGGCCAGACGCCGGACCGCACGAGCACCTTGGAGCCGAACGGGACCCGGCGCGAGGAGTACCTCGCCGGCGACGGCACGGTGGCCGTCCAGGTCAACCGGGTCCCCGGAATGGGGCACGGCACCCCGGTCCGCCCCGGAAGCGGCCCGGAGGAGTGCGGCCAGAGCGGCCAGTACTTCCCGGACACCATCTGCTCCGGCCGCCATCTGCTCCGCTTCTTCGGCCTCCAGGAGTGAGCGCGGACGGCCGGCGCTGAGGAGCGGCAGACCCGGCCGATCGCCCTGAAAGGCCCCGCCCGGGGCGCCCTCCCCCACACCGTCAGGGGTCCCGGTCACCGGGGCCGGTACGAACGGGCCGCGCCGGTGCGGTCGAGACGGGGCGCCTCCCAGCGCCGACCGCACCGGCGCTGCCCGCCGCCAGGCGAGCGGGGCCCGGACCGCCGCCGCACCGCTCCCCTCCAACTCTCGCGGTGCCGCGGCGCCATTCCGGCCCGGAACGCCACAATGCAGCGGGTGTGCCGCCCCGGACTCCCCCGAACCGGATGCCCCCCACTCTTGTGCGGCCTAGGGTTACAGGGCAACGCGCATCGATTCCGCATCGACTCGGGGACCGCCATGGAACCGCTTCTCCCCCCTTCGGCCGTCGCGCACCTTCTTGGCGTCGCACCGCCCACGCTCCGCAGTTGGGACCGCCGGTACGGGATCGGCGCCACAGGCCGCTCCCCCGGAGGGCACCGCCGCTACACCCCTGAAGACCTGCGTCGGCTCACCGACATGTGCCGCCTCATCGCCGAGGGCGCGGCCCCGGCCGATGCCGCCGCCCGGGTCGCCTCTGGGCCCCTCTCCGAGTCCGGCGCCCCCTCCGCCGCCCCAGGCGTGCCCGCGCAGCGGGCCTCGGGCACGGCCACGGCGAAGAGCGCCTCGGCGGCCCTGCACGGGGTGGCCCACGCCGCCATCCGGATGGACGCCGCCACGGTCGAGAACGTGCTGGAAGACCGCTTCAGGTCCCGCGGAGTCGTGGACACCTGGGACGAGGTCGCGCGCCCCGTCCTGTTCGGGATGGGGTCGGCCTGGGCCGCGACCCAGCGGTTCGTCGAGGTCGAGCACATGCTCTCCTGGAGCATCTCCTCGTCACTGCGCCGTATGCACCGGAGCCCGAGCGTGCCCGACCGGCGTCACGTCCTCCTGGCCTGCACGCCCGAGGAGCTGCACACCCTCCCCCTCGAAGCGCTGGCCGCGGCGCTCAGCGAGAACGGTGTGGTCTGGCGCATGCTCGGCGCCGCGACGCCGCTGGCCGCGATCGCAGCGGCGGTGCGGCGCACCGCTCCCAAGGCCGTGGTGGTCTGGTCGCACCGGCCGGAGTCGGCCGATCCCGAGGCGCTCCGCACGGTCCGCAGAGCCGCCGCCGGAGCCCGGGAGTCGACTCTGCTCATGACGGCGGGCCTCGGCTGGCGGTCGGGGAGCGGGGAGGCGTCGGACGCGTGGGCTTTCACTCTCCCGGATGCGCTTTCGATCCTTTCCAAAGAGGTCGCGGTCGTTCCCTGAACGTACTTCCGGCGCCCGGTCAGGCCGGCGCTTCAAGCGGCGGGTGGTACGCGACACCGGGGTGCTTCCAGGGCTCGTGCACGGCACCGCCGGGCACGTGTCCGAGTTCGGGGACATAGCGGCGCACGTACTCGCCCTGCGGGTCGTAGCGCAACGCCTGACGCACCGGATTGAAGCCGCGGTTGGGCCGTGTGTCGTTGCCCGTCCCGGCGACCCACTGCCAATTCCCGTAGTTGTCGGCCAGATCCCCGTCGCTCAGCAGGGCATGGAAGTGGTCCGCTCCCCGTTTCCAGTGCACGCGCAGGATCCGGGTCAGATAACCCGCGGTGATCAGACGGGCCCTGTTGTGCATGAAGCCTTCCTGGAGGAGCTGCCGCATGCCCGCGTCGACGATGGGCACACCGGTTCGCCCCTCGGCCCACGCCGTGAACGCCTCTTCGTCGTCACGCCAGTCCGCGCTCCGCGGACGGTAGTCGACGCGTGGCAGGGCGGGGAACGCGTTGAGGACCTGATGGTGGAAGTCCCTCCAGGCCAGTTGGCGGACAAAGGCGGCCCCCGCCTCTCCTCTCCGGTATGCGGCGCGCTCCAGCACGAGCGGGGAGACACGGCCGAACCGCAGATCGGTGCTCAGGCGCGATGTGGCATCGGCGGCAAGGTCGTCCCTGTACCCGTCGTACCGGCCGATCCCCTCGTCCAGCCATGCACACATGCGCGCGGCCGAGTCGCCCCCGCCGTGCAGCCGTTCCGGTGACAGGACGCCGAGCCCCTCCCGGTTCGGGTCGGGGTACGGCGTACGATCGGCCCCCACCCCGTCGGGTGGCCTCAGGGACGGAGGCGCTGGGGACTCCTCGCGCCTGCCCGCCGCCTCCCAGGCCTTCCAGTACGGAGTGAACACCCTGTAGTGGTCCCCGCCCCCGGATGGCGTGACGGCACCGGGAGGGACCACCGTCACCCCGGGGTGCCCGACCACCTCGATACCGGCGTGGGCGGCCTGCCCCCTCAGGCGCCGCGCGCGCCGACCCGCGAAAGCCCCGACGTCCTCGGCCACGTGGACACGATCGGCGCCCACCTCGTGCGCCGCCCGCAGCGCTTCGGCCACCGTCTCTCCCCGGCGCAGGACGAGTGCGCCGCCGAGCGCGCGCAACTCACGGTCGAGTTCGGCCAGCGCCTCGGTCAGGAAGGCGATCCGGTTGCGGGAGCTGCGCCCCAGAATCCAGGGGTCGGCGACGAACAGCGACAGAACCCTGTCGCTCCGGGCCGCCTCGGTGAGTGCGGGATTGTCCTCGACCCTCAGGTCGTGTGTGAAGAGCATGACCGACGTGCGCACTGTCCCCCCGGGGAAAACGAGCGGCCGCCGTACGCAGCCGTTGGACGTATTGTGACAACCATGAGCGACCGTTCGGTCACAGAAGAACACGTGCAGGCGGAGCGGGACACGACCGCGGAACGCCCCAGGATCGGCGTATCGAGCTGCCTCCTCGGCGAGCCCGTGCGCTACAACGGCGGCCACTGCCGGGACCGGTTCCTCACCGACCGGCTGGGGGACCACGTGGACTGGGTCCCCGTCTGCCCTGAGGAGGAGATCGGGCTGGGGGTCCCGCGCGAGACGCTGCGCTTGGAGCGGTCCGCCGAGGGCCCCCGGGTGGTGGCGTCCAAGAGCGGGACCGACCACACCGATGAGCTGCGCGGCATCGCCGACCGGCGCAGGGAGCAGCTCGAAGGGCTCGACGGATATGTCCTGAAGAACAAGTCGCCCAGCTGCGGCCTGTTCGGCCTGCCGGTCTTCGAGGACGGCAAGCGCGTCGACGGCAAGGGGCGGGGGGGCTTACGCCGAGCGCCTGACCTCGCTCGTCCCCGGGCTGCCGACCGAGGAGGAGGGGAGACTGTCAGACGCGGACCTGCGCGACCACTTCGCCGAGAGGGTGTTCGCCCATGCCCGCCTGAGGGCCCTGCTGTCCGGCGACTGGCGCCCCAAGGACCTCGTGGAGTTCCACGCCCGTCACAAGCTCCAGATCATGGCGCACTCCCCTGACGCCTACCGGTCGCTCGGCAAGACGGTCGCGCAGGCGGGCGCCCGTGAGCGCACCGAACTGGCCCGGGAGTACCGGGAGGGCTTCCAGACGGCTCTGACGCACAGGGCCACGCCCGGACGGCACGTCAACGTCCTCCAGCATGTCTTCGGGATGGTGAGCGACCACCTGGACGACGCGCGCAGGCACGACATCCTCGAGGCGATCATGTCCTACCGCCAGGGGCTCGTGCCGTTGACCCTGCCGGTGGCGCTGGTGCGCCACCACTGCGCCGCCGAGGGGGTCGCCTGGGCCAGGGAGCAGACGTACCTGGCACCATTCCCGGCCGACCTCGGCCTGCGGAACGGGCTCGTGAAGCGCTGAACGCCCGGCCTCGGGCGTCCAGCGCCGCTCGTCCTGCTGGTGCACGGCGGCCTGCTGGAGATTGGCGGTGCGAACGTCACGGCTCCAGCGGGATCTCCATTTCCAGCAGTGCCGAACTCATGGACTTGCCGTGGGCGTCGAGGCGCAAGGACTCGGTGACCGTGTCCCCCGGCGCGCGCGGGCATACGAACAGCAGCGCGCCCACCCCGTCCATGCGGTGCCGCACCACCTCGCCCACAACGCGCTCCCCCAGGTGCCGACCGACCTCCTCGGGGGTCACCACCTCGCACAGCACCGGGTAGAGCCCCGGGTCGTACGGGATCAGCGACAGCGTCGTCACGTTGCCCTTGTCGCCCGCGCGCGAATGGGCGACCTCGTACAGCCGGACCATCAGCCCTCCTCCGCATCCGTCGGGCGCTCCGCCGCGCGCGCCGCCACACGCACCACCGCGGTCTCCACGGCGTCACGGGGGATTCCGGCGGACAGCACGCCCACCACCTCGTCCACGCGGACCCGCACCCCGCCGCCGCCCGCGGGCCCGGAGGTGTAGAGCGCGTCGACCTCCTCGGCGACCGCCTCCGCCGCCTCACGGTCGTGGGAGCGCCCGGCGACCCGCAGGCGGCATTCGTAGGGTTCGGCGCCCTCCTGCGCCTGCGGGCCGTGCATCGCGTCCACCCCGACCACCTCGATGCTCAGGTCCCGCACCGCCCCGCCGAGGCGCTCCCGGACGACTTCACCGGCCAGGCGGGCCCGCCGCACCGCGCCACGGCCCGCGTAGCCGATCTCGCCTTCGCCGCGGAACCCCGCCCTATAGCCCCCGCTCACCTTGAGGGCGTCGGGCCGGGGCCTCCCCACGGCGCCCCGCACCTCCACACGGTCGGGGCCGACCCGCTCGGCACGGACCCCGGTGAAGTCGGCCGCCACATCCGGGGTGAGGTAGGCCGAAGGATCGGTGACCTCATAGGCCAGCTGCTCGGCCACGGTGCGGGTGTCCACCACGCCTCCGGCCCCGGGGAGCTTGGTCACCACCGCACTCCCGTCGGGTGCGACCTCCCCGAGCGGATAGCCCAGCCGGGCCAGGCCGGGGACCGTCTTGTAAGGCGGGTCGGCGAAGTACCCGCCGGTGAGCTGCCCCGCGCACTCAAGGAGGTGTCCGACCGTGGTCCCGCGCGCGAGGGTGTCCCAGTCGTCGGCGCCCCACCCGAAGGCGGACATCATCGGCGCCAGGAAGAGCGAGGGGTCGGCCGCCCTGCCGCACACCACCGCGCGCGCTTCCGTCTCCAATGCGGGGAGCAGCGCGTCGGCTCCGATGTAGGCGTTGGCGGAGACGATCTCCCCGTGTTCACCGAGCGGCTTTCCGTCCTCCCAAGCGGGCTGTTCCAGGTCGATCCGGTCCAGGACGTCGTCCCCCACGACCGCCGCGACGTCCATGGGCGCGCCCGCCTCCGCCGACACCCGGGCGGCGAGGTGCGCCGCGGCCTCAGGGTCGGCCGCCCCGGCGTTGGTGACCAGGCGTGTGCCCGTCGCGGCGAGCGGTCCCGCCAGCGCGCGGATGCGCTTGGCCAGCAGCGGGTCGGCCCCGGCGGAAGGGTCGCGCAGGCGGCGCGCCAGGGCGAGCGCGACCGTGCGCTCCCCCAGGCACTCCAGTGCGAGGAAGTCCAGGCGCCCGTCGCGGACCAGGTCGACCGCCGGAGCGATGCGGTCCCCGGCGAACCCGGCGCCGCATCCGATCCGGATCCGGCTCATCGTCGTCCCCCCATCGTGTGGTTCGCTCAGCCCGTCCAGACGGGCACGGCGCCCGTCAGCACGGCGGCGGCGAGCATAATCAGGCTGACCAGCCACGCCCAAGGAAGCAGGAAGCGGATGTGCGCGCCGATGGGCACCTTCGCCAGGCCGGTCAGGAGGAAGAAGGAGCCGGTGAGCGGGCTGATCGGGAAACCGACCGTCTCCTGCCCGACCAGGGACGCGCGCGCCAGCGCGTCCGCCTCCGCGCCGAAGCCCGCCCCCACGGCGTCGAGGACCGGCAGCACGGCGAAGTAGTAGGCGTCGGGGCCGAACAGCAGGCTCATCGGGACGCCGAGGGCGCCGACGACGACCGGCAGCGCCGGGCCCGCGGCCTGCGGGACCGCCCCGGTCATCGAGGAGGCCATGGCCTCGATCATGCCGCTCTCCTCCATCACGCCGAGGAAGACCCCGGCCGCCAGGAGCGTGGAGGCCATGAGCACCGCGCCCTGGGCGTGGGCGTTGATGCGCTCGGTCTGGGCGCGCATGCCCGGGTAGTTGACCACCAGCGCCGCCACGAGGCCGATCATGAAGACGAGCTCGGGCGAGAGCACACCCCAGATCAGCACGCCCACGACGGCGAGCGTGAGGGCGGCGTTCACCCAGAACAGGCGGGGCCGGGCGTGCTCGGAGGCGGTGTGTGCGGCGGGCGCCTGCCGCGGCGTGTCGTCGGCGGCGGCCGCCGTCGCGGACTCCGTGGACTCCCCGGACGCCGTGGACTCTGTTGGCGCCGTGGAGGCGGCCAGGCGCCTGCGCTCGCGGCGCCCCAGGAGGTAGGCGACGGCGATCGCGGCGACGACGCCGACGGCCTGCGCGGGGATCAGGGGCGTCCAGAGCTCGTTGGCCCCGGTGCCCACCGTGGTCGCGGCGCGGGCCGTCGGCCCGCCCCACGGGACGAGGTTCATCACCCCCGCGCCGAGCCCGGCCAGCGCCGCGAGCAGCAGGCGCCGCATGCCCAGCGCCTCGTAGAGCGGCAGCATCGCGGGGACCGTGATCAGGAAGGTCGTCGCCCCGGCGCCGTCGAGGTGGCAGACCATGGCCAGCACGACCGTGGCGACGGAGATGGTGACCGGGTCGCGCCCGGCGAAGCGCAGGACGCGCTCCACGACGGGGTCGAACAGCCCGGCGTCGCGCATCACTCCGAAGAACAGGATGGCGAAGACGAACATCGCCACCGTTCCGACGACCCCGCCGACCCCGGCGGAGACGAACCCGGTGATCTCCTCGGGCCCGAAACCGGCGAGCGCCGCCGCGGCCAGGGGCACGGAGATGAGCGCCACGACCGCGCTGACGCGGTTCGACAGCAGAAGGACGAGCAGGACGGCGATCGTCGCGAACGCCAGTGCCGTGAGCATGCCAGGGCCTCCTCGGCGGGGAGACGTGCGCCGCCGGGGTGCGTGACGGCGATCACTTCCGATCATGGTGAGGGGGCCGGTCGTTGCGTGTCCAACATCAGAACCGGATGGACTTATGCTGTCAGACCATGGATCTGACATTGCGGCAGCTCGCGGCGTTCGAGGCGGTGGCGCGGTGCGGTGGATACACGGCGGCCGCACGGGAGCTGCGGGTCTCCCAGTCATCGCTGAGCCGGACGGTGCAGGAGGTCGAGCGGTTGATGCGGGTGCGGCTGTTCCAGCGCACCACCCGGTCGCTGCGGCGCACCGCGGAGGGCGACGCGCTGCTGGCCGCCGCGGAGCGGGTGCTGGGCACCCACCGCGCCGAGATGAACCGCCTGGACCGGGTGCTGCGCGGAGACGAGGGCACGGTCACCGTCGCCACGCTGCCGTCGGTCGCGGCGGTCCTGCTGCCTCCGGTCATCGCCGACTTCCGCGAACGGCACCCGGGCATCGCGGTGCGGGTGCTGGACGGGATGGCCCGGACGGCCCTGGAGCGGGTCGCAACGGGGACGGCCGACCTGGCGGTGACGGCGCTGGACCCGCGGCCCGTCGGGCTCACCGCACGCCCCCTGGTGCGCGACACGTTCTTCGCCGCGCTCCCGCCCGGGCACGCGCTGGCCGCTCAAGAGCGCGTGACGTGGGCGCACCTGAGGGAGGAGACCTTCATCGCCCTGGGCGCGGACTCCAGCGTGCGGCGACTGACCGACCGCGCCTTCGAGGAGGCGGGCGGCGCGCCCGCCACCGCGATCGAGGCGGGGAACGTGTCGACCGTCGGGGGCCTGGTTGCGGCGGGCTTGGGGGTGACCGCACTGCCGTCGCTGGTACGCGTACTGATGGGGTTCGCCGACATCGCGCACAGGCCCGTGGAGGGACCGGTGTGGAGCCGGGAGATCGGTGTCGTGACGCCTCAGGGGCGGACGCCGTCGCCAGCGGCCGCCCGGTTCCTGGAACGCCTGGGGCAAGCCCCCGACACGGCCGAACTCCTCCCCGAGGGCGCCGAACGGGTGTGACCCGGCCGGCCGCCGAACTCCCCCCGGTGTCCTGCCGCGGTGGTCACTTCTTCTTCAAGGTCCTGGCCCCCAGGAGGAACGCGCTGACAGGAACCGCCACGCCGAGCCCGATCATCAGGGGCGTCCGCCATTCGGGGAGGGGGTCCTGGAACTTGACCAGCATGAGGAGGAGGAACAGGGCGCCGACCAGCACCATATGGGCGTAGGGCAGGGCGACTTCGCCCTCAGAGGGGGCTTCCTCGGTCATGTCCGACTTCCAAGGCGGGGTACGAGGCCCGGCCGGGGCGGCGGCGCCGGTCCTACTGGTCTTCGCTCTGGAGCTTGGCGATGCGGTTGTCGTACATCTTCACGAACTCCGGGCGCTCCTGGTGGGCGACCTCGTAAGCGCGGAGCAGGCGCACCTCGTCGATGCTGAGCTTGCGCAGGCGCGCCCGGATGGACGGCAGCGTCAGCTCGTCGTAGTTCGGGACGGGCAGGTCCTCGGCGGCGGGGGCGGAGTCCTTGCGGACCTTCTGCAGCACCTCGTCGCTGGCGACCTGGGTGTCGTCCGCGTTCGTGGAAAGCTCCTCGGCGACGGCCTCGCGCTCCTCCGGCTCGACGATGCGCTCGGAGCCGCCGCCCTCCTCGGCCGTGTCCGCCGCTTCAGCCTTCTCCGCCGCTTCGGCGCCGGCGGTTTCCGCAGGCTTCCCGGCGGCGTCGGAACCGTCCGATTCGGCGGTGTCCGCCTGCGCGGCCTCCGTTTCGGCCTCGGCGGACTTCTCGGCCCGCCCGGCCTCTTCCTGCTCGGCCGCCCGCTCCTCGGCCGCCCCGTCCGCCACGGCGGGCTCGGCCGCCTGCTCGGGGACGGCGGGCTTCTCGGAGGTCTCCGCGGAGGCGGGGGCCGCCGCGGCGGGCTCCCCCTTCTCCTTGCGCCCGAAGATGCCCTTCACCATGGTCACGAGCTTGCTGACGGTCGACGCGTTCGACATTGGACTGGGGCTCCTGCCGCTGTCGCAGTGCTATACGGGGGTGGCTGCTATCGGGGGTATAGGCGTATGGGGGTACGCAAGTCAACCAGGATAGGGCTGCAAGGGTCCCGTGAAGGCGGCCGTATTGGGTACGAATTCGCCATCTCGGGACGCAACCGATCGCTGACCGTTATCCCGTCTCCACCGGTGCCCTGCCGCACCACGCCGCGCACCGGCCCCGGCGGCCCCACAGAGGCGGGTCCGGTGGCGGTCCTATGAGGGCGTTGCCGCGGTGATGCTGTGGCGATCGCGACATCAGGACGCCCTGGTGGACCACGCCCCCTAGGATGGGGGCATGACTGCGACGAATCGCCGCCGTGTCCTGCTCGCCAATCCCCGCGGCTACTGCGCCGGGGTGGACCGCGCTGTCGTCACGGTCGAGAAGGCCCTTGAGCAGTACGGCGCGCCGATCTATGTGCGCAAGCAGATCGTGCACAACACCCACGTGGTGAGCACGCTGGAGAAGCGCGGCGCGATCTTCGTCGAGGAGACCGACGAGGTCCCTGAGGGCGCCATCGTCGTCTTCTCCGCGCACGGCGTCTCCCCCATGGTCCACGAAGAGGCCGACAAGCGCCGCCTCAAGACCATCGACGCGACCTGCCCCCTGGTGACCAAGGTGCACAAGGAGGCCAAGCGCTTCGCGACGCAGGACCGCGACATCATCCTCATCGGCCACATCGGCCACGAGGAGGTCGAGGGGACCAGCGGCGAGGCGCCCGAGCACATCCAGATCGTGGAGAGCCCCGACCAGGTCGACCAGGTCGAGGTGCGCGACCCCGACAACGTCTCCTGGCTCTCGCAGACCACCCTGTCGGTGGACGAGACCAACCAGACCGTCGACGCGCTGCGCGAGAAGTTCCCCAACCTCCTGGACCCGCCCAGCGACGACATCTGCTACGCGACCTCCAACCGGCAGGACGCGGTGAAGTCGATAGCGCCCGAGTGCGACCTGGTGATCGTGGTCGGGTCGGACAACTCCTCCAACTCGGTGCGCCTGGTGGAGGTCGCCCTGGAGGCCGGCGCCTCCGCCGCCCACCTGATCGACAACGCGTCCCTGATGGACGAGGCATGGCTGGAGGGCGTCGGCACGGTCGGCGTCACCAGCGGCGCTTCGGTCCCCGACATCCTGGTGCGCGAGCTGCTCGACATGCTCTCGGGCCACGGGTTCGACAACGTGGAGACGGTCAAGACCGCCGAGGAGAGCCTCACGTTCTCCCTGCCGAAGGAGCTGCGGCGCGACCTGCGCGCCGAGACCGTCTGATCCGGTCCCGGCGATGGCCCGGGAACCGGAGACGAAAGGGCCGCCCTCCCTGGGGAGGGCGGCCCTTCGCGTTCGGCGGGCCCGCGTTCACGGGTTCCGCCGGCGGTGTCAGCGCTCGCCTTCGATCCCGTTCCTGAACGCGTCCTCGGCGGCGGTGGTGGGGTCCTGGGCGACGTCCTGCACGGCCTCGCCAGCGCTCTGGGCCTGGTCCGTGTACTCCTGCGCCTGCTCGCCCACGCCTCCCGCAGCCTCCTGCGCTTGGTCGGCCACGCCTCCCGCAGCGTCCTGCGCCTGCTCGCCCACGCCTCCCGCGGCTTCCTGCGCCTGGTCGGCGAAGCCCTGCGCCTCCTCGGCGTACTGCTGCCCCTGTTCCTCCGCAGTTCCCTGCAGGGTGTCGACCGCGTCCTGGGCGGTGTCTCCGAAGAGGCCCTTCAGCCAGTCGAGAATGCCGTCCATCATGGTGTCCGCTCCGTGGCGGGCGCCGTGCGCCCTAGGGGTATGGCTGTCGCTGCGCCATTACCCGTCCGATATAAGCGCAACGTGAAGGGGGAACGACGCGCGGCCCTCACGGAGTTCCGCGCGGCGTCAGCGCTCCTGCAGCGACCCGGCCAGCCGCTCCAGCTCCTCCTCACCGGCGCTGCCGCTGACGACCAGGAACTCGCCGTCCCCGCCCTCGTGCAGCAGGGCCCGGTCCCCCTCGGAGTCGGCGGCGTGGTGCCGCCATTCCAGCCCGCCCGCCTCGACGGTGCCCCCGGCCTCGCCCGGCGCCGCCGACGCGGCCGCCTCCGCGTCCCCGGTGATCAGGTACTCGGCATGCATGTCCGACGGGGTGGCGAACCCGACCGTCCACGACGCGCCGCCGTCGGTGCTCATGTTCGTGCTGGTCGGCACCCACCCCTCCGGCAGGCCCTCCGGGGCGTACACGGGGAAGTCGGCCTCGCTCGCCATCGCCTGGGCGTGCGGCGCGTAGTCGACGCTGGGGATGTGCTCGACGGTGCGCCAATTGACCACCAGCGCCATGAGGAGAAGGATCCCGACGATGATGGCCATGGCCAGCACCATGGGCCCCATGGCGGCCTGGGAGCGGTTGTAGGTACTCATGATGCTTCCAGCTTGCCGCACCCCGGCCGGTGGCCCGCACCGGGTCGGGTGTGGCCCGTACCCCTCTGTGGCGGCACCGTCGCCTTATGGGGCCGGTGTTCAGCCTTCGTCGACGCGCCCCTCGGTGCCGCGGCGCGGGCGCAGGTCGGACAGGAGCTCGGTGACGTCGTCGGCCAAGCGGCGGGCGTCGTCGTCGGACCGGTGCACCACCTCCGACACGGCGAGCAGCATCGCACCGCTGACGACCATGAGCAGCGCCTCGTCCACCGGTTCGTCGGCCTTGCGGAACAGGGCCACGTTGCGGTCGGTCCACTCGCGCAGCCGCACCCGCAGCTGGGAGTCGAAGCCGGGCGGGCCGTCGCCGCTGAAGAACAGCCGGGTGGTATCCCGCTCCTCGATGCAGCCGTCGAGGTAGGCGCGGGCGGCCGCGTACATGAGCCGTGTGGGGTCGGTCTCGCCCTCGGCCCGCGCGCGCGTCACCGCGGTGTGCGTCCGCTCCTGCTGGCGCTGCTGGAACTCCTCGTACAGGGCGAGGAAGAGGTCGGCCTTGCCGCCGAAGTGGTGGTAGAGGCTGCCGACGCTCGCCCCCGCCTGCTGGACGACCTCGCTCACGCCCGCCTTGGAGAAGCCGACGGTGCGGAAGACGTGCGCGGCGGCCTCCAGGAGGGCGCTCCGTGTCGCCGCACCGCGCGCGGAGCCGCGCTCCGGCTTGGCCCCGGTTTCGGCCTTGTCGACTGTCACGTCCGCGTCCCGTCCTTATCCGTCGCCCGCCTCAGGATGAGGCTACGCCAGTTCAATAGAGTTGATCCAAGCCCGCGCGCGCGGGCTCCTTCTTCACCAGCTCACGCCCCTTTTTGAGAGGCCTTCCATGACCGAGTCCACGCCGCCTGCGCCCAGTAGCGACACCGCCCCCGACCGCAACCTGGCCCTGGAACTGGTCCGGGTCACCGAGGCGGCGGCGCTGGCCGCCGCGCGATGGGTCGGGCGGGGCGACAAGAACGGCGCCGACGGCGTGGCCGTGCACGGGATGCGCCACCTGATCAGCTCCGTGTCCATGAAGGGCACCGTGGTGATCGGCGAGGGCGAGAAGGACAACGCGCCCATGCTCTACAACGGCGAGCAGGTCGGCGACGGCAGCGGCGCCGAGTGCGACGTGGCGGTCGACCCGATCGACGGCACGCGCCTGACGGCGATGGGCATGCCCAACGCGATCTCGGTGATCGCGGTGAGCCCGCGCGGGTCCATGTTCGACCCGTCGGCCGTGTTCTACATGGAGAAGCTGGCCGCGGGCCCCGAGGCGGCGAACGTGGTGGACATCACCGCGCCGGTGGCCGAGAACATCCGGGCCGTCGCGCGCGCGAAGGGAGGCGCGCCGCAGGACGTCACCGTCGTGATCCTGGACCGGCCGCGCCACGAGGGCCTGGTGCGGGAGGTGCGCGAGGCCGGGGCCCGCATCAAGTTCATCACCGACGGAGACGTGGCCGGCGCCATCATGGCGGCCCGCCCCAAGACCGGCGCCGACCTGCTGCTGGGCATCGGCGGCACCCCGGAGGGCATCATCACCGCCTGCGCGATGAAGTGCCTGGGCGGCACCATCCAGGGGCGGCTGTGGCCCAAGGACGAGGAGGAGCGGCGCGCGGCCCTGGACGCCGGGCACGACCTGGACCGGGTGCTGACCACCGACGACCTGGTCTCCTCGGACGACGTGTTCTTCGCGGCCACGGGCATCACCGACGGGGAGCTGGTGGGCGGTGTGCGCTACGAGGCCGGGGGCGCCATGACGGACT
Organism: Nocardiopsis suaedae; assembly: GCF_027706745.1. Taxonomy (GTDB): domain Bacteria; phylum Actinomycetota; class Actinomycetes; order Streptosporangiales; family Streptosporangiaceae; genus Nocardiopsis_A; species Nocardiopsis_A suaedae. The sequence continues at coordinate 37,346 of NZ_JAQFWP010000002.1, read as the reverse complement.
CGCTGGTGATGCGGGGGCGCAGCGGCACCGTGCGGCAGGTGCACAGCGAGCACCGCATCTCCAAGCTCGCCACCTACAGCGGGGTGGACTTCGCTTCGGCGACCTCCTGACGGCCCCTGCAGGGGGTCCTCTGGCGGCCGGGTCCGGCCGGACCCGGCCGCCAGAGGCGGAAGCCCCTCCTCGCCGGGCTAAGAGGACCTGTGCGGATTGGTACGGTCTTACAGGCAAAAGCGCACTCCGGAGGTCCGATGTCCTACCCCGATCCCCCCGGCCAGCCGCAATGGCAGCCGTCCGGGCCGCAGCCCTATGGGCAGCAGCCGCCCGGCGCCGGCGGGCCGCCCCCGATGGGTCCCGGGTATCCGCCCCAGGGCATGCCGCAGGGGCCGCCGCAGGGCCCGCCCCCGGGAGGGCCGCAGCGTCGCAGCCGCGTGTGGATGATCCCCGTGGCCGCCGGGCTCGGCGTGCTCCTCATGGGGTCCGGGGTGTGGGCCGCGAACACCGTGGTGACCCGCCTGTTCGGCGGGCCGCAGCCGGACACGGTGCTTCCCGGTGACGCCGCCGCCTACTTCCAGCTCGACCTGAAGCCGTCCGGGGCCCAGCTCGCCGACTACGCGAGCTTCGCGGGCAAGCTGCCCGACTCGGCCAAGGACGAGCTCGGCGACGACGAGGACCCGGCCGCCGCCGTCTTCGACGAGATCCTGGAGTCGAGCGACAGCGACCTCGACTACGAGGACGACATCCAGCCGTGGGTGGGCAAGCGCTTCGGTGTCGCCATGATGGCGGGCGGCGAGGACGAGGGGCCCGCCTTCGAGGCGGTCGTCGCGATCGCGGTCACCGACGAGGGCGCGGCCGAGGAGGTCGTCGACGAGCTCGCGCAGGACTTCTCCGGGACCGACGAGGGGGTGGGCGAGGTGCGGGACGGCTTCATGTTCCTCGCCGAGTCCACCCGGACCCTCGACGGCGTCGAGAAGAAGGTCGACGAAGAGGGCTCGCTGGCCGACGACGAGACCTACTCCTCCGACATGGCGGGCGTGTCCGACGACAGTCTCGCCGCCGCCTGGTACGACCTGGGCGCCACGTCCGACCTGATCCAAGAGGGGCTGGCCGGGTCGACCTACGGCAGCGACCCGTTCAGCACCGGTTACGACGAGTACGGCGAGTACGAGGACTACGGCTCGGGCGGCGGCTCCTTCGAGGACCTGAAGTTCGACGGCCGCATCGCCGCCGCCGTTTCGGTCGACGCCGACTACGTCGAGCTGCGCGCGGACCTGGTCGAATTCCAGATGGGCGACTTCTCCCTCGCCGACTACACCACCGAGCAGACCGGCCTGTCGGAGATGGCCGAGCTGCCCGACGACACCATGATCGCCATCGGCGGCAGCGGCATGGACGAGCTGTCCGAGCAGTCGTGGAACGACATGGCCGCCGTCATGCCGGAGGCGTTCGACGAGGCCGAGGACGCCATGGGGGAGATGGGCGTCTCCGTCCCGGACGGCTTCACCGACCTGCTCGGCACGCAGACGGCGCTGGGCGTGAGCGACCTGGACAGCGGCCTGGACGACCCGTTCGCGGGCTTCGACAGCGGCTCGGTGCAGTACAGGGCCTCGGGTGCGGACGCCGGGCTGATCGAGGACCTGGTGGAGGAGGCCTCGCAGGGCTCCTACTCCTCCCCGCCCGGGGTGAACTCCGAGGGCGACACGGTCGTGGTGTCCTCCGGGGCGACCGGTCAGGGGCGCCTGGGCGACGACCCGGTGTACCAGCAGGTCATGCAGAACAACGAGAACGCGGTGTTCGGCATGTACATGGACCTGCGCCCGTTCGCCGAGTCCGAGGGCGAGTCGGACGCCGACCAGTGGGGGGCCGTCGGCTACGCCTCGGCCCTCGACGGCGAGCGCGCCACCAGCAACGTCCGGTGGGCGCCCAGCGGGGGGTGACACCCCCTTCCGGAGAGCGCTGAAGGCCGCGCCGGGGAGCTTCGGCTCCACCGGCGCGGCCTCTTTCGTGTCCCGATGCCCCCGCCCCTTGATCCCGCCCGTTGCCCCCGGGAAGGCCGGGCGCGGTGGACCAGGGGGCGACGAAGGTGGCGGTTCCACCACCCGGTGACCTCGGCGGCGACCGTTCCACCACGCCAGGTGCCCGAACCGGACGGCCCCCGCGGTCGACGACGGGAGGGGCGGCCCTCAGTCGATCAGCCGCCGCCGCATCTGGAACACCGCCAGGCCCCAGGCGACGACGACGAAGGCGGCCAGTGCGGCCCAGTGGAGCGCGGCCGTGCCCGTGCCGATGCCGAACGCGGCCCCGCGCACCAGCTCCACACAGTGGTAGAGCGGGTTGAGCTTGGAGATCCACTGCGCCCACCCGGGCAGCTCGTCCAGCGGGAAGAAGGTGCCGGCCACCAGGAAGATCGGGGTGATCAGCCCCGAGATGACGTAGTCGATGGTCTTGATCGAAGGCACCAGGGCGGACATCCAGATGCCCATCAGGGCGAACCCGAAGCCGGTGACCAGGGCGATCAGCGGGACGGCGACCATCCCGGCGGCCGGGGGCAGCCCGAAGCCGATCGCCACCAGCAGCGGGGCGCAGCCGTACACCCCGGCGCGCAGGGCGATCCACGCGGCCTCCCCGGTCACCAGCTCCCGCACGTCGACCGGGGCGGCCAGCATGCCGTCGTAGGTGTGCTGGAAGACCCGGCGCACATAGGTGTCGATCAGGCCGGGGTAGATGGAGGTGAACAGGACCGAGGTGGCGACGATGCCGGTGCCGATGAAGTCCAGGTACCGGTACCCGGCGACCACCCCGACCAGGGATCCCAGTCCGAAGCCGAACGCGAGCAGGAAGATGACCGGCTCCACGACGGCGGCGAAGGTGGTCGGCTTCCAGCTGCGCCGGTACAGGGCCCACTCACGGGTGAGGACGCCCTTGACGGGCGCCAGCTCGAACCGCCCGGGCGGTCCCGTGCGCGCGGCGGGCGCCGCCTCCGGGCGCTCGGCGGTCTCCTGCACGCTCATTCCACACGCTCCCCGGTCAGGCTCACAAACACGTCCTCCAGGTTGCTGGGGCGCACGTCGCCCCGGCCCAGCTCGCCGCGGAGGCCCTCGGTGATCTCCTCGGCGCGCATGACCGCCAGGGCGGCGCCGGTGCGGCGGGTGGGCAGCCCGGCGGCCTGCGCGCGGCGCTCCAGTTCCTCGTGGCCGTCGGCTCCGGCGGGGAACTCCTCGACGGTCTTGCCCGCGTACTGGGCGATGAGGTCGGCGGGGACGCCGTGGCGGACGACGCGGCCCCTGGCCATGAGGGCGACCTCGTCGGAGAGGCGTTCGGCCTCCTCGATGTAGTGCGTGGACATCAGGACCGTGACGCCTTCGTCCCGCAGGCTGGTCACCAGGCTCCACAGCTCTTGGCGGACCTGCGGGTCCAGGCCGACCGTGGGCTCGTCGAGGAGGACGAGGCGGGGGCGGTGCACCAGGCCGCGGGCGATGAGCAGTCGGCGCCGCATGCCGCCGGAGAGCTTGTCGGCCCGGGTGTCGCGGCGGTCCTCCAGGTGGGCGATGCGCAGCGCGCGCTCCACCGCTTCGGCGCGCTCGGCCTTGGGGACGCGGTAGAGGTGGGCGAACACCAGGAGGTTCTCCGCGGTGGTCAGCTCCTCGTCGAGGTTGTCGTGCTGGGGCACGACGCCCATGAGGGCACGCGCGCGCTTGGACTCGCGGGGGACGGAGTGGCCGAGGATGGTGATCTCCCCGTCGTCCGCGCGGGTCTGGGCGGTGAGCATGCGCATGGTCGTCGATTTCCCGGCCCCGTTCGGGCCGAGGAGCCCTAGGACGATGCCCGACGGCACTTCAAGGTCGAGCCCGTCGACGGCGCGGAGGGCGCCATAGGACTTGACCACCCCGCGAAGGGTGAGGGCGGGGGGTTCTCCTCGTGATGATGACGGCATACGGACACGGTAGAGAATTCAGGTGAGCGCTCCCACTGGTTTTTCGGCCGGTGACGGGCTGTGGAGCGGGACGGGTTCGTCACTGAACACCACTGGGCGCCACCGAGGGAATGCGGACACACACAGAGCGCAGTCACGGCGTGCTCCCCTGTCCGACCAGGTCAATGGGCCTACGAACGTCCCCCTTCGCCGACCGCGCCCCCTTTTCCCAATCGCGGAAATTTCGGATGACAAAAACCCGTTCGCCACCGGAAGGGTTGTTTAGCATTACTGATCCGAATGCGCAAGCTCCGCAGGTCAAGGGGTCTTTTTCCGACAATCCTCCGCATACTCATCACGGATGTGTAGAGTCCTCCTCCGAACCTTTCGGGTGGGCTGGAACCGAGCCCGGAAGGTCGTCCCCTCCAGCCCGGACGGCCGCGCGGCCTGATCAGCCGCGCGGTTCCCCGCTACCGTCCAAACTGAGGAGAAGCACCGATGAACAAGGGACGCACGGCCCGCGCCGGGGCGGTCCTGGCCGGGGCCGCACTGGCCCTGGTCGGCGCCGCGACCGGGACGGCCGCCGCCCACGGCACGATGGGCGAGCCGGTCAGTCGCATCGCCGCGTGCTACGCCGAAGGGCCCGAGAACCCGCAGTCCGAGGTGTGCAAGCGGCTCGTCGAGGAGAACGGCGCCCAAGCGCTGTACGACTGGAACGAGGTCAACATCCCCGACGCCGACGGGCGCCACCGGGAGATCATCCCGGACGGGGAGCTGTGCAGCGCCGGACGCGAGAAGTATTCGGGCCTGGACGACCCCGGCGCGTGGGAGACCACGGCGCTGCCGTCGGGCGGCGAGTACACGTTCAGCTACACGGCGAGCGCACCGCACAAGGGGTACTTCGAGCTTTACGTGACCAAGGACGGGTGGAGCCAGGACCAGGAGCTCACCTGGGACGCGCTGGAGGACGAGCCGTTTCTGCGGGTCGACCAGCCCGAGGTCGTGGACGGCGCCTATCAGTTGACGGGACGGCTGCCCGAGGGCAAGTCGGGGCAGCACCTGATCTACGCGGTGTGGCAGCGAACGGACAGCCCGGAGGCGTTCTACTCCTGCTCGGACGTGGAGTTCGGCGGTGAAGGGACCGGGACGTCGTCGTCGGAGGGGGCCGGTGAGCCCTTCGCTCCTGAGGAGCACGGCGACCATGGGGAGCACGGCGGCCACGCCGACGGCACCGCCGGTGGCACCGGCTCCGGCGAGGAGGCCCAGCTCGCGTCGGGCGCCGATTCTGGCGGCACTTCTGGTACCGGTGACGCCGACCCCACCCCTGCGGATGAGGCCGCTCCTCCCGCGTCCGGTGAGTCGGGCGGGTCGAGCGAAGAGGACGGTCCGGGCCAGACGGCCGCCGACGGCTCCTCGGAGTCCCTCCCCGTCACCGGGTCGGCGCTGACCGGGCTGTTCCTGGCGGCGGCGGGCGCCATCGCGGTCGGCGCCACGGCCATCGCGATCGGCCGCAAGCGGCGTTCCGCCGGCGCCCACAGGTCCTAGCAGGTGAAGCCGTAGGGGCGGGACGCCGACTCAGCCGTCGGCGCCCCGCCCCTCATGCGTCGGCGTGACCCCTCCCACATCGCCCGAGGTCACGCGCGGACTGTGCCGGGGGCAGCCCCACCCCCCACCTCCACTTCTGGCAATCTTGGGGGCAGGTTTCCCTGGAGGTGTCTTTCAACGATGAGTGAGTTCCGCATCGAGCACGACTCGATGGGCGAGGTCCAGGTCCCCGCTAAGGCCAAGTGGCGGGCCCAGACCCAGCGCGCGGTGGAGAACTTCCCGATCTCCGGCCAGGGGCTGGAGACCGCGAACATCGAGGCGCTCGGCCACATCAAGGCCGCCGCCGCCAAGGTCAACGCCGAGCTGGGGGTCATCTCCGACGAGCTCGGCAAGGCGATCCGCCAGGCGGCCCTGGAGGTCGCCGAGGGCAAGTGGAACGACGAGTTCCCGATCGACGTGTTCCAGACGGGTTCGGGCACGTCGAGCAACATGAACAGCAACGAGGTCATCGCGACCCTCGCCAAGGACGCCACCGGGCTCGACGTGCACCCGAACGACCACGTCAACGCCTCGCAGTCGTCCAACGACGTGTACCCGTCGTCCATCCACATCGCGGCCACCTCCGCTGTGGTGAACGACCTCGTTCCGGCGCTGGAGCACCTCCAGGGCGAGCTGAACCGCAAGGCCGTGGAGTTCGCCGGGGTCGTCAAGAGCGGGCGCACGCACCTGATGGACGCCACCCCGGTGACGCTGGGGCAGGAGTTCTCGGGGTACGCCGCGCAGGTCGGGTACGGCGTCGAGCGCCTGAAGGCGGTGCTGCCGCGCGTCGCGGAGCTGCCGCTGGGCGGAACCGCGGTGGGCACCGGCATCAACACGCCGGAGGGCTTCGCGCCGCGGGTCATCGGTGAGATCGCCCAGACCACGGGCCTTCCGCTGAGCGAGGCGCGGGACCACTTCGAGGCCCAGGGGGCGCGCGACGGGCTGGTCGAGCTGTCGGGGCAGCTGCGGACGATCGCGGTGGGCTTCGCCAAGCTCGCCAACGACATCCGCTGGATGGGCTCGGGGCCGCGCACGGGCCTGAGCGAGCTGCGCCTGCCGGACCTGCAGCCGGGCTCGTCGATCATGCCGGGCAAGGTGAACCCGGTGCTGTGCGAGGCGATGCTGCAGGTGTCGTCGCAGGTCGTGGGCAACGACGCGGCGGTGGCCTTCGGCGGCGCGAGCGGCAACTTCGAGCTGAACGTGCAGCTGCCGATGATCGCCCGGAACATCCTGGAGTCGGTGCGGCTGCTGGCCAACGTGTCCCGCGTCTTCGCCGACCGCTGCGTGGCCGGCCTGGAGGCCGACGAGGAGCGCTGCCGGGAGTACGCGGAGTCGTCCCCGTCGATCGTGACCCCGCTGAACCGCTACATCGGCTACGAGGAGGCGGCCAAGGTCGCGAAGCAGGCCCTCGCCGAGCGGAAGACGATCCGCCAGGTGGTCATCGAGCGCGGGTACGTCACCGACGGCAAGCTGACGGAGGCCCAGCTCGACGAGGCCCTCGACGTCCTGAAGATGACGAACGCGAAGTAGTCCTCCAGGACATCGCGCAAGGCCCTCGGTCGTCAGACCGAGGGCCTTTCTGTTGTCCCGTCGGTGGAGCCCCAGGCTCGGAGGGCCGGAGCGGCTCTCCTCTCAAGCCTTACGCCCTTTGGGGGATCTGCCGATACTGTCAGGAGCATGAGCGACCTTTCCCCTGGGGTGTACGAGCGGCTCATCACACGTGAGCTGCAGCGACGCCTCGCAGAGGTAGATGACGAACTCCAACAGCGCGGAAAGCTGAAGGATGTCGACGGCAAGGACCTGCTCGTCAAGCACGTGGCTGAGCTGACCAAACGCGCGCTCTCGTTCGTCGATAAGAACGACGAGAGCTTCAAGGACCAGGTCCGTATCGTCAACAAACTTGGCGCCGTCCTCGCGGAAGCGACTGACAAGGCCGTCACCGAGGACGACCAGCTTGTCGACGCAGAGGATCCCCTCCTGAGCATTGCTCGTGAGATGACTCCTGACGACAAAGGTGTATTTCCCAAGCGCCCGGACATACCGTTTTCGTCCAGTGCGCTGCTCGTCAACGGTCGCGATCAACCTCAGATTGGACGAGAGGTCACGAAGGAGCTCGACTCGGCGGATCGGGTCGATCTACTTTGCGCTTTCATCAAGTGGCATGGGCTTCGGCTCATAGAACCGCACCTGCGCGCCTTTCTAGAGCGCGGAGGTCAGTTGCGCGTAATCACCACAACTTATATGGGCGCAACCGAAGTGCAAGCAATCGACCGCCTTCAGGAGCTCGGTGCTGAGATTTCTATCTCATACGACACCAGGAGGACGCGACTGCACGCCAAAGCTTGGCTTTTTCACCGTCACTCAGGAATGGACACCGCCTACGTCGGATCGTCCAATCTTTCCCGCTCGGCCATGCTCGATGGCCTGGAGTGGAATGTACGCCTCGCCCGAGCCGAACAGCCTCATCTCATCGACACTTTCGCAGCCACTTTCGAAGAATACTGGAATGATCTTTCATTTGAAAGATACCATCCTGAGCGAGACCACGATCGACTTCGCACAGCGCTCTCTCACGCTGGGGCACGTGAAGACGATCAGGTCGACACAGTGGCCAATATCGACATCACCCCCTTCCCGTACCAGGGAGAGATCCTTGAGGCTCTCGAGGCCGAGCGCGAAGTTCATGGTCGGTACCGCAACCTCGTCGTCATGGCTACCGGGACAGGGAAGACCATCGTTGCAGCACTCGACTATGCACGACTAAAAAAGTCGGGCAAGATTAATTCCCTTCTTTTCGTCGCCCATCGACAAGAAATTATCAAGCAGGCACGCAAGAGATTTCGCGAAGTCCTCAAGGATGGATCATTCGGCGAACTCCTCGTGGATGAAAATAGACCTCAACACTGGCAGCACGTATTTGCGTCGGTGCAATCCCTCAAGCATCTTAAATCTCTTCCCAATAATCACTTCGACATGATTATTGTCGATGAGTTTCACCACGCTGAAGCGCCCACCTACGCCCACCTCCTTGATCGTGTGGCCCCCAAAGTACTCCTCGGACTGACAGCGACTCCCGAACGGACCGATGAGAAGGATATTCTCCATTGGTTCGATGACGGAAAGATCGCCGTTGAGCTGCGGCTCTGGGAGGCACTGGAACGCGGTCTGCTCTCCCCCTTCCATTATTTCGGGATCCACGACGACGTCGACCTCAGCGATATTCCGTGGCGTAGGGGCGTCGGATACGACCTGGAGTCACTGAGTGAGGTTTATGTCGGACTCGACTCTCGCGTGAACCTGATTGTCGAGGCGCTTCAAGAGAAAGTGGCGGACATCTCAACCCTGAAGGCCGTCGGGTTCTGCGTCGGCGTGAACCATGCAAAGTACATGGCGCAGGAGTTCGAGAAACGAGGGGTCCCGGCCCGGGCGGTGACGGGACAGCTCAGCACGCCTGAGCGCGAAGCAGCGCTTCGCGATCTTAGAGACGGCCGCATCAAGGCCGTCTTCACGGTGGACTTGTTCAACGAAGGCGTTGATATTCCCGCGATCAACACCATTCTCTTCCTGCGCCCGACGGAGAGTGCCACCGTCTTCCTTCAACAGTTGGGCCGTGGCCTGCGACTGACTGAGGACAAGCCAGTCCTTACAGTCTTGGACTTCGTTGGCCACCAGCGGAAGGAATTCAGGTTCGACAAGCGCTTCACCGCTCTAACCGGCATTTCGAGAGAAAACCTCAAGAACGAGATTCAAGCCGAATTTCCAACGCTCCCCGCTGGATGCTCGATCGACCTGGACCGCGAAGTCAGCAAAATTGTCCTTGATAACATCAAGCAAGCTCTCAAATTCAAGCTCAAGGACGCTGCGGCCGATCTCAGAGGTATGGGCCGAGTACATCTCGCTGAGTACCTAAAGAGAACCGGTAGAGAGCTCGAAGACCTCTATGGTCCAAACCGTGGTGGCTGGACCGACCTTCTTCGCGAGGCAGGCCTTGACGATCGAGAGATCCCTGACAGAGATGACGATCAGGCACTAGCGCGGGCCTTCGGGCGTATGCTCCATGTGGATGACACCGAGCGACTCAACTTCATTAAGGATGTACTGACTTCTCCCGAGCCGCCAAAGCAACTCAACAACGATCTTCACCACAGTCGGCTACTAGCGATGCTTCATGGTCTAATCAATGGAAATCAGCGTCTCTCTGCCATGGAAGCAAACATGGCAAGATTGTGGACCAACGAGGCTCGCCGGGAAGAACTTCTCGAAATCGCAGATATCTTGGACGAGCGGATTCATCGAGTAACTACTCCAGTGGACGCCATCTCCCATCTCCCTCTTCGTCTTCATGCGAGCTATAATCGCAATGAGGTTCTGCGCGCGTTTGGCGTTGACTACACACGCTCGGCCGTCGAGGGAGTTCGTTGGATTGAAAACGAGAAGTCCGATGTCTTCTTTGTGACTATCGACAAGTCGGACCGAACTTTCAAACCCACGACCATGTATCACGATCGAGCCATCACGCCGCATCAGTTTCAATGGGAATCTCAGGGGAGAACCCGAGAGTCGTCATCAACAGGGCAGCGGTACATTAACCATGTCGAACAAGGGGTCACGGTTCACCTATTCATTCGACCTAACAAGGCCGCACCGGCCTATCTGTACGCAGGCCCAATGACATACGTCAGCCATGAAGGAGAGCTCCCCATGCGCATCCTATGGAACCTCCACCACGCGCTTCCGGCAGATGTCTTTCATTACGCAAAAGTCAACGCGGGCTGAAGTCGCCTCAGCACGAGCACCCGACGCGTAGTGAGACACAGACAGCAGCGCGTGCGTCGGGTGCCCCCGCGCGCATGCCCCAGCTTGACCGGGCCAGCACCAGCCTGCAGACGACATAGCCAGGTGTGCTGTACCCCCAGAAGGCCCGATCCGGACAGGGGGGATGCCTCCCTCTGGGCCTGTCCGGTGTGGCTGGTTAGTAGTCTGCATGCACGATCGCTTACGTTATCTCCCCCTTGAGAGGCCTCACTGATGTCCACGGATGAGGGCGCCCGTGTCGTGATGGGGCGCTACCGGTTGGACAAGGAGCTGGGCCGCGGCGGTATGGGCATCGTCTGGAACGCCTGGGACACCCAGCTCCAGAGGGCCGTTGCCGTCAAGGAGATCCTCCTCCCCGCTCACCTGTCCGACAACGAGCGTTCCGAGGCTCGTGCGCGTGTGCTCCGGGAGGCGCAGAGTGCCGCCCGGGTCCCGCACCCCTCCATCGTCACCGTGCACGACGTCTTCGACTTCGAGGACAACCCGTGGGTGGTCATGGAGCTCATCCCCGGGCACTCGCTCGACCAGGAGCTCGCCGAGAACGGGCCCCTGCCGCCCTCGCGGGCGGCCGCGCTCGCCGGCGCGCTGATCGAAGGGCTCAAGTCCGCCCACGCGGCCGGCGTCGTCCACCGCGACATCAAGCCCGGCAACGTCATGGTCTGCGAGAGCGGCCGCGTCGTCATCACCGACTTCGGCATCGCCACCATGGAGGGCGGCGCCTCCATCACGGCCACCGGCGCGCTCATCGGGTCGCCCGAGTACATGCCGCCCGAACGCCTCCTGGGCGAGGCCGCCACCCCCGCCGGCGACCTGTGGAGCGCCGGCGTCACCCTCTACCAGGCCGTCGAGGGCTCCTCCCCGTTCCGCCGGGGCACGATCACCGCGTCCATTTCGGCGGTCGTCTCCGACCCTCTGCCGGAGATGCGCCAGGCCGGTCATCTCCAGCCGGTCATCTCCGGGCTCCTGGAGCGCGACCCCGCGCACCGTATGGGGACCGACGCCGCCCTGGAGCTCCTGCGGTCGGCCTCCGGACCCGGCATTGGGACCGGGCCGTCCGCCGCGTTCGATCCAGGCCCTCGCGCCCCTGAAGGAGTCGCTCCGGGCACTGGCCCTGGGGGCGGTCCCGAGGGTGGGCCCGGGACGCCCGCCGGCGGTGTCCCCGCGGAGATGGGGATGGGCGGGCCGACGCCCGGCACTCCGGCCGGGGGCGTGCCTGCCGAGATGGGCATGGGCGGGCCGGGCGGGCCCGGTGCCGTGCCTACCGGCGGCACGCCTGCGCACGGAATGCCCCCTGGGCCTCAAGGACCCCCTGGCGCACAGGGCCCCCAGGGCCCTAGTGGCGGCTGGCCCTCCCCCGCGGCGGCTGGGCCGCCGCCTGGACCTCCTGGACCTCCCCAAGGGCCCGGCCCCGGCTATCCGCCCGGCGGGCCGCCGCCTGGGCCGCCTGGGCCTCCCCCCGGGCAGCCGGCCTACGCGGCCGCCGGTCCTCCTCCACAGGCCCCGAAGAAGTCGGGCAGCAAGGCGCCTCTGATCCTCGGCCTCGGCTGCGTGGTGCTCGTCCTCCTCCTGCTGGGCGGGTGCGGTGCGTTCATCGTGCTGGCGAACAACGCCGGGAGCAGCTCAGGCGGGCCGGAGACCGCCTCCGACGGCCCCGAGAGCGGCGGCTCGGCCGACACCGAGGCGCGCGAGGACTCCCCGGACGCCGGGGGCTCCGAGGGCGAGGGCTCCGAGCAGGCCGAAGGCGTGCCCACCGACTTCGAGACCTACTACGGGGACCGCTTCAGCGTCGACTACCCCTCGGGCTGGACCCTCGACGACAGTGACATGTCCTCCGACGGCACCGGCACGGTCACCATGGCCGACTCCACCGGCGAGCGCCGCTTCATGCTCGCCACGTGGGACCTGGAGGGCGACCAGGGCAGCCTGGAGCGCCTGGAGGCCAACGACGAGACCTTCAAGTCGTCCGGCGACTACGAGAACTACCGCACCGACGAGATCCGGGAGCTGGAGGAGGACGAGTACCCCTTCCTCTGGGACCCGGAGTACGACGCGGCCTTCGTCGTCAACCGCTACACCGGCAACGACTGGGACAACCCGGACCGCTACCTGACCGAGTACTCCGTCCAGCACGGCGGCCAGGGCTTCACCCTGTCCCTGAACGTCCCCGAGGACGAGGCGGACGCCTACGCGCCCGTCCTGCAGCACTCCTTCGACAGCTGGTTCTTCCTGTCGATCTGACGCCGAGCCGACGCCGAGCCGACCGGGGATAGAGCGGGGAGACGCGGAAGGGCCCCTCCGAACACCGTTCGGAGGGGCCCTTCCGTCTGTCCACGTCCCTCTAGTACCAGCCGTTGGCCTGCGAGTGCGACCAGGCCTCACACGGCGAGCCGTAGCGGTCCTCGATGTAGCCCAGCCCCCACTCGATCTGCGTGGCCGGGTTGGTCTGCCAGTCCGACCCCGCCGTGGCCATCTTCGAGCCGGGGAGGGCCTGCGGGATCCCGTACGCACCCGAGCTCGGGTTCTGCGCCGACGGGTTCCAGTTGCTCTCCTTCTCCCACAGCGGCTCGAGGCAGCCGCTGAACTGGTCCGAGCTCCATCCGAAGTCGCCCAGCATGGCCTTGGCGATGCCCTTGGGGTCGCCGCTGGGAGGCGCGGAGCCGCCCGAGTCGGAGCCGCCGCCGTCTCCGCTGTCGGACTCCTCCTTCTCCTCCTCCTTCTTCTCCGGCGCGGCGGTGCCGGAGGCGCCCGCGGCGGAACCCGCGTCCTCCACCCGCTCCTTGGCCTCCTCGCGCGCGGACGCGCGCTGGTCGTCGGAGACCTCTTCGACGTCGGAGAAGAACTCCTGCTCGCTCTGGGACTCCGCCTTCGGCGCGTCCTCGGGGAGAGCCGCGCTCGCCGCCTGCTCGGGGGAGGCACCGCTGTCGGCGAATGCGGAGACACCGAAGGCGGCTCCCGCCACCACGGTGGCGCATCCGACCGCGGCGGCCGCGCGCAGCGAGATCCGGTTCGTCAGCAAAAATCGCCCTTTCGCCAGTCGCGCGCCGGCGAGCGCGCGCGATCGACCGATGCCCCGGGCACAGGTTGGAATCGGAAAGGGCGGCTGAGAGGGGAACTTCGCCGGCCGCCCTCGCCTCTGGGGTCCGCGCGGCGGTACATCGGGGGCACCGGGTCTCGGGTGCGTGCCGCGCAGGGCTCCGGGGGCTCCTTATGGGGCGGGGGTCCGGGGACCACCCGCATCGTCACGGAACAATAACAGCAAATCCCGACATGTCCACCCCGGGGAACGGGGCGAGAACCGCGGGACAGGGGGATGCGGGGGTTCAGGGGGTGCATGCGGTGTGGGCCCCGCAGGGAGCCCACACAACGAACTCCGGAGGCGGACCCTAGTCGAACAGGTGGCGCCCGCACTCGGGCCACTGGCTCTGCCAGTTGCCCCCCACGGCGTCGTACAGCATCTTGGCGCGCGTCGTCTGCTCGCTCGACGGCGCCTCGGCCGGGCTGCCGCTGCCGCCCACCGACTGCCAGGTCGACATGGAGAACTGGTACAGCCCGTAGTAGCCGCCGGCCTCGTTCACCGCCGTGGGGTCGCCCCCCGACTCGCACTGGGCCAGCGCGGGCCAGTTGAGCGAGTCGGCGTCGGCGCTGGTGTCGCCGACCGGGCCGCCCCCGGAGTCGGAGGAGCCGTCCTCGGCGGAGTCCTCCTCGGGCTCCTCCTCCTTCTTCTCCGGCGCTGCGACGCCGGAGGCACCTGCGGCGGAGTCCGCCTCGTCGATGCGGTTCCTGGCCTCCTCGCGCGCGGACGCGCGCTGCTCGTCGGAGACGCCCTCCACACCGGCGAAGAAGTCCTCGCCGCCGGCCTGCGGCGGCGGCTGCACGGCGGCGCCGGTCACCTCTCCGGTGTCGGCCCCGGCGAAGTACACGGTCCCGGCGAACAGGGCGCCCGCGGTCAGGCCCGCGGCGCCGATGCCCGCGGCCAGGCGGGGGGAGATGCGGTTGAAAAGCACGAGTGGGCCTTCCGTCAGAAGTGCGCGCGACCCGATGTCGGGGGCTGGGGGCGGGGCGACGGACGCCTCCGCCGCCGGGTGCGCGCCCGGGGGCTCCTGGTTACGATCCGTCCCTAACCCTGCCGTATGCCGCGATGGCCGGACACCGGTTCCGGCGTGACCTCGGTCACACTACATCGCGTCACGGCGTTCACCGCCGCCACCTGGGTCCCGATTCGCTGCGTGATCCGTTCGGGGGCTCCGGCGGCGCGGCCGATGCGGTCGGCCGCCGCCGGCGCCCCCGATCTTAGGACATGCGGGCGCCGCCCGCGGGGATGTCCGAAACCGGGTCCGGCGCCGTGTCGGGCGCCGGGTCAGGCCTTCCCGGGGTCGAGCTCGGTGGACCAGAGCGCGTCCCCGTCGGCGTCGCGCAGGTGCACCGTCATCCGCTTGCTCTCCGGGTCCACCTCCACCTCGCCGAAGTGCTGGAAGCCGTCCAGCGGCGAGGTGTTGGGCTCCGGCGGCGCCTGCACGAACACCTCCTCCGGCCCGAAGGTGGGGTCCAGCTCGTTCGGGCCGAACGCCCCGGCGTGCAGCGGCCCGGAGACGAACTCCCAGAACGGCGTGAACTCCGAGGAGCTCGCCCGCTCCGGCGAATAGCGGTGGGCGGCCGTGTAGTGAACGTCCGCGGTCACCCACACGGTCCCGGTGACCCCGGCGCGGTGCAGCCCGTGCAGCACCCGGTCGATCTCCGGCTCGCGCCCGGCCGGCGCCCCGGGGCGGCCGTTGGCGACGGCCTCGATGGCGTCGCCGTCGGGCACGACCAGCCCCAGCGGCATGTCGGAGGCGATCACCTTCCAGGTCGCCTTCGAGCGCGTCACCTCGCGCAGCAGCCAGTCGGCCTGCCGCCGCCCGAGGATCGCCTCGTCCTGGGCGGTCCCGTCGGAGTTGGGGGCCCGGTAGGGGCGCATGTCGATGACGAACACGTCCACGTCCGGGCCCAGCGACAGGCGCCGGTAGATACGCCCGTCCACCGCCTCCCGCCGCATGATGGGCTGCCACTCGTGGAAGGCGCGGTGGGCGCGGGCCGCCAGCCGGTCCACCGACGTCTCGGTGTACCGGTCGTCCTCCAGGACCTCCCCCGGGTACCAGTTGTTGGTGACCTCGTGGTCGTCCCACTGCACGATCTGCGGCACCCGCGCGGCGAACGCCCGCAGGTTGTCGTCGAGCAGGTTGTAGGCGTACTGGCCGCGGAACTCCGCCAGGGTCTCGGCGACCTTGGACTTGGCCTCGCTGGTCACGTTGCGCCAGATCCGCCCGTCGGGGAGCGCGACCCGCTCCTCGAGGGGCCCATCGGCGTAGCAGGTGTCCCCGCTGTGGATGAAGGCGTCGGGGTCGCGGTCGGCCATCGCCGCGAAGATCGGCATCCCGCCGATGTCCGGGTTGATCCCGTACCCCTGCCCGGCGACGTCCCCCGACCACAGGAACCGCACCGGGCGGCCGCCACCGGGGGTGCGGAACGACCCCGTCACCGGCTCGCTGCAGTATCTGCCGGACTCGGCGCGCACTCTCACGTGCACCTCGGTGCCCGGCTCCAGGCCGTCGACGCGCACCCGCCCCGTCCCGTCCGAGGCGGGGGTGAGCACCGGCCCGCGCACCTCCTCGGCGTCGGAGAAGTCCGGCCGGGTGGCCACCTCGACCACCATCCGGGCGGGCCGGTCGGTCCGGGCCCACACCACCGCGCCGTCGGGGCGCGGGTCGCCGAGCTGGATGCCGTGCGTCAGCTTCGGGCGGTTCCTCCCCTGGGCGAGGGCGGGGGCGCCGCCGACCAGCGAGGCGCCCAGCGCGGTGCCGCCCAGCAGGGCGCCGCGGCCGAGCACCGACCGGCGGGAGGGCGCGTCCTTCCCTGAGGGCTGTGCGGGCTCGGGTGCGGGGGATGCGGGGGACGGTGCCATGGGCGCGGCTCCTCGGGCTCGGTGGCAGGCGCGGACGGGGGGCGCTGCGGCCCCCCGTCCGCGTTCTACCTGCCCGTCTGGTCCCGGGCCGGAACGGGTGGGGAAGGTGGGGTGAACGCGAACGTGCCCGCCGGAGCGGGGCTCCGGCGGGCACGCGTCAGCGCGTCAGCACCTCAGTGCGTCAGCGCTCGAGCATCTCGGTGACCAGGGCGGCGATCGGGGACCGCTCGGACCGGTTCAGCGTGATGTGCGAGAACAGGGGGTGCCCCTTGAGCTTCTCGATCACCGCGACGACGCCGTCGTAGCGGCCCACCCTCAGGTTGTCGCGCTGGGCGATGTCGTGCGTGAGGACCACGCGCGAGTTCTCCCCCAGCCGGGACAGCACGGTGAGCAGCACCCCGCGTTCCAGGGACTGGGCCTCGTCGACGATCACGAACGCGTCGTGCAGCGAGCGCCCGCGGATGTGGGTGAGCGGCAGGACCTCCAGCATGCCCCGGTCGACGACCTCGTCGATGACGTCCTGGCTGGTGACGGCGGACAGGGTGTCGTGCACCGCCTGCCCCCAGGGGGTCATCTTCTCGTTCTCGGTGCCCGGCAGGTAGCCCAGCTCCTGGCCGCCGACCGCGTACACCGGGCGGAAGACCATCACCTTGCGGTACAGGCCGCGCTCCAGGACCGCCTCCAGGCCCGCGCACAGGGCCAGGGCCGACTTGCCGGTGCCGGCGCGCCCGCCGAGCGAGACGATGCCCACCGAGGGGTCACTGAGCAGGTCCAGCGCGATGCGCTGCTCGGCGCTGCGGCCGTGCAGGCCGAACACGTCCCGGTCGCCCTTCACCACCTTGACCGACTTGTCCGGCAGCACCCGGCCCAGCGCCTTGCCGCGCTCGGAGACCAGCACCAGGCCCGTGTGGCAGGGGAGGTCGCGGGCGGCCTCGACCTCGGCGGTGCCGTCCTCGAAGAGGGCGGCGACCTCGTGTCCGGGGACCTCCAGCTCGGCCATGCCCGTCCAGCCGTGCTCGATGGCGAGCTCGGCCCGGTACTCGTCGGCGCTCAGGCCGATCGACGACGCCTTGATCCGCATCGGCAGGTCCTTGCTGACCAGTACGGTGGCCCCGGTTCCGGCCACGCCCGACTCCTCGTCGAGGTTGCGGGCCACCGTCAGGATGCGGGTGTCGTTGTCGCCGAGCCGGAAACCGGCCGGGAGCACGGTCGGGTCGCTGTGGTTGAGCTCCACGCGGAGGGTGCCGCCCGACTCGTTCACCGGGACGTCGGCGTCCAGGCGCCCGTACTCGACGCGCAGGTCGTCGAGGCGGCGCAGGGCCTCCCGGGCGAAGTAGCCGAGTTCGGGGTGGTGACGCTTGCTCTCCAGCTCGGAGATCACCACGACGGGAAGCACCACTTCGTGCTCGGCGAACCGGGTCATCGCCGCGGGGTCGGCCAGCAGGACGCTGGTGTCGAGCACGTAGGTGCGCCGGGTGGTCGAGGAACTAGCCACTCGTTCTCCCCTTGGGCGCCGCTGGGGCGCCCGTCTCTCACGGGATTCCTGGGACCGGGACCGACCCCCGCGACGGGCCGGGACCGGCCCGCGTCGTGGTGAGCTCCTCGTGGGAACAGGACCTCGGACAGCAGGGGCCTCCCGCAGCGGACGGATGCGCACCGTCCGCTGGTTCCGACGGTACCCGGCAGGCTCCAAAGAGCAAGACCCCCAGGTGACACGGCATGTGAACACCGGGTGAAGCGGCTTTGGTCCTCTCGTCGCGGGGGCAGGGGGGCGGGGGCCGGCTCAGCCGCCGAACCGTCGGTTCCGCGCGCCGAAGGAGCGGAGCGCGCGCAGGAAGTCCACTCTGCGGAAGGCAGGCCAGAAGACCTCGCAGAAGTAGAACTCCGAGTGCGCGCTCTGCCAGAGCAGGAAGCCGGAGAGGCGCTGCTCCCCCGAGGTCCGGATGAGCAGGTCCGGATCGGGCTGGCCGCGGGTGTAGAGGTGCTCGGCGATGTGGTCCAGATCGAGGCGCTCGGCGAGCTCCTCGATCGTGGTGCCCTTGGCGGCCTCCTCGTGCAGGAGGGACCGCACCGCATCGGCGATCTCACGCCTACCCCCATACCCGACCGCCACATTCACAATCAGGCCGGGATTGCCGGATGTGGCCGCACCGGCCTCTTTGATCACACGGGCGGTCGAATCGGGCAGCAGGTCCAGGGCGCCGAGCGGGTTGACCCGCCACCCCTCGCGCCGCAGCCGCTCGACGGTGCCCTCGATGATGCGCAGCAGCGGCTCCAGCTCATCGCTGGCCCGGCCGAGGTTGTCGGTGGAGAGCATCCACAGGGTGACCACCTGGACGCCCCGCTCGCTGCACCAGCCCAGCAGGTCGAAGATCTTCTCGGCCCCGGCCTCGTGGCCGCGCGCGACGTCGCCGAGCCTTCCGGCCTTGGCCCATCTGCGGTTGCCGTCCAGGATGACGCCGACGTGGCGGGGGGTCTCGGCGTCGCCGAGCTTGCGCTCCAGGCGCCGCTCGTAGAGCCAGTACAGGGGGTCTCGGAGCCCCATGGGACGCAACCTTTCGCCGCTGGAAGCAAGGCAGGGGAAGACGCCCTCGCGGCACCGGCGGCGCAAAGGGCGCGGCCCGGTGCGCGAGGGGTGGATTACCTTCCAGGGTAGGGCGCTTTACCCGCTCACGTCACGGCGAGCGCCCTGCGCACGTGCTTGCGCCCTTCGTGGATGCGCGACTTGACGGTGCCCAGGGCGATGTCGAGCTCCCCGGCGATCTCGTTGTAGTCCATCTGGCACAGGTCCCGCAGGACCAGGGGGGCGACCAGGTTGGGGCGCTCCTTCTCCAGCCGGTCCAGGGCCTCCAGCAGGTCGATGCGCGAGCCGGCGATGACGCTGGTGGTGCGGGGGTCGCGCTGGTGGGGGATGCGGTCGGCCTCGGTGGGAAGCTCGCCGGCGCGGCGCTTCATCGACCGGTAGGTCTGCCGGGCGGAGTTGGAGACGACGGTGTACAGCCAGGTCGTGAAGAGCGAGTCGCCCTTGAACCCGGCGATGTTGCGCGCGACCCGGAGCAGCGCGTCCTGGCAGGCCTCCTCGGCGTCCTGGCGGTAGGGCAGGAACCGCGCGCAGCGGCGCAGCACCTCCGGCTGGATGCGGCGCAGCAGCTCCTCCAGCGCGGACTCGTCCCCGTCGCGGGCGCGTCGGGCCAGCTCCTCGACGGCCTCGTCGACCTTCGCGGCGCTCCGCTTGGGGGCGGTGCCCTTGTCGGTGTTACCCACGGCTCTCAGCTCCTTGCTCCGAGGGCGGCGCTCCGGGCGGTGCGCCGTCCCCTGCTACTCCCTTACACGCGCACCCCCCGGTATGAGGTTCACATTCCACTCTGACGCGTAGGTGCCCGGACCGGCTCCCGCCGAAGCGGGCCACGCGCGCCAGGTTTGCCGGGGTGCGGTCTGGTAAAGCAGTAGCTGTGGCGCAACCGGACACCTTCGGCCGATATCGGGTCGTTCGCAGGCTGGGTTCCGGCTCGTTCGCGACCGTGTGGCTGGCCCACGACGACCTCCTCGACACCCCCGTCGCGGTGAAGGTCCTCGCCGAGAACTGGGCCCACCAGCTGGACGTGCACCAGCGCTTCGTCGAGGAGGCGCGGATCCTGCGCCAGGCCGATTCGGCCTGGCTGGTGCGGGTGCACGACCTCGACGTGCTCGCCGACGAGCGGCCCTTCATGGTCATGACCTACGCCGACCAGGGCAGCGTGGCCGACCTGGTCGCCCGCGGACCGCTCCCGCTGGACGAGGCCCTGCGGCTGCTGACCGAGATCGGCCAGGGGGTGACCGCGCTGCACCGGCACGGCACCATCCACCGCGACATCAAGCCGTCCAACGTGCTGCTGCAGTCCTCCCCCGTGGGGCAGCGGGTGCTCGTGGCCGACCTGGGGTTCGCCAAGAGCATCGACGGGGCCTCCGGGTTCACCGCGGCGGCGGGCACCCCCGGCTACATGTCGCCGGAGCAGTCGCAGCCGGGCGGCGACATCGACGTGCGCGCCGACGTGTACTCGCTGGGCGCGGTCGCCTACGAGCTGGTCACGGGGAGGCGGCCGCCGCCTCCGCCGGTGCGGGTCCCGCCGCGGCGGGTGCGCCCGGGCACCCCGCGCGCGCTGGACGAGCTGATCATGGCGGCCCTGTCGGAGGACCGGTCGGCCCGCCCGGCCGACGCGCAGACCTTCACCGACCGGGTGCGCGCCATCCGGATGGAGCAGGACCTGCCCGAGGGGGTGCCCTGGCGTCTGCGGCACGCCGCGGCGGTGCGCCGCACCGCGGGCGCGGCCGCGGTCGTAGCGGCGCTGGCCGCGTGCAGCCCGGCGGCGGCCGCCGCACCGGGGTTCACCTTCGGCCGGGTGAGCGACACGACCGGGTCGGTGAGCGTGGCCCTCCCCGTGGAGTGGGCCGACGAGCTGCAGCCCAACGGGTGGTCGCCGCGGCAGCTGGGGCTGGTCGGCGGGCACGAGCCGGGGCTGCTGGCGGCCACCGACACCGACGCCTGGCGCGACGGCGGCAGCACGGCGGGGGTGTTCGCGGGGCTGGTGAGCCGGTCGGCGCCCGGCCCGGAGCTGGAGGAGATCATCGACGCGGGCCCGTGCCCGGGGGAGCCCCGGCGGCGGGAGTACTCGGACGAGCACTGGGGCGGCGAGGTGTGGGAGTGGGACCGGTGCCCGGGGCGGTCGTCGTTCGCGGCCGCGGCGGTGCGCCCGCACGCCGGCGGCCCGGTGCTCTACCTGGAGGTGCGCCAGCCGTCCCCGCGCCCCGACATCGTCGACCAGGTGATCGCCGGGACGCGCGCGTCGGCGTGAGCGCGTCGCGTCGGTCCCCCTCAGGGGGTGTACCGGGACAGGTCCATGGAGTGGGCGATGCGGTCGTAGTCGGCGGCCGGGTCGACGATCGCGACGTCCAGGGCCACGTCCGCGTCGGGCACCAGCCACAGCCGGCTCTCGAACGGCTTTCCGCCCTCGCACTTGAGCCGCCAGGCGGTCTGCTCGACGGTCTCCCCGCTGACGAGGTCGAAGTCCTCCCGGTTCTCCCGCTTCACCAGGCCGGGCACGGCCGATCCCACCTGGCCCACCGAGCCGGGGCACACCACGTTGGGGCGCTTCCACCCGGTGTCGGAGTCGAGGTCGCCGCGGCCGATGCCGCCGCGCTCGCTGACGTTGAAGCGCAGTCGCATGGCCGCGGGCGGGCAGGGCACCGGCTCGTCCTGCCGCCCCTGCACCCTTCCGGCCTTCTTGACGGCGGCGGGCGGCGCCAGGCAGCCGTCCGAGCCGAGCGCCCGCCACCCTTCGGGCAGCACCAGGTTGATGTCGTTGACGGCGTGCAGCCCATCGCCCTTGTGCAGGACGAACCCGTCCTCGGAGGAGGCGGCCGGGCGGGCCGGGCCCGGTCGGAGATGCACCTGCCCGGTGCATCCGGCCAGCAGCGCCACCAGCACCAGGGCAAGGGGCACGGCCAAGGGCACCGCCCGTCTGCCCATGGCGCTCCCCTCCGCGCTCCCCGTAGTGGGCCGCCGCTCGGCCCTCCTATGACTGTGGATGCCCGATGTCACGGTGGGGCCGTCCGGCCGCCGCGCGCCGCGGCCGGATCCGGCCAACGTCAGGGCGTCAGCCGCTCCTGAAGGGAGACAGCGTCGCGCACCGGTAGATCACAGGTGAAGCCCCGGCACACATAAGCCGCGGCACCGCCGCCGATGAGCGGACGCCCGGCCAGCAGCGGCACCGGCGCGTCCTCGGGGTCGTCGGGGGCGCCGCCGTCCCCGGGCGCCACGGCGGTGCCGAACGGCGCGGTCATGAGGGCGGTGCGGTGCAGCTCACGGGTGATCTCGGCGCCTTCGCCCCCGGGGCCGACGACGGCCACTTCCAGGGGGCCGCTGAGCAGGGTCTCGGTGACGGCGAGCCCCCACCCGGCGAACCGCGGCGCCTTGGCGGCCAGCGGCACGACCGGTCCCAGCGCGCTCTCGGCGGCGCGCCGGTGCCGCTGGGAGCCGGTGAGGCCGGAATAGGTCAGCAGCGCACCGGCGGCGGCGAAGCGGCCGGAAGGGACGGCGTTGTCGGTGGGGTCCTGGGGGCGGTTGATGAGCGCCTCGGCGTCGTCGGCGGTGTCGTAGAAGGCGCCGGAGGCGTCGGTGAACCGGTCCAGGACGGTGTCGAGCAGCCGCCCGGCCGCTGCGGTCCACTCCTGCTCGCCGGTGACCGAGAACAGCGCGAGGAACCCCTCTGCGGCGTCGGCGTAGTCCTCCAGGACGCCCGCGCTCGCGCCGACCGCGCCGTCGCGGGAGGTGCGGGCGATGCGGCCGCCGTCCATGTGCAGGTCGGCCAGGAGGCGGGCCGCGGTACGCGCGCGCTCCACGAGGTCGGGGCGGTCCAGCAGGGCACCGGCCTCGGCCAGGGCCGCCACGGCCAGCCCGTTCCAGGCGGCGACCACCTTGTCGTCACGGGCCGGGGGGACCCGCCGCGCGCGCTCGGCCAGCAGGGCCCGGCGCACCCGCTCGAAGCGCTCGGGGTCGTCGGGGTCCTCGGGCAGGCGCAGCACGGAGGTGCCGTGCTCGAAGGTGCCCTCGTCGGTGACGCCGAAGACCCCGGCGGCCCACGCACCGTCCTCGGGACCGAGCACGCGCTCCAGCTCGGCGGGCGACCACACGTAGTAGCGGCCCTCCTCGCCCTCGCTGTCGGCGTCCAGGGCGGAGGCGAAGCCGCCTTCGGAGGTGAGCAGGTCGGTGACCATCCAGTCCGCGATGCCCAGGGCGGTGCGGCGGGCGAGCACGTCGCCGGTCTCGCGCCACAGCCGCAGGTAGGCGCGGAGCAGCAGCGCGTTGTCATAGAGCATCTTCTCGAAGTGCGGCACGGTCCAATCGGCGTCGACCGAGTAGCGGGCGAAGCCGCCGCCGATCTGGTCGTGGATGCCGCCGCGGGCCATGGCCTCGGCGGTGGTGCGGGCCATGAGCAGCGCGCGCTCGTCGCCGGTGCGGCGGTGGTGCGCGAGCAGGAACGTGAAGAGCATGGACGGCGGGAACTTGGGGGCGCCGCCGAACCCGCCGCGCCGGGCGTCGAAGTCGCGGGCCAGGCCCTCCACCGCGGCGGCGGCCTCCTCGGCGCCGGGCAGCTGCCCTTCGCCGAGGGTGCGGGGGGCGGCGAGCGCGTCGACCACCCGGCGGCCCTGGTCGAGCACGCCGTCGCGTTCCTCGCGCCAGACGCGGGCGACGGCCTCCAGGAGCCGGTTGAAGTGGTCGCGCGGGAAGTAGGTGCCGCAGTAGAAGGGGGCGCCGTCGGGGGTGAGGAAGGCCGTCATGGGCCAGCCGCCCTGGCCGGTCATGGCCTGGACGGCCTCCATGTAGACGGCGTCGACGTCGGGGCGCTCCTCGCGGTCGACCTTGACGTTGACGAAGCCGTCGTTCATCCGCTCGGCGGTGGCCGGGTCCTCGAAGGACTCGTGCGCCATGACGTGGCACCAGTGGCAGGCGGCGTAGCCCACGGAGAGCAGCACCGGCACGTCCCGGCGGCGGGCCTCGGCGAAGGCCTCCTCGCCCCAGGGGCGCCAGTCCACGGGGTTGTCAGCGTGCTGAAGCAGGTAGGGGCTGGTCGCATCGGCCAAGCGGTTGGACATGTCCCCACTCTGCCCCACGGCGGGTGCGGCATGCACCGGCGAGCGGCCCGCGGGGCTCCGAGCGCTGCGTACATGGATCACGCCCCGTTGCGGGCGGGTGCTCGACTGCGGGCGCGGCATGTACCGGCAGGAACGCGGGAGCGGCAGTACTCTGGACCGAGCAGTGCTGGACCTGACGGTCACCGCCGGTCGAGGGAGGTACGCCATGGGCGCGGAGATGGCCCCTGCGTGGATGCACTCGCAGATCAGCGCGGAGGAGTACGACTCCTGGTCCGAAGAGCAGTGCGCGGGCA
This sequence comes from Nocardiopsis suaedae, assembly GCF_027706745.1. Lineage (GTDB taxonomy): Bacteria > Actinomycetota > Actinomycetes > Streptosporangiales > Streptosporangiaceae > Nocardiopsis_A > Nocardiopsis_A suaedae. The sequence continues at coordinate 13,174 of NZ_JAQFWP010000002.1, read as the reverse complement.
TCGAGATCGTGGACGGGATGGTCGTCGTGAGTCCGAGCGCGTCCAAGCGGCACAACCGGCTGGCCCGAATCCTGGCCAATGCACTTGACGACGCGGCGGGCCCGGATTGGAACGCCGACACGGACTTCGACGTCCGCCTCCAGGACGCCCCGCTGACCAACCGCCGCCCCGATGTCGCCGTCTACCGGGCGGACACCCTCGACGTCACGCCCACCCGACCCGAGCACCTGCTCCTGGTCGTCGAGGTCGTCTCCCCCGGCTCAGAGACCACGGACCGGGTCGTGAAGGTGAGCCAGTACGCCGAGTACGGCATCCCCTTCTACTGGCGGATCGAGCAGGCGGCCACCGGCATCCCCATTATCTACACCTACGTCCTCGACCCGGCGATGAAGGCGTACCGGGACGGCGAGATGTACACCGGCGCGATCAAGGCGTCCGTCCCCTTCCCGGTCGCCGTCGACCTGTCGGCGGTCTGAGGACTACGGCCCGGGAGCGGCCCCGCGGCTCATGAGAGCCGGCGGCGGGACTCACGCGTTCGCATCCCGGAGTGTGCGCAGGATGCGCTCCAGGTGGCGACGGTCCTCGACCGAGAGCGGCGCGGTGACGTGACGGTGGAGCTGGGAGACGTGGGCGGCCAGGGCCCGGTCGAGCGCCTCAGCGCCCTTGTCGGTCAGTGCGGCGAGTGAGGCCCGCCGGTCCTCGGGGTCGGGGTCGCGTCGGATCAACCCCTCCTTCGCCATACGGTCGGCGAGCCGGGTGAACCCCCCCGAGCTGAAGGACACGGCCTCCGCCAGATCCGTCATGCGCAGCCGGTGCCCGGGCGTGCGGCCCAGCCGCAACAGCACCTCGAACCAGGTGTCCGGGACCCCGAGGTCCCGGTGCACGAGGGGCCTGAGACGCGTGAACGCCTCCACGAACAGTCCGTAGAGCGTCACGTCGTCGTCATGCAGCAGTTGCGCGTCCATCCCACCAGGATGCCAGATAGCCAACAACCGAAGAAGCTGCTCTTGCAATATCTGCCGCTGCAGCTATATTATCTGCAGCGGCAGATACTTGATGCGGTACCCCCAACGGATACGGAGTCCGATCATGCGCAAGCACGTCCTTCCTGCGATCGGTGTCGCCGCCGCCACGGCCGGAGCCCTGGCCCTCGGCCTGTCCCTGGCGCCCACCGCGGCGAACGCCGCCCCTCCCAAGCACGGATACCACCACCGCACGATCACCATCGAGGCGGTCGAGACGGGCACCGCGGTCAACTTGGTCGACGTCGCCCCGGACGACTCCGCCCTCGGCGACCAGCTGATCGGGACCGCCGACCTCACCGACTCCGACGGCAACGAGCTGGGCACCAGCAGCTTCGTGGGCATCTCCACCGACGCCGAGCCGCGCACCTCCGAAATGCTGACCTTCGTCTATGAGCTGCCCGACGGCAAGATCACCACGGCTGGTACCGCGCAGCTCTCCGACTCCGGTCCCGTGTTCGACGAGAAGTTCGCCATCACGGGCGGCACCGGCGAGTACAAGAACGCCTCCGGAGAGGTGCGCGTCCTGCAGGAGTCGATGGAGGAGGCGAAGGTCACCTTCGAGATCCGGCGCTGACCCCACCTACGCGACCAGCACGAACGGAGTCACCCGTGAAGATCCTCCTCATCGGCGCCACCGGCATGATCGGCTCCCGTGTGGCAGCGGAAGCGCTGCACCGCGGCCACCAGGTCACCGCCGCGACCCGCTCGGGCCGTACGGACGCCCTGCCCCCGAATCCCGCACTGACGGGCGTCGCCCTCGATGTCACCGTGCCCGCCCAGGTGGCCGAGGCGGCCGCGGGTCACGACGCCGTGGTGTCGGCCGTCTCCCCGCCCCGCGACGGCTCCGACCCGACCGCCCCGCTGCTGGCGATGTACCGCGCGCTGGCCGAAGGGCTGCGCACCGCGGGTGTGCCGCGACTCGTCGTCGTCGGCGGCGCCGGCAGCCTCAGGACCGCATCGGGCGCGGACCGTGTCGACACCGACGACTTCCCCGCGGTCTACAAGGCCGAGTCCCTCGCCCAGCGCGAGGTCCTGGGGCTGCTGCGCGCCGAGGTGACCGACCTGGACTGGACGTACATCTCACCGGCGGACGAGATCGCCCCCGGCGACCGTACCGCCCGGTTCCAGCTCGGCGGCGACGAACTCCTCTTCGACGCGAACGGCCGCAGCTTCATCAGCGCCGAGGACTACGCCGTCGCACTGGCCGACGAACTGGAGAAGAGCCAGGCCGTCCGCCGCCGTATCACCGTCGCCTACTGACCTGTATCCCGGCCTGCCACCGTTCCGCCGCAGACGGGGAGAGGAGCGGTCGGCTCGGGCGGACGCGGTCCCGTCCAAACCGCCGCTCCACTTCCGAACCCCGTCAGAGGACGGTCTCCCGCTCGCCATCGGCTCTGCGGAGCGCCCCTGGAGCGACAGTCCACGGTCGCACGGCACACGTGGCAGGCGGTGCGGCCCACCGACAGCGGCACCGGCACGTCCCGCCGGCGGGCCGCGGCGCTCGGGCGCCGCGGCCTGCGCGGGTCATTCCTTGGAGGCCTGCCCCGGCTCGTCGGCGGCCGCCTCGGCGGCCTGGTCGAATCCGCCCTCGCGGACGTGGGCGAGCTTGCCCGTCATGCTGCGCATGAGGAAGTACAGGACGCCGCCGATCGCGGCCACCACCAGGAAGCCCAGCACGCCCGGGGTGACGGTGAACTTGTCCACCTCGGGCTGGGCGAGCATGAGTACGGTCTCCATACCGCTCATGTTCCCACCGTCTCGCGGACGCCCGCGAACAGGTCCGTCTCCGGCATCTCGGTGTCGACCAGGGAGCGGGCCAGGTGGTAGTCCTCCCAGGGCCAGGACGCGCGCTGGATGTCCATGGGCACCGCGAACCAGAACCCGTCCGGGTCGATCTGGGTGGCGTGCGCGATGAGGGCGCGGTCACGCGTGTCGAAGTACTCGTCACACGTGACCTTGGTGGTGATCTCCCACGTCTTGCGATCGCGCTCCATGTCCTCGAAGCGCTTCATCAGGTCCTTGTAGGGGTTGTCCAGGCCGCGCTCGTCCAGGGCGGCGGAGATCGCCTCGAAGCGCTCCCGCGGGAAGGACACGTGGTAGTAGAGCTTGAGCGGCTGCCACGGGTCGCCGGTGCCCGGGTAGCGCTCCGGGTCGCCCGCTGCCTCGAAGGCCTCCACCGAGACCCGGTTGGTCATGATGTGGTCGGGGTGGGGGTAGCCGCCCTCGTCGTCGTAGGTGAGGATGACGTGCGGGCGGAAGGAGCGCACCGACCGCACCAGCGGCTCGGAGGCCGTCTCCAGCGGCTGCACCGCGAAGCAGCCCTCGGGCAGCGGCGGCAGCGGGTCGCCCTCGGGCAGGCCCGAGTCGACGAAGCCGGAGAACTCCTGGTGCACACCGAGGATCTGCCGGGCCTCGGCCATCTCCTTGCGCCGGACCTCACCGATGTTGTCGCGGACCTCGGGCCGGTCCATGGCCGGGTTCAGGATGGAACCGCGCTCGCCGCCGGTGAGTGTGACGACCAGCACTTCGGCACCCTCGGCAACATAGCGCGCCATCGTGGCGGCGCCCTTGCTGGATTCGTCGTCGGGGTGGGCATGCACGGCCATCAGCCGCAAACGCTCGGACAACGGAGTTACCCCTCGGGTAGTCGCGGAAGCTTCCTCGAAAAGACCCGGCCGGCGGCTTGGTCCGGCCGGGTGCCCGCCGCGCTGCCCGTGCGGGGACATGCGGGGGCGGGGGTGGAACGGGGGCCCCACTGGGCGGGGCTATCTTAGACAACGCAGACCTTACGTTCGGAGATTCCCGCATGCCCGAGAGCCCCTCTGACCTCACGCCCGACGGCGCCGAGCGGCACGGCGCCGCCGGAGGCGACGGCGGCGACAACGGCGGCAGCGGCCCGCGCGCCGCCGGGAGCGCGGTCGGGAAGCGGCACGGCGCCCGCCCCGTCTTCTTCGTCCTCGGCCTCATCGCCGCGGCCGTCTTCACCGTCGGCTGGGGGTTCGCCCTGATGAGCTACGGGGACCACACCGGTGTGGCCAACCAGACCATCGCCTGGAGCATCGAGTCCGACGACGCGGCCAGCATCACCTTCCAGACCAACAGCGGCGGCCCCGCGGTGTGCGTCGTGCGCGCCACCGACTCCCAGCACGTCGAGGTGGGCCAGCGCAGGGTCGAGGTCGGGGCGGGCACCCAGGACGTGACGACGGAGATCGAGACGGTCCGTCGTGCCGCGATGGTAGAAGTGGCGTCCTGCAGGGACCAAGGAACGGCAAAGTGAACGCCAAGACCGCCCTGACCTGACCGCCCCCGTGTGCCCCGGCCCCGGCGCCGGACACCGCCGACCACCGCGCGGACCATTCCTCCGCATTCCCGACCGCGCCTGCCGGCAAAGCGCCGTAAGGTGCGCAAACGGCGGGAATCAACGCTTCTTCCGTGATGATCACGCGGTGATAACCTCGTAAGTTCAGCTGCGGCCGATGGTGGACCGCAGTAGTTCAGACGCACCAAGGGAGTTCCCGTGACCGAGACCCGCGATGACAACGTCACCTGGCTGACCCAGGAGGCGTATGACCGGCTCAAGGCGGAGCTGGAGCACCTTTCGGGGCCTGGTCGCATCGAGATCGCCGACAAGATCGAAGCCGCCCGCGAGGAGGGCGACCTGAAGGAGAACGGCGGCTACCACGCCGCCAAGGAGGAGCAGGGCAAGATCGAGGCCCGCATCTCCCAGCTCCAGGACATCCTCCGCAACGCGCGCGTCGGCAGCGCCCCGCACAAGGAGGGCGAGGTCGGTCCCGGTATGACCGTCACCATCAAGTTCGAGGGCGACGACGAAGAGGTCACCTTCCTCCTCGCCTCCCGGGAGGAGAGCGGCGCGCCGATCGACGTCTACTCCCCCAAGTCGCCGCTGGGCTCCGCGATCAACGGTAAGCGGATCGGGGAGACGGTGAGTTACACGCTCCCGAACGGCAAGAGCCTGTCGGTGGACATCATCGACGCCGTCCCCTACGGCGGGGCCTAGCCTCCCGCAGTACATTGCGGAAGGGGTGGCCGAGAGCCACCCCTTCCGCTTTGCGGGGGCGGGTTCCCGGGAATGGGTCCCCCGAGGCGGGTTCCCGGGAAGGGGCCGCCCGCCGGTCCGCCCGCTCGCCTGCTAGGGCAGGGCGCACTCCGGCGCGGCGCCCCCGCCCTCGGCGAAGGCCGCCGGGAGGAAGTCGCCCTCGCCGATGCGCAGCCACTCGGCCGCCGCGCCCGCCGGCCCCTCGACCCGGTCCCCGGCGCTGCGGCACTCGACCGCCACCCGCGCCCCGTCGGCCGCCATCCCGGTCGCCGGGTGGTCCAGCCCCGGCCCCGAGCGGACCACCACCGGGTCCCCGGCGTCGGCCACCGCCACCCGGGCGCGCGGGCTCGGGCCGCCCGTCCACAGGTAGTCCACCCGCACCCAGGCGTTGGTGGGCAGCTTCAGCGCGTCCCGGAAGGTGCCGTCGGCCAGGTCGATCCCGGCCGGGTTGAGCACGGTGCGGCCGAAGCCGTCCCGCCCGCCGTTGTAGCCGTCGGTGTAGGCGGCCTGGGCCTGCGGGGTGCCGTGCGGCAGGTCCCGCCACATCTGGCGGTCGGTGTTCCAGTGGTCGTCCTTGATGTTCCATGGGCCCACGTCCCACACCGGCGCGTAGGCGCAGCGGCGCCCGTCCCCGCCGCCCCCGGCGCACACGCGCACCGTGTAGTCCCCGGAGCCGCGCGGCGCCAGCGCCCGGCGGGAGGGCAGCGCGACGAAGTGGTCGTCGGCGCGGACCGTGTGCCCGTTGGCGGTGGTCCCGCCGACCAGGCCGATCCGGGTGGCGAACAGCCGCGCGGAGAACGGCCGGCCCGGCAGCCCGTCACCGGCCCCGGCGTCGGCGGCGCCGACCGGGCGCAGCCGCACCTCCTCCAGCACCGACCCGCCGTCGGCGGCCTCCCCGCTCAGGCCGACCCGCACCTGGACGCGGTCGGCGGGGTAGGGCAGGCGCACGCGCACGCCCTGCTCCTCGGCGACCGCCCCGGGCGAGGACCCGGCCACCGGCACCCACTCCCCCCACACCCCTTCGGCGCGCTCGCCGCGCACCTCCACGGCGAAGCCCTCGGCGGGGCCGGACACGCCGATGGCCACGTCGAGCTCGTCGACGGCGCGGTCGAGGTCGCGGGCGGGGAAGGTGGCCAGCGCGACCGGGCCGTCGCCGGGCTCGCGCTCCAGCGAGGCGCCGAGCGGCGCATCCGGTGCGGTGCCGGTGTCCAGGCGCAGGTCGGCGCTGCCGGGGTCCTCCTCGATCCAGCCCTGGGCCGACGGGCGGGCGGGCGCCTGAGGCGCGGCGGCGAGTGGTGCGGCGGGCAGCAGGACCGCCCCGAGGAGCCCGGTGGCGGCGGCGAGGGCCCCGGTGCGGAGCCGGATACGCGGCATGTCTCCCCCATCTCGGTCGGTCCCCGGCACAGCGGGGACGCCACAAGTAAGCAACCGATGACAGGGAATGACGAACGCGGCACGCCGCGCAGAGGGGGTCGCGCCGGGTAAAAGGAGGACAAGCGGCCCGATTTCAGCGCACACCCGGGAGCACACCCGGGCGCGCGGAGGTGCGCCGACGGCGCGGGGGACGCGCGCCGGGGCCGAGGGCGGCCGTAATGGCCGCCCTTAAATGGCGCATGATCGCCACCCGAATCGGCGGCCGCCGCTCCTGGGGCCGCTCTCCGTTCAGGGGCGGTGGCGGCGTAGGGGTCCAGGGCGGCACGGGCGGCCTCGCCCCTCTGCTGTCGGGGGGCGGGCCCGCAGCGGTCCGCCCGCCCGTCCGCGCGCCCTGCAACCCCGGCCCGCCCCGGGCCGGTCCTAGGGTGTGTTCATTGGAGGCTTCTCGATCAGCGAGCGGCCGTCGCCCCTACTGCGCCGGCTTCGCCATGGTGGCGCAGCCGGCGCAGTAGAGGCGTGGTCGCGAGCCGAAAATGATCCAAGAAACACGCGCTAGTCCCCGAAGGCCAGCAGGCAGGCCGTATAGCTGTGCACGTGGTTGCGGCCCGCCACCGGGCCGACCTCCCCCGCGGCGAAGAAGCCGGTCACCGCGTCCACGCCCAGCGCCCGGCGGACCGCCCGCACATCGTGGTCGGCGGTGCCGAACATGGACGCCCCGCGCCCGTTGCAGGAGAACAGCAGCACCCCCGCCGCACGCCCTCCGGTGTCCTCGCCGAAGGAGCCCAGCCGCTCCAGCAGGTCGGTGTCGGCGGTGTCCCGGTCGCGCACCTGGAACCGCACGGTCTGCCCCACGTCCACGGTGTCGCCGATGGTCAGGCTGTTCTCGTCCGGGTCGGCGCCGACCACCGAGCGGATCAGGAAGTCGCCCTGCTCGTGCCGGTCGGCGTACTCGTCCATGGCGATGCCGATGTGCAGCCCGCCCCCGGCCGCCAGCTCCTGCTCCTCCGGCGGCAGCGCGTTGATGAGCTGCTCCAGCCGGTCATAGGCGGGCACCCCGGCCAGGCCGCTGACGACGTTGCCCTCGGCGCCGGTGACCGCCATCGCCGGGCCCACCGGGCGGCACCCCTGGCTCACCATGGTGCCCACGATGCCGTCGCCGCCGAGCAGCAGGCCGATGGCGCCGGCGTCGACCACCTCGCCCTCGAAGAACAGCCGCACCGAGCCGTTCCCGCCCATGCCGTCGGCCAGCCCTCCGACCAGCGGCAGGCCGCCCAGCGCGTCGGTGGAGCGCTCCACGAACGACTGGGCCGGGAAGCGGTAGGGGTCGGCGAGCAGCAGGGCCGCCCGGTCGGACTCGTCGGGCTCGCGCATGCCGATCACCGCCAGGTGGTCGCCCTCGGGCACCACGTCCAGCTGGAACGGGGTCATCTCCACGTCGGGCAGCCGCGCCGCCCACACGCTCACCGCGCCCTGCTCCTCCACGCCGCGGCCGCCGCCGATCACGCCGGCGGAGGTACAGCCGATGCTCACCGACCCGGGGGCCATGCCCATCACCCGCTCACCGGCGAGGACGACCTCTTCGGTGTCGGTGCCGCAGACCGAGAAGAAGATGAGGTCCGGGGGGCCGTCGAGGGACCGCACCGCCTCCTGAACCGCCCTCTCGGCCGCGCTCACCAGATCGGCGCCCGACGCAAGCGCATCACCGAACCTGGCCACTGGTCGCACCCCACATCGCTCGTCGGTCCGTTCCGGGCCGGGGCGCCGGCCCGGGGGACCATCCTTGCAGCCCCTCGACGTGAAACCTTCCCCCGAGGCTGCTTATTTCACCGGAGACGGCCCGGCTGGGGCGATCCCGCACACGCCGCCCCGCCACTAGACTCGCCTGCGTGTCCGCCCTCACACCCCCTGACGCGCTCCCCGCCACCCTCGGCGCCCTGCGGGACTCCGGCCGCGCGCCGGTGCCCGTCAAGGAGGAGGTCCGCCGCGCGCTGCTGAAGCGCATGCGCGCCGGGCGGCCGCGCCTGCCCGGGCTGGTCGGGTTCGACGCCACCGTGCTGCCGCAGGTGGAGCGGGCGCTGCTGGCCCGCCACGACATCGTGCTGCTGGGGGAACGCGGGCAGGGCAAGACGCGGCTCCAGCGCGTGGTCGCCGGGCTGCTGGACGAGTGGTCCCCGGCGGTGGAGGGGTGCCCGGTCAACGACGACCCCTTCGCGCCGGTGTGCCCGCGCTGCACGGAGGCGGCGGGGCGGCTCGGCGAGGACCTGCCGGTGGTCTGGCGGCACCGCGGCGACCGGTACACCGGGAAGCTCGCCACCCCTGACACGTCCGTGGCCGACCTGGTCGGCGACGTCGACCCGGTGCGGCTGGCCCAGGGGGCCGCGCTGGACGACCCGGCGTCGCTGCACTACGGGCTGGTGCCGCGGGCCAACCGGGGGGTGCTGGGCCTGGACGAGCTGCCCGACCTGGCGGCCCGGGTGCAGGTGGCGCTGTTCGGGGTGCTGGAGGAGCGGGAGGTGCAGGTCCGCGGGTACGCGCTGCGGCTCCCGCTGGACCTGCTGGTGGTGGCCACGGCCAACCCGGAGGACTACACGGACCGGGGGAGGATCGTCACCCCGCTCAAGGACCGGTTCGGCGCCGAGGTGCGCACGCACTACCCGCTGACGGCCGAGGACGAGGAGGCGCTGGTGCGCCAGGAGGCCGCGCCCGCGGGGCGGGTCCTGGTCCCGGGGCACCTGGTGGCGGTGGTGGCCCGGTTCGCACGGCTGGTGCGGGGGTCGGCGTCGGTGGACGCGCGCTCGGGGGTCTCGGCCCGGTTCGCGCTCGCGGCGGTGGAGGCGGCCGCCGCCTCGGCCGAGCGGCGGGCGGCGCTGACCGGGGAGAAGGCGGCGGTCGCGCGGGTGGCCGACCTGGCGTCGGCGGTCCCGGCGCTGCGCGGGAAGGCCGAGTTCGCGCCGGGTGAGGAGGGGCGCGAGGGAGAGGTGCTGGACCACCTGCTGCGGCGGGCGGCGGCCGAGGTGTTCCGCGAGCGGTTCACCGAGGAGGAGCTGGAGCCGCTGAAGGCGCACTTCGCGGGCGGCGGCACCGCCGAGGCGGGGGCGGGGGCGGCCGCGGCCGACCTGCTCGCGTCCGTGGGCCCGTTGGAGGGTCTCGGCGTGCTGGCCGACCGCGCCGCACGGGGCGGGGCCCTGCCGGGCGCGGACGGGGCGCCGGACGGGCCGGACGCCGCCGCCGGGGAGACGGCGGCGGCGCTGGAGCTGGCCATGGAGGGGCTGTACCTGACCCGGAGGCTGTCCAAGGCGGACCTCGGGGATGAGGAGGACGGTGGCCCGGGGCCGGCGGGCGACCGCTCGGTGTACCGGACGTGAGGGCGACGGGATGACCGGCGGGATCGCTGGGACTGCTGGAATGACCTGCGGGGAGATCGAATGACCGGCAGGGGGTCGGAATGACCGGCGGGGCGACCGGCGGGGACCGGGTCCGCTACCTCCGCTACCGGCCCGGACCCGACCCGCTCGCGCCACCGTTCGACACCGCGGGGGCGCTGCGCGGCCTCGGTCGCGGTGTCTTCGCCGGAAAGCGACCCCACCAGGCCTTGCGCGACCTGCTGCGGCAGGGCGTACAAGGGACGGCGGGTACGGACGAGCTCCTCCGGCAGGTGCAGGAACGGCGTGAACAGGTGGCGCGGCGCGGAGGCCTCGACGGGGTCCTGCGCCGAGCGCGCGCCGAGCTGGACCGAGCGGTCGGGATGGAGCTCCGCGCGCTGGCCGCCGACCCGTCCGACGACGCCCGCATCCGGGAGAGCGAACTCGCCTCGCTCCCCCACGACACGGCCGCCGCCCTGCGCCACCTGCTCACCGAGCCCTACCCCTGGCGCTCGGACGAGGCCCGGGAGGCGGTCGCGCGCCTATTGGAAGACGTGCGGAACGACTTCGTCGACGCCCGGCTCGGCTGGCCCGGAGCACGAAGGGCGCGAGGGGTACAGGGTTCGCGGGGGGCACTGGCGTCGGACCCTGCGCGCGTCGCGGCCATGGCGACGGCGCTCGCCGCGCTGTTGGAGGCCGACGCCCACGGCGAGCCCGTCGACCTCGACCGGTTCATGGCCGGGCACGGCGCCTTCTTCCCCGAGTTCGCCGAGCACCCCCGCGACCTGGACGACCTGGCCGAGGCTCTGGCCCGGCGGTCCGCCGCCGCGCGGGCGCACGCGTCGTCGCTGAGCCCGGACCGCCGCGCCGAACTGGAAGGGCTGATCGGCGAGGCCACCCGTGAGGCGGGGCTGGCCGAGGCGCTCGACCGCCTCGCCGACGCGCTGCTCCGGCGCCGCCCCGACCTGGTCCGGGAGGCCTTCGCGGAGGTGGACGGCGCCCGGGAGCTGGGGTTGGCCGAGGCGGTCGACCTGATCGAGGAGCTGGCCGAGCTGGACGAGCTGGGGCGGGCGCTCGGAGGCGGCCTTGGTGGTGGCGGCTTCGCTGGTCGTGGCGGCTTGGACGGCGTCGATGGTCTCGACGGTGTCGACCCTGCGGTGGCGGGACGACTGCTGGGGCCCGAGGCCGCCGAGGCGGTCGGCCGCCTTGCCGAGGTCGAGCCCCGGCTGCGCGACGCCGGGCTGCTCACCGGTGGCCGCTCCCGGCCGCGGCTGACACCGCAGGCGGTGCGGCAGCTCGGTGAAGCGGCGCTGCGCGACCTGGCCACCGGGGCCGAGGGGAGGCGGGCCTATCGGAGCGGCGGCCATGGCCGCGCGCAGGACCGGGCGTCGGGCAGGGCACAGGCGCAGGCCGGGGACCCGGGGGCCACGGTCCCCTGGGAGCCCGGGTCTCCGGCGCCGCTGGACGCGGTGGCCACGGTTCGGGAGGCGGTCGTGCGCCGGGCGGCCGATCCGGGCTCGCCGCTCCTGTCACCGGAGGACCTGCGGGCCGTCGAGACCGAGGAGCGCACGGCGGCGGCGGTGTGCCTGCTGGTGGACCTGTCGTCGTCGATGGTGCGCGGCGGGCTGTTCGGCCCGGCGCGGGAGGCGGCGCTGGCGTTGTACACGCTTGTCGGCGCCCGGTACCCGCAGGACGCCGTTCGGGTGGTGGGGTTCGACGAGACGGCGCGGCCGCTGTCCGCGGCGGACCTGCTCGAAGCGGCCGGGCCGCGGGTTCAGGGGAGCAACGTGCAGCACGCGCTGCTTCTGGCGCGGGAGCACTTCGGCCGCCATCCGGGGCGGGCACCGGTGGTGGTGCTGGTGACGGACGGGGAGCCGACCGCGCACATCGGACGGGACGGGTCACCGGAGTTCGCCTGGCCGCCCCGACCGGAGACGGCGGGGAAGACGGAGGCCGAACTGGACGCCCTGGCGGCGGCGGGGGCCACGGTGACCTTGATCGTCCCGGGCGTCGGTGAAGCGGCGTCCAGCTCCGCCGGGGAGGCGGCGTCCGGGCTCACCGGGAGGACGGCGTCCGGGCTCACCAGGGCGGTGACGGCCCGGGGCGGACGGGTGGTCCGCACAGCAGGGGCCGGCCTGGGGGCCACCGTCATCGACGCGTACAGGTCACGAAGGCCACGGACCTGATCTGGTCGGTCGCCGTACGAATACCCAGCGGAAGAGGCGAAGGGGCGAAAGGTCGACGACGGAGGTCGGCGGCCCTCACGGCAGCGCGGTCGGCCGCCCGGCGTGTGCGTGGTCGCCGTGGTTAGCGGCGACGGCCAGAGCCAGGCAGTGCCCCGGGCCTGCTTGCCGGGCACCGGGCCCCTCGCGGTGCGGGTGGAGGCGGCTCGGCTGGTCCCCCGCTGGCGGGCCCCGGCCGGGCGACGGGCCACCGGGGTGTGGGGCGGATGGAAGCAACGACGAAGGCCAGCGGCCCTCGCGGTAGCGCGGTCGGCCGCCGGGCGCGTGCGTGGTCACCGTGATGGGCAGCGACGGCGAAGCCGGTCCCCCACTCCAGGCCTCAGCCGTCCGGCGGGTCAGCGGGGTGCAAGGGAAACGGCGGCGACGGCGAGAGCCGAGCGGTTTCCTGGGCCTGCTTGCCGGGCGACAAGCTCCTCGCGGTCCAGCTCCTCGCGGTCCAGCTCCTCGCGGTCCAGGTCAGCGGCTCGGCAGGTACCCCACTCCGGGCCCCGGCCGGGCGCCGGGCCGTGGGGGTGCGGGGTAGGAGGCGGCGACGAGGAAGGTCGGCGGCCCTACCTGCGGATCAGTCGGCCGCCCGGTGCGTGCGTGGTCACCGAGATGGGCGGCGACGGCCAGAGCCGAGTGGTTCCCTGTTCCTGCTTGCCGGACGCCGGGTTCCTCGCGGTTCGGGTCGGCGGCTCGGCCGGTTCCCCGCTCCGGGCCCCAGCCGGGCGGCGGGCCCCCGGGGTGTGAGGCGGCGGCGCGGGTGGGGCGGGTCCAGGCGCGGGTGGGGCGGGTCCGGGCGCGGGTGATCGCGTGGTGGATGCACCACCCTCGCCGCCCCTCGGACCGCCCGGCGGCACCGGCGAGGGGCGGGTCCGTCCAGCCCATCGCGGTGCAGGGGGCGGCGCGGCCGGGAAGGCGAGGCTTCTTCGCGTCCCCGGCGTCTGCCGGGCCTGTGCCCCGCCCCTCCGGGAGAGAGGACTCGCCCAGATACGCCCGACGGCCGGGATCCGGGCCCCGTCTCAACCAACGTGCACCCCTCGACGGAGAACCTCCCGCATGGTGAGACACGGGGGCCATGGTTCCCCCTCTCCGACGCCCGGACCCGCCCCCCCCCCGCCCCCCCCCCCA
>NZ_JAQFWP010000001.1 GCF_027706745.1 Nocardiopsis suaedae | reverse complement strand
CGGCGCCCGGCGAGCAGGCCCGGGGAACCGCCCCGCTTCCGCCGTCGCCGCCATCCACCACGACCACGCACACACCCGGCAGCCGACCGACCCGCAGGTAGGGGCGCCGACCTTCGTCGCCGCCATCCACCTCACACCCCGGAAACCCGCCGCCCGGCCAGGGCCCGTCAGCGGGGAACCAGCCCAGCCGCCGCGCGCTCGCGCCGCAAAGACCCGGCCGTCATCGGGGGCCCGGACCCCGTGCCCTGATCACTATGCCTGAGCGCCGACGCGGATCTCGAAGGTTCCCAGCTCGCCCGCGTCCACGTTGAGCTCCTCCCCCTCCTCCAGGGGGCGGGTCTCGGGCGCGAGGAGCACCGCCATGCCGGGTCGGTGCTCTACCGACCCCGACCCCGGCAGCGCGACCTGCGCGCGGGTGACCTGTTCGCCGTCGACCTCGGCCTCGATCTCCACCGTCCCGCCTTTGGCGAGCTCCTCCGGGGTGACCAGAACCGGGCCCGTGCTCAGGGCCACCGTCCGGCCGTCGTCGGCGCGCCACAGGCAGGCCGCCGTAAAGCCGAGCAGCCGCCCGGACTCCCCTACGAGCGCCGCCGCGCCGAGCATGGCCGTGAGCGTCCGCGCCCCTTCAGGCATCGGGGCGCCGTCGTCGGTGCCGCGCACCAGGGCGGCGTCGACCATGCCCTCGGTCTGCGGAGTTCCGGACACCGCGACCGGCACCGGTCCCGTCGGCCGCAACGGGGCGCACAGCCGGGTCTCGAACTCGACGATGATCTCGGAGGGGTGCTCCAGCGCCTCATGGTGCGCGGCCTGCACCGCCTCGGTATCGGCGTCCAGCAGACCGGCCAGCTCCCGGCCGCCGGGGTGCCCGAAGACGCACCCGTCGTCGATCGCTCCGGCCCGCTCGGAACCGCCCGTCGGCGGAAGGTAGCTCACCCAGCGCACATGTCCCCCGTGGTCGTCGCGGCAGCGGCGCCCGGCGCGCCGCACGGACGAACCTATCGCTCCACGGAGCGGCGCCCCCACCGCCCCGCGCAGCGGTAGTCCTGCACGTGGCGAAGGTGGCACTGCGCATCGCGCAGGCACATCACCAGGCCGAAGGGGCAGCGATTCCGCATCCGGCGCCACCGCCGCACGCAGGCGCATCGTCAAGCCGAAGGGGCAGCGATCCGGCATCCGGTGTCACCGCCTCGCGCAGGCGGGATCATCGGGCCGGAGGAGCAGTCCTTCAGTGTGTGGCCGGACCGCGTCGGCGCCGGCGCTCAGTCAGGTCGAAGGGCGCACGGCCTCAGCGTCGCCCCACCGCCTCGTGCAGGCGCACCATCAGGTCACAGGGCGCACCGCTTCAGCATCCGGCCGGGCCGGGGCGGCGTAGGGGTGCCTCCGGCGGCTCGCCCGGCGGGTTGTGCTCCTTGCCGGTGCCCGCACACATGCGGCACGGTTCCTGCACGGCGGTCCACTCCACGACACCACCGTCGGCGAGCGGGCGCTCGGCGCTCCACGTCCCCGTCCCCGCGCAGAAGCGGCAGGCCGACCCTTCGCGCGCACACCACCGGCAGCGCTCGATGGCGCACTCCGAGCGCGGGAGCCGGCCCGGAGAGTGCTCAGGCCGAACCGCCATAGCCCGTCCCCCCGCAAGGATTCCGTCGGCTGCGCCGCACCGCTCCTGCCCTGCGGCGTGCCTCTCCCGTCCTCTGCGCGGGAGCGTGTTCAGCGTTGCACAGCGGCTCACCGCCAGTCCAGAGGGGCCGATCCCATCCGGTCCGGTCGGTACCGACCCTGCGCAGGCCCCGCGCAAGCCCGACATCGCCCCCGTGTGGACCCCGCGCAGGCAGCATGTGGGCCCCTTTTCGGCCCCTCTCCGACGGCCGTGCGGACTGCGGGGCGCGGTTCACGGAGCACCGTTCACAGATCGCGGTCCGCGGTCCGCGGACCGCGGGGTACGGGCCTCGTCGGCGACGGGGCACGCCGTCGCGATCGGCCGGCCGCGCCCCGTCGTGCCGCTCATCCGGACGCGCGCACCACCAGCCGGGTGTCCAGCACCACCGCCTGCGGCTTGGCGTCCGGCCCCTCGGCGATGGCCGTGTCGGCCAGCAGCCGCGCCATCTCTCCCCCCATCCTCTCGGTGGGCTGGTGCACCGTCGTCAGCGGCGGGTCGGTGTGCGCTGCCGCGGCGGTGTCGTCGTACCCGACCAGCGCCACGTCCTCGGGCACCCTCCTACCCGCCTCCCGCAGGGTCCGCAGCACGCCCAGCGCCATGTCGTCGGACGCCGCGAACACCGCGTCCAGGTCCGGCGCCGCCTCCAGCAGCTCCCGCATGGCACGGGCGCCGCCCTCGTGGCTGAAGTCGCCGTGCACGGTCAGCTCCGGCGGGTCCGGCAGGCCCGCCTCCGCGAGCGCCTCCCGGTGCCCCCGGAGCCGGTCCTGCCCGGCCGCCATGTCGGCGGGCCCCGCCACCGTGGCGATGCGCCGCCGACCGGCCCCGATCAGCCTGCGGGTGGCCGAGGCCGCCCCGCCGACGTTGTCGATGTCCACGTAGTGCACCGGGTGCCGGGGCGGGTACAGCGGCCGCCCGCCCAGGACGACCGGCACCCCCGCCCCCGCCAGCCGGTCCGGCAGCGGGTCGTCGGTGTGCAGCGACACGAGCAGCACCCCGTCCACGTGCCCGCCGCTCAGGTAGTCGCCGAGCCGCTCGTGGTCGCCGCCGGTGCGCGCGGTGGCCAGCAGCAGCTGCAGGCCGCGGTCGGTCAGCACCGCGCTGACCCCGCGCACGATCCCGGCGAAGAACGGCTGGTCGAACAGGCGTGCCTCGGGCTCGGAGACGACGAGGGCGACGGTGTCGGTGCGGCGGGTGACCAGCGCCCGGGCGGCCCGGTTGGGCACGTACCCCAGTTCGGCGATGGCGGCGCGCACCGCCTCGCGGGTGTCCGGGCTGACCCGGCTCGACCCGTTGATCACACGGGACACCGTCCCCCGGCCGACCCCGGCGCGTCGCGCCACCATCTCCAGGGTCGGCCTGCGCTCCTCACCCATCGTTCACCCCTCCGCGGCCCCCGCGCCGGGCACCGCGCCCGCCGCCGCGGCCGCCGCGTACCAGCGGCCGCTGTCCTTGACGGTCCGGCGCTGGGTCGCGAAGTCCACGTGCACCAGTCCGAACCGCTGGGAGTATCCCCACGCCCACTCGAAGTTGTCCAACAGCGACCAGGCGAAGTACCCCTTGACCGGCGCCCCGGCGCGCTCCGCCGCGCGCACCGCCAGCAGGTGGTCGCGCAGGTACGCCACCCGGTCGCGGTCGCGCACCCGCCCGTCGGCCCCGACCTCGTCGGGGTAGGCGGCGCCGTTCTCGGTGACGTACAGGTCGGTGCCGGGGGCCTCGGCGGCCATCCGGGTGAGCACCCCGTACATGCCGCGCGGGTCGATCCCCCAGTCCATGCCGGTGCGCCCCTCCCCTCGCGGCAGGTTCACCGCCGGGGCGGTGCCCACCAGGGCGGGGTCCGGTTCGGCCCCGGCGTCCTGCGCGGCGCCCCCGGCGGCCTCCCGGTCCGCCGCGACCCGCTCGGCCGAGTAGTAGTTCACCCCGATGAAGTCGAGCGGCTGGGCGATGGCCTCCAGGTCGCCGTCGGCGACGAAGGAGAAGTCGCTGATGGGGGCCAGGTCCTCCAGGACGTCGGCGGGGTAGGCGCCGCGCAGCAGCGGGCCGGTGAACACCCGGTTGCGCACCCCGTCGACGCGCCGGGCGGCGTCGATGTCGTCGGGGACGGGGCGGTGCGCCACCAGTTCGCCGGGGTTGAGCACGATGCCCACCTGCGCTCCGCACACGCGGCGCAGCTCGCGCGCGGCCAGCCCGTGCCCGAGCATCAGGTGGTGGGCGGCGGCCAGGGACGCGGCGGGATCGGTGCGCCCGGGGGCGTGGATCCCGGCGGCGTAGCCGAGGAACGCCGAGCACCACGGCTCGTTGAGGGTGGTCCAGTGCCCGATCCGGTCGCCCAGCGCCTCGCCCATCAGGGCCGCGTACTCGGCGAACCGCAGGGCGGTGTCCCGGGCCGGCCACCCGCCGGCCTCCTCCAGCTCCGAGGGCAGGTCCCAGTGGTAGAGCGTGGGCCAGGGGGTGACGCCCGCCTCCAGCAGGGCGTCGGTGAGCCGGTCGTAGAAGTCGACCCCGGCCCGGTTGGCCGCGCCGCTCCCGCCGGGCTGCACGCGCGGCCAGGAGATGGAGAACCGGTAGGCGCCCAGCCCCAGCTCCCGCATCAGGGCGATGTCCTCGTCCATCCTCCGGTAGTGGTCGGCCCCGGGCTCGCCGGTGTCGCCGCCGAGCACCGCGCCGGGGCGGGCGCAGAAGTCGTCCCAGATGCTGGAGCCGCGCCCGTCGGCACCGGTGGCGCCCTCGATCTGGAACGACGAGGTGGAGGCCCCCCAGACGAAGCCCTCGGGCATCGCGTCCGGGGCCGTGTCCGGGCCCTCGGACGGGCGGGCTGCGGCGTGCGGGGTCTGCTGGGTCTGCGTCGAAGCGGTCACGCCTTGATGGCACCTTCCATGATGCGGCCGACGAGCTGGCGGCCGAGCAGGACGAACAGGATCAGCAGGGGCAGGGTCGCCAGCGTCGCGCCGGTGAACATGAGCGCGAAGTCGCGGGCGTAGGCCGACTCCTGCAGCTGGTTGATGGAGAACTGGACGGTCGGGTTGTCGGGGGTGAGCACCGCGATGGCCCACACGTACTCGTTCCACACGGTCATGAAGGTGAGCAGGCCGAGCACGGTCATCGCCGGGCGCAGCGCGGGCAGCACCACGCTCCAGTAGGTGCGGAAGGTGCTGCAGCCGTCGATGCGGGCGGCCTCCAGCAGCTCGTCGGGCACGCCCTGGGAGACGTACTGGCGCATCATGAACACGCCGAAGCCGCTGACCAGGAACGGAACGATCACCGCCTGCAGTTCGCCGCGCCAGCCCAGCCACTCCATGAGCACCAGCAGCGGGACGATGCCCACCTGCACCGGGACCGCCATGGTGAGCACCACGGCCACGGTGAAGAAGGTGCGCCCCTTGAAGCGGAGCTTGGCCAGGGCGAACCCGGCCATCGAGCAGAAGAGCACGACGGAGACGGAGACGGTGCCCGCGGAGATGAACGAGTTGAGCAGGCCGGTCCCGAAGTTGGCCGAGGCCTCCCCGAACAGCCGGGCCACGTTGTCGTCGAACCGGTCCCCCGGCAGCAGCACCGGGGGGAAGCGGGACGCCGCGTCGGTGGTGCGGGTGGCGATGACGAACATCCACCACAGCGGGAAGACCGACACGAACACCGCCAGCAGCAGCCCCGCGTAGGTGAGCGGTGCCGCCTGGCGCAGCGCGCGCAGCCGCCGCTGGAGCGGCCCCTGGCCGGGGCGGCGGGGCCGTGTGGGCCGGGGCGCGTGCGGTGCGGTCGCGGACGGGCTGGTCACGGCGCCCCCTTGATGGTCCGGGCCAGCAGGGCGTTGACCGCGCCCAGCACGACGATGATCCAGAACAGCACCCAGGAGATGGCGGCGCCGTAGCCGTAGTCGCCGTAGCGGAACGCCTCCTGGAAGACGAGCATCATCACGGTCTGGAACTGGCCCTGCGTGCCGCCCTGCATGGCGCCGCCGGTGTCGAACACGGCGGGCTCGGTGAAGAGCTGCATCTGGCCGATGGTGGAGACGATGACGGTGAACAGGATGGTCGGGCGCAGCATCGGGATGGTGATCTGGAAGAACTGGCGCATCCGGGACGCGCCGTCCAGGTCCGCCGCCTCGTACAGGTCGCGCGGGACGGCCTGCATGGCGGCCAGGTAGATCAGCGTGTTGTAGCCGACCCACCGCCAGTCGATCATCACCGCGATGGCGGCCCAGGAGGAGAAGCGGCCGCCGCGCCAGTTGACCGGTTCGATGCCCACCGTCCCGAGGAGCTGGTTGATCAGCCCGAACTCGGTTCCGAACAGGGTGGAGAAGACGATCGCCATCGCGGCGATCGAGGTGACGTAGGGGATGATGAGCGCCATCCGGAACAGGCTCCGGCCGCGGATGGCGCGGTTGAGGGTGTCGGCGAGCAGCAGCGCCAGCATCAGCTGGGGCACCACCGCGACCGCGAAGATGCCCAGCGTGTTGACCAGGGCGTTCCAGAACTTCTCGTCGGAGAGCAGGCGGGCGTAGTTGTCCAGCCCGGCGAACCCCTCGTTGCCGCCGATCAGGCTCCAGTCGTGCAGCGACACCCAGGCGGTGTACAGCAGCGGGAACAGTCCGAAGACGCCGAAGAGGAGGAAGAAGGGGGCGATGAACAGGTACGGCGCCCCCTTCGTGTCCGCCGCGGCGCGCAGACGGGTCAGGCGTCTCACCCCGCGGCCCGCTCCGCCTCGGAGACGGCGGTGTCCCAGCCCTCGTCGGCGTCGGCCTGGCCCTGCTCGACCGACTCCAGTGCGGCGCGGAACGCGTCGTCGATGGCCTGGGTGTCGGGGCCGTAGTAGACGGGCTCCAGCTCCATCGCGGTGGTCGCGTAGATCTCGCCGACCGGGGCGTCGTTGAAGTAGGGCCGGGTGAACCCGGTGACCTCCTCCGACTCCAGCGCCTCGACGGTGGAGGGCAGCGTGTTGGCCTCCTCCCAGGCGCCCAGGTGGCCCTCGACGCTGGTCAGGAACTGGGCGAGCTGCGCGGCCTCCTCGGGGTGCTCGCTCTGCTCGGGGACGGCGAGGAAGGAGCCGCCCCAGTTGCCGCCCCCGCCGGGCACGGCGGCCACGTCCCAGCGGCCCGCGCCGCCGTCGCCGGCGGTGTTCTCGATGTGCCCGAGCATCCAGGACGGGCAGGGCAGGGTGGCGAAGGCGTTGTTCTGGATGCCGGCGTTCCACTCCTCCGACCAGATGGGCAGGTTCGCCGACAGGTCGGACATGCCCACGACGGTGTCGTAGGCCGCGCGGGTGTCGTCGTTGGACTCCAGGACGAGGTCGCCCTCCTCGTCCTGGTAGGGGGCGCCGCCGTTCTGCGACATCACCGCGCGGAAGTAGGGCTGGATGGTGGACACGAACGAGGCCCCGGTCTCGGCGTCGGCGAACTCCTCACCGGTGGAGACGAAGTCGTCCCAGGTGGACCAGAGCTCGGAGACCTCGTCCCGCTCGGTGGGCAGCCCCGCCTCGTCGAACAGGACGGTGTCGTAGCACATGCCCATGCTGCCGATGTCGGTGCCCAGGCCGACGATCTTGCCGTCGGGGGTGGTGCCCTGCTCCCACTTCCATTCGAGGAAGTCGCCCTGCCGGTCCTCGGCGCCGTGCTCGGCGAGGTCGACGAAGCGGTCGGGCTGGGAGAGGAACTGGGCGATGTTGGCCTCTTCGATGGCCACCACGTCCCCGGCCCCCGAACCGGCGGCGATGTTCTGCTGCAGCTGCGGCGTGTAGTCGGCGAGGTCGGTGACGTTGCGCTCCTCGACCGCGATGCCGGTCTCCTCCTCGAACTGCTGGAGGAGGGCGTCGTAGCCCATCACGCCGAAGGTGTCGATGGTGAGGGTGACCTCGCCGCCGTCGGAGCCCTCGCCGCCGCCGCAGGCGGTGGCCAGCAGCATCGCGCCTCCGGCGGCAGCGGCGGTGAGGGATGTGCGGAAGGTGGGTCTTCCGGAGGCGGCGCGCCGTGCGCGCCCTCCGCGGTTCGGGGTGCTGGTCATGTCCGGCCTCGCTCGTCGCAGGTGCTTCGGGAACGGGCGCTCCTTCCCCCCGGCGTGGGAGCGCTCCCATACAGGGGACGCCGCCGCGCAGCGTGACCGCCGCGGCCGGGCCCGGTGGGCCCGGCCGGGCGGGGGTCCGGCCGGCCGGAGGGTCAGCCCTGCCCGCCGTCGCCCGAGACGGGGATGACGACCCCGTCCCACTGCTCCTCCATGTACCGCTTCACCTCGTCGCTGTGCAGCAGCTCGTCGAGCGTGGCCACCGCCTCGTCGTCGGCGTCCTCCGAGCGCACCACCAGGCCGTTGGCGTACGGGTTGCCCTCGGTCTCCTCGAAGGCCAGCGCCTCGGCGGTCTCGGCCACCTTCGCCTCGATGGCGTAGTTGCCGTTGATCGCCGCCGCGTCCAGGTCCGGCAGCGACCGCGGGAGCTGCGCCGCCTCGGTCGGGACGATGTCCAGGCCCTTGGGGTTGTCCTCGATGTCGTCCTCGGAGGGGTTGTCCCCGGAGTCCTCGGCGAGGGTGAGCAGCCCCTGGTCCTCCAGCAGCTTCAGCGCCCGCCCCATGTTGGCGGCGTCGTTGGGGACGCCGACCTGCGCTCCGTCCTCCAGCTCCGCCACGTCGCCGACCTTCTGCGAGTACAGCCCGAAGGCCTCCAGGTGGACGTCGCCCACGTAGGTCAGGTCGGCGTCCGGGTTCCCCTCGAGGTAGTCCTCCATGAAGGGCACGGTCTGGAAGTAGTTGGCGTCCAGGCTCCCCTCGACCAGCGCCGCGTTGGGCTGGTTGTAGTCGGTGAACTCGGTGACCTCGATGTTCAGTCCGGCGTCCGCGGCCAGGTTCTCCTGGATGTAGGTGAGGACGTCGGCGTGCGGAACCGGGGTGGCGCCCACGGTGATGGTGGTGCCGTCCCCGTCGCCGCCCCCGTCCTCGGCGGCGCGCTCGCTGGGGGCGCCGCAGGCGGCGGCGGTGGTCGCCAGTGCCGTCGCGCCGATGATCGCCAGAGTCCTACGCACCTTGGTGCTCCTCGCTGTCGGGTGGCCGTCCGCGCCGCGGGCGCGGCGGAAGGGCCGGTGTCGGTCGGTGGATACGGTTCGCGGGCCGGGCTCAGCGGTGGGAGACCCGGCGGATGACGAGGTCGCCGATGGTCTGCGCGGCCTGGACGATGACCACCAGGAGGATCACCGTGGCCCACAGGTAGTAGTCGTCGAAGCGCTGGTAGCCCTCGCGGATGGCGACGTCGCCCAGGCCGCCCCCGCCGATCGCCCCGGCCATGGCCGAGTAGGAGACCAGCGTGACGACGGTCATCACGAGCGCGGCGACGAGGCCGGGCAGCGCCTCGGGCAGCAGGACCTTGCCGACGATGGCGCTCTTGCGCGTGCCCATGGCGTGCGCGGCCTCGACCACGCCCCGGTCGACCTCGCGCACGGCGGTCTCCACCAGGCGGGCGAAGAACGGCACGGCGCCGATGCTCAGCGGGACGATGGCGGCGGTGGGGCCCAGGGTGGTGCCGGTGAGCAGCCGGGTCAGCGACAGGACCGCCACCATGAGCACGATGAACGGGAGCGAGCGCCCGATGTTGACCACCGCGCCCAGCACCGGCTTGAGCCAGGGGGCGGGGGTCAGGCCGCCGCGCTCGGTGGTCACCAGCAGCACCCCGAGCGGCAGCCCGAACAGCACGCTGAACACCGTGGCCCAGAGCACCATGTAGAGGGTGTCGAGGGTGCCGTAGTAGAGCGTCTCCCGCATGCCGGGCAGGCGGGCGGCGAACTCGGTGAGGAAGTCGATCATCGGCCCGCCTCCTGGACCAGCAGGCCCTTGTCGGTGAGGAAGCGCAGCGCGCCCTCCCGGCGCTCCCCCTGGATCTGCACGTTCAGCCGCCCGACGGAGGTCCCGGCGACCTGCTCGACCGCCCCGGCCAGGATGTTGACGTCCACCCCGAAGCGGCGGGTGAGCTCGGACATCAGCGGCTCGTCGTAGGCGCGCGGGTAGGTGACCGAGACCGCGTCGGGCGCGTCGGTGCGCGGCAGCGGGAAGAGCGAGGAGGCCAGCCGCGAGCCCGGGGTGGCGATGAGGTCGAGGACCTTCCCGGACTCCAGGAAGGCGCCGGACTCCATGATCGCGGCCGAGTCGCAGATCCGCTTGATCACGTCCATCTCGTGCGTGATCAGCAGGATGGTCAGCCCCAGCTCGCGGTTGAGGTCGCGGAGCAGCTCCAGGATGGACTCGGTGGTGTCCGGGTCGAGCGCGGAGGTGGCCTCGTCGCTGAGCAGCACCGCCGGGTCGGAGGCCAGGGCGCGGGCGATGCCGACCCGCTGCTTCTGGCCGCCGGAAAGCTGGGCGGGGTGGGCCTTGGCCTTGTCGCCCAGGCCCACCAGGTCGAGCAGCTCGGCGACGCGGGCGGTGCGGCGGCGGCGCGGGACCCCGGCGTTCTCCAGCGGGAAGGCGATGTTCCCGGCCACCGTGCGCGAGGACAGCAGCGCGAAGTGCTGGTGCACCATGCCGATGCGGCGGCGGGCGCGGCGCAGGTCGGCCGAGCCCAGCGCGGTGAGGTCGCGCCCGTCCACGGCGACGCGGCCCGAAGTGGGGCGCTCCAGCAGGTTCACGCAGCGCAGCAGGGTGCTCTTGCCCGCGCCGCTCTGGCCGACGACGCCGTAGACCTCCCCTTGCTCCACGGAGAGGTCGACGCCGTCCAGGGCGACGACCCTGCGCTTGTTCACGGGGTAGACCTTGTGCAGGTCCACTGCTTCGATCACGGGTTTCCTCGACGTTCGGCCCTCCGGTCGGGAGGGCGGACGGCTCCGGGGCGGGCGGGGGCGCGGACCGTCGGCGGCCCGGCACCGCCGCGGCGGCCCCCGCGCGTGGGCCCACGTCAGAGCATGGGGCACCGGAGGTGTGGGAAGAGAGGGCGACGCGCTGGGCGCCGGGGACCGAGTCCCGTCGGCGCCCCGGTCGCGGAGCGGGATGTCAGACCGGCATCAGGCAACAGCCGCCCGCCGGGCGGTGCCACGCGGGGCACAGCCGACGACCGCGCGGCTCGGCGCGGAGGGCGGGACTGGCGTGCTCGGTTACATCCACGCCCCCACGTAACCACACCAGACGATGGAAAACGAGAACGAAACCGGCGAATGGGGCGTTACGTTCACCACAAACCGGCGTTCCGTTGGCGTCCGCCCGAATCTCCCTTTAATGTCTCTGTGCGTATGCGCGGTCGAGGGACCGCAGATCTATCGGGCCGAGGAGGCCGTGGACGTGGAGGACGAGAGGACCGGCGGCGGCCCGTACGCCGACTTCTGGGCCCCCGACCCGCCGTGCCCCTCCGAGGGCGCCGCCCGCCGCCGGGCCGCACGCCTGGGGGCGACCGCCCTCGCCGCGGTGATCACCCTCCCGGCCGCCCTGTCCCCCGCCGCGGCCGTCCCGGTGCCGCCCCCCGCGGAGAGCCTTGAGGAGCTGCAGGACCGGGCGGACGCGCTCAGCGACGAGTACAACGGCGAGCTGCGCGACATGGAGGCGGTCTTCGACGACGCGGAGAAGGCGCAGGAGCGCGCCGACTCCACCCGCGAGGAGGTCGAGGAGGCCCGGGACAAGGTGCGGCAGCTGGCCATCGCCGGGTACACCTCTTCCGGCCTGGACCCCTCACTGACCGTCTTCGTCGAGGAGGACCCCCAGCTCCTGATCGACCAGGCCCAGCTCATCGGCCACCTGTCCGGCAACCACCAGGCGCGCATCGACGAGCTGCAGCAGGCGGTCGAGCGCGACGAGAAGGCGAGCGCCAACGCCGAGGAGAAGGCCGAGGCGGTCGAGGAGGACCTCAAGGAGCTGGAGGGCCGCCGCGAGGAGGTCCAGGAGCTCATCGCCGACCACCCCGTGCAGGAGATGGGGCCGCCGGACAGCCTCACCCCGCGCACCCGGCAGATGCGCGACATCGTGCTGGAGAAGTTCGGCGAGAACCGGAAGCACGGCGGGTACGGGTGCTACCGGCCCGACGGCGGCTACGTCGTCGGCGAGCACCCCAAGGGCCGCGCCTGCGACTTCATGGTCAACGGGGACGGGCAGATGCCCTCCCAGAAGATGATCGACCACGGCTGGGACATCGCGCACTGGGCCCAGGACAACGCCGAGCGGCTGGGCATCATGTACATCATCTACCGCCAGCAGATCTGGGACGTGCGCCGCGGCTCCGAGGGCTGGCGGGACATGGAGGACCGCGGGTCGATCACCGAGAACCACTTCGACCACGTGCACATCAGCATGTTCTGACCCGCGCCCGGTGCGGCCGGTCAGCCGCCGAAGAGCGGGCGGTACATGTAGGCCATGCACCCGCCGGCCAGGGCCAGCACCGCGCCGACGGCCAGGATGAACACCAGCCAGGCCCAGAAGCCGTGCCGGGGCGGGAGGGTCGGGCCCGAGACCGCCTCCGGGTCCTCCGGGGCACCGGGGACGTCCGGGACGTCCGCTCCGCCGTTCCTGTCAGCACCGTCGGTCACCGGGCCACGGTAACGCCGCCCCCGACGGCGCGCGGGTCTCATTCCGGCAACGATCGGGGAGTCCGACAGAGGCGCCCCAGGCACGGATCCGCCACGAAACCGTGACGATGCGGTCCATCCGCCCTCCCGCCCTCACCCCGGACGCAGGCCGAACGCTAGGATGCCGAACCCGGGGCCCGCCTCCTGCCGACCAGACGCGGAGGGACGCCCGTGGACGGGCGCGATCGGCGCCCGGCTCCACGTTTCCCGCCGAACGGGGAACCGCGAGGGCGCCGTCGTGCGTCTCACGAAACGTTTCAGTCACGCAGGTGGCGAGGGGAGTCATGAGCGAAAACGGACCTTACGGACAGCAGCCCGGCTACCAACCCCCCTATGGGGGCTCCGGGCCGCAGTACGCCCCTCCCGACCAGCAGATGTACGGCGGCGGCCATCCCCCGTACGGCCCTGGTCCGGGCGGACCTCCCGGCCCCGGCGCCCCCGGGCCCGGCGGCGCGCCCGGGTACCCGCCGCCGAAGAAGAGCAGCGCGGGCCTGTGGATCGTGATCGGCGGCGGCGTCATCATCGTGATCCTCGTGATCGCGGTGATCTTCATGCTGCTGCGCAACGGCGGCGGTGGCGGCGGCACGGCCGGCGGCGGCGGCGAGCCGGGCGGCGGTGAGAGCACCCAGGGCGCCACCGACGAGCCCACCGAGTCGGAGGAGACCGAGGGCACCCAGGCCGGCGGCCCCCAGGGCGAGCCGCCCTACGCGCTGCCCGAGGACCCCTGCTCCTCGGTCTCGGAGGGGACGCTGGCCGACATCGGCGCCTCCGACGGCAGCAAGTCGCTCACCGACACCTCCTCCTACTGCATGTGGTCGGTCAAGGGCGACGGCGACGAGTACGGCAACCTGACGGTCACCTACGACGTGCCCTACGGCGGCTCGGACTCGGTCGAGGGAGCGAAGGACGACTTCCAGTCCAACGTCGAGCGCGCCTCCGAGGAGAGCACCGAGATCATCGAGACCAAGGTCGACAAGGTCGACGAGAACATCGACCTCGGTGATGAGGCGACGATGGTGTTCGGCACCCAGAAGGTGCTCAACACCCACGACTCGCTCACCACGCTGCTGATCCGCCAGGGCAACATCAACATCGAGGTCGAGTACATGCTCTCGCCGGGCTACCAGGCCGACGAGGACACCCCGCCGCCGCTCAAGTACGACGACGTCAAGGACGTGGTCCCCGGCATCGGCGAGGAGGCCCTGAGCGTGGTCGGCTCCTGAGCCGGGGCACGCACGGCGCGCACGCGCGCACCGCACAGGCGTGAGAAAGGGGGCGCGGGCCGACGGCCCGCGCCCCCTCGCGCTCTCTGTCTCCGTTCCCGGCGCCCGGGTCAGCCGGCGAGGTCGGCGCGCACCCGGCGCGCGGCCTCCACCATGTTCCGCAGCGCCGGCTCGATCTCCGGGTAGCCGCGGGTCTTCAGCCCGCAGTCCGGGTTGACCCACAGCCGTTCGGGGTCGACGGCCCGCAGGGCGGTGCGCAGCGCCGCCTCGATCTCGTCGGCGGAGGGCACCCGCGGGGAGTGGATGTCGTAGACGCCCGGTCCGATGCCGCGGCGGTAGCCGGAGCGGTCCAGGTCGTCCACCAGCTCCATGTGCGAGCGCGCCGCCTCGACGCTGGTCACGTCCGCGCCCAGCGCCTCGATGGCCCCGACGATCTCACCGAACTCCGAGTAGCACATGTGGGTGTGGATCAGCGTGCGCCCGCCCACGCCCGAGGTGGCCAGCCGGAAGGCCCCCACGGCCCAGTCCAGGTAGGCCTGGCGCTCCGAGGCGCGCAGCGGCAGCAGCTCCCGCAGCGCCGCCTCGTCCACCTGGATGTGCCGGATGCCCTCGCGCTCCAGGTCGGCGACCTCGTCGCGCAGGGCCAGCGCCACCTGGCGGGCGGTGTCGGCCAGCGGCTGGTCGTCGCGGACGAAGGACCAGGCGAGCATCGTGACCGGGCCGGTGAGCATGCCCTTGACCGGCTTGTCGGTGCGGGACTGGGCGTACCTGGCCCACGGCACCGTCATCGGCTCGGGGCGGTGCACGTCGCCGAAGAGGATCGGCGGCCGGACGCACCGGGACCCGTAGGACTGCACCCAGCCCTTGGCGGTGGTGGTGTACCCGCCCAGGCGCTCGGCGAAGTACTGCACCATGTCGTTGCGCTCGGGCTCGCCGTGCACGAGCACGTCCAGGCCGATGTCCTCCTGCAGGGCGATGACCTTGTCGATCTCCGCCCTCATCCGGGACTCGTACTCCTGGTCCCCGATGGCGCCGGTGCGGTGCTCGGCCCGCGCCTTGCGGATCTCCTCGGTCTGCGGGAACGAGCCGATCGTGGTGGTGGGCAGGTACTGCGGCTCGCCCTCGCTGTTCCAGCGGCCCTCACGCAGGCGCTCCTCGCCGCCCTTGCCCAGGGACTCCAGGCGGGCCCGCACCTGGGCGTTGCGGAAGCCCTCCGGCTCGGGCAGGTCGGCGCGGGCGCGCTCCAGGTCGGCCGCGACCCCTTCGGGGTCCTTCAGGGCGCGCCCGAGCAGCGCCACCTCGTCCAGCTTCTGCCGGGCGAAGGCCAGCCGGGCGCGCAGCGCCGGGTCCATGCCGGTCTCGGCGTCCAGGTCCACCGGGACGTGCAGCAGCGAGCAGGAGGTGCCCACCACCACCTCGCGGGCCAGGCCCATGAGGGTGCTCAGCCGGGACAGCGCCGCGCGCACGTCGGTGCGCCAGACGTTGCGCCCGTCGACCACCCCGGCGACCAGGTCCGCATCGCCCAGGCCGGAGACGGCGGCCAGCTCCCCGGCGGTGTCCGGCCCGGACACCAGGTCCAGGGCGATCCGCTCGGCGCCGGTGCGCTTGAACGCCTCCAGGGCCTCGGTGCCGATCGGGCCGAAGTAGGTGCCCACGGTGATCCGCGGGCGCTCCGGCTCGTCGGCGAGGGCGCGGTAGGCGCGCTCGAACTCGGCCACCGCGGCGCGGCCGCGGTCGGTGGCCAGGACCGGCTCGTCGAGCTGGACGTCCCCGGCCCCGGCGGCGCGCAGCCGGCGCAGCAGCTCGGCATAGGCCGGAACCAGGCCGTCGAGCAGCTCCAGCGGGCTCCACCCGTCGGGGGCGCCGGCGGCCGGCTTGGAGAGCAGCAGGAAGGTCACCGGGCCCACGACCACCGGCCGGGTGAGGTATCCCAGCCCCTTGGCCTGGGTGAACTCGGCCAGGGGCTTGTTCCCGGCCAGGCGCAGGTCCGTGTGCGGGGACAGTTCGGGGACCAGGTAGTGGTAGTTGGTGTCGAACCACTTCGTCATCTCCAGCGGCGCGGTGTCCTGCACACCGCGCGCCATGGCGAAGTACCGGTCCAGCTCGGCGCCGCGGTCCTCGGCCTCCTCAGGGCGCCCGAACCGGGTGGGCACGGCCCCGAACAGCACCGCCGTGTCCAGCATGTGGTCGTAGTAGGAGAAGGTGTTGGACGGCATCTCGTCGATCCCGGCCTCGGCGTAGGCCTCCCAGGCGGCGCGGCGCAGGCGCGCCCCGACCGCGTCGAGGTCGGCGGGGCCGCCGCGCCCGGCCCAGTAGGCCTCGCAGGCGCGCTTGAGCTCCCGGTCGGGTCCGATGCGCGGGTATCCGTGGACGGTCGTCGTCACTGGCGTCGTCTCTCCCTCGTCGATCAGCCGTGCGGCCGCGAGGCGAGGCAGAGCGCGCGGCGGGGCCGCCCGGGCACGGGCCGCTCCCGCCGGCCGCCGCCCTCCCTCGGGGCTCGCGGACCTCCGCGGGCACGGCGTGCCCGCGGGCGGAGGGCAGGTATTCGGACTCGCGGGCGTGGCCCCTCCCTGCCGGGGAGGAGGCCGGACCTACCGGCCGCCGCTTCCCAGACGCGTGCGCGTCCAGTGCTCATGACGGCTTTCGTTCCCGCTCACCGCTGCGGGGCAGTCCCGGATTCGCACCGGGTTCCCTCTTTCGACGCGCGCGGCGTTTCACCGTGCGCGTACCGACCGCGTTTGGAAGTATAGGCAGGACCCTTCCCCGGCCCCGAGGCCGGGTCCGCCCCACTCCCCCCTCCCCCGGTCCGATGGGACGATCCGTCCCGATGTTTTCCCCTCCCGTGACCGAAACTCCGAACCTTGCGCCGCGCCGGGTGCGATGATTCATCCGTCGTGTCCGCTTCACCCGATATAAGCGAAAGTCGAAGGCCGTTGCTCCGCCACTCCCGAGCCGAAACCCGACCGCTTTCCGCACGCGCCGCGCTCGCCGTCCCGGTGGCGCTCGCCGCGCTGCTCTGCGCCTGCAGTCCCAGCGACGGCGAGAACGCGAACGGGCATGAAGAGCAGCCCCAGCGCCCCGAGGGCGAGCCGGACGCCCTCACGAAGGTCGCCCCGGACACCGTCGCCGACCTCGGCGAGGAGAAGCGCACCGAGGACGAGGGCGGCGTCGACGTGGAGATCGCCTACCCGACGGTCCCCGGCGCCGAGCCGTTCGCCGAGGAGCTGGACTCCATCGTCGAGGACAAGGCCGACGACTACCGCGCGGCCGTGTCCGGGGCCGAGTCGCTGGACGTGAAGGGCGCGCTGAGCGCCGCCGGCCCCGACGTCCTGGCGGTGCGCCTGGCGCTGAAGGAGAAGAACTCCGACGGCGAGCACACCGGAACCTCCACCTACTGGTACGACACCGCCACGGCGCACACCGCCTACTCCTCCGAGCTGCTGGACGGGCAGAAGGGGCTGGACGAGCTCAACGAGCTCGTCGAAAAGCGCCTGGAGGACGGCGGGGTGGACCCGGAGGCGCTCTACCCCATCGCCGGCCTGTACGACTCGGTCGGGTTCAACCCGGACGGCGACGTCGTGGTCGAGTTCGACCAGGGCCAGGTGGCGCCGTCCTCTGAGGGCCCACTGCACGCGGTGGTGCCCCGCGAGGACGCCGAGCCGCTGCTGTCGGACTTCGGGCGGCAGGCCCAGGAGACCGCCACGCAGGTGACGCCGGACCTGGAGCTGGAGAAGTCCGGTACGCCGAAGGACGGCGGTGGCGCCGCCCAGGTGCCGGGGCGGCTCGCCCCGGACGCGCCCTCCGGCGTCGACTGCTCGGACCCCGAGAGCAAGTGCATCGCCCTGACGTTCGACGACGGGCCCGGCGGGCGCACCCCCGAGGTGCTGGACACACTGGCCGAATACGACGCCAAGGCCACGTTCTTCGTGACCGGCGGGCCGGTGCGCGAGAACCTGCGGACCGTGCGCCGGGAGTACGCCGAGGGGCACGAGGTCGCCAACCACACGGTGAGCCACCCGGACCTGACCACGGTGAGCAAGGACAAGGTGCGCGACGAGCTGACCGAGGTCCAAGGCCTCGTGACCAGGGAGACCGGGGAGCGCCCCGTGCTCATGCGCCCGCCGTACGGGGCGACCGACGACGACGTCGCCGCGGTCTCCAAGGAGTTGGGGCTGGCGGAGATCATCTGGAACGTCGACACCAACGACTGGAAGGACCGCAACGCGTCCATCGTGGCCGAGCGCGCGCTCAAGGGCGCGGCACCCGGCGCGATCATCCTGATGCACGACATCCACGGCACGACCATCGACGCCGTTCCGGAGATCGTGAAGGGCCTGGACGAGAAGGGCTACACGATGGTGACGGTCTCCCAGCTCCTGGGCGAGACCGAGCCGGGTGAGAGCTACCTCGACGGGGCACCGGACACGCCCGAAGAGGACAAGGGCGGCAAGGACGAGAAGAAGGACGACAAGGGCGGCGGCGAGTCCGGCGGCAAGGAGTCCGACCCCGAGAAGGACGAGGACAAGGGGAAGGACGACAAGAAGGACGACAAGGACTCGGACAAGGGCGGGGAGAAGAAGGACGAGGACTAGGACGGCCCGGCCTGAGGGCTCCGATCCGCCGTGCGGCGGATCGGAGCCCTCATCCGGGGTTCCCGTCCGGCGACCGGGTCGATGCTCAGACGTTACGCAGCCCACCGGCACGATTCGGGCTCTGTGAGGTCCGCTCACCGCCCTGGGTAAGCCGTCCTGTCGATGCTCCCGCCGTGTCGCGTTCCGCCGCGGTCCGGGGGCCTATAGCGCACGTCGCGCCACCGCATCGTCAGCACGTCTGACGCCCCCGGATGAGTCCGGCAGGCCCCCGCAGCGCGCGCCACGCCCGATGCCGCGCGGCGGAGGAGCGGCCTCGAGGCCCGCAACGGCGGCACTGTGTCGCACATGACGGCCCGGACCCCCGGCCACGTGCGGCGACACCCTCCCAGGGGTCGTATGCTCGGACGCCGTGGTGAAGAAGATCCGGTCGGCGCGCCTCAGCGCGCCCTTTGGCGCCCTTGCGGCGGTGGCCTGACGTGGCCCGGTATCCGGTGTTCCGCCGGGGAACTCGGCACGATGCGCCCATCGTCCCTTCTATGGAGCCCTCCCCCACCGGGAAGGGATCCGGCGACGGCACCACCCGCACACGGGGAACGGAGATGTCGATGGGCGCATGCGCGGCAGACTACGCCTGGCTCGAGGAGACCCAGCCCGACCTGGCCGAGGCGTTCTGCCTGTCCTACGTGCGCGGTCTGACCAAGACCGAGTCGCTGCGCCGCCTGGGGGCGCCGCAGGAGCGGCTGCGCTCCCTGCCCCTCGCCGACGCCGTGGAGGCGGGCCTGTGCTGCGAGGACGGCCCGCCGCCGACGGCCCACGCCCTGACCCTCAACGGCTGGGCGGTCGTGGTGGAGCCGACCGGCTGCCGGGCGACCCGTCCGGACTGCTACCGGGCGCTGTCGGCCCAGACCGAGCTGGTGTCGGTGCGCGTGCTGCTGGACCGGCGCTACGAGTTCCGCTGGGTGGCCGACGGCGTGCTGCGGACCTTCTTCGACGCCCGGGAGCCGCACCTGCGCCGGGGCACCCGCCCGGACGCCCTGGACGCGGAGATGGGCTCGGTGGGCCTGTCGAACGGCGAGCCGGACGACCCGTCGGCGTCGGTGCTGGCCCTGGCCGAACGCGTGACCGGCGTACGGATCCGCCCGAGCCACCTGGACGGCCCCCTCCTGGGCGCCGAACTGGACACCGGGGTCCCGCTCCCCGCCCGCTGACCTTCGGCGGCGAAGAAGCGCGGGCGGCTCTTGCCGCGGCGCTGTCGGCCGCAGGGTGTGCGCTCGGTCGCCGTGAAGGGCAGCGACGGCCAGAGCGGGACGACTCCTCGGGGCCCCTGCCCCTCCGCGATGATCTCGGGGAAAACGACGCTAAAACCGCGCTGGTAGCGTCGTTTTCCCCGAGATCAACAAGGGCGCCCCCTGCATCGCGGGGAAGAGGGGCACCGGCCACCCGCCCGGCGGCCGACAGCGCCACCGCAAGGGCCGCCGACATTTCCTCTTCGCCGCCCTCCACCTCACACCCCGGCAACCCGCCGCCCGGCCGGGGCCCGTCAGCGGGGTACCAGCCGAGTCGCCACCCGCCCGGACCGCGAGGAACCCGGCGGTCGGCAAGCAGGCCGGAGCGGTGTACCAGCTGTCCCCGTCGCCGCCCTTCACAGTGACCGGCCCACACGCCCGCCGCCCGACAGCGCAGTGAGGGGAACCGCCGACCTCCGTCGTCGCCGCCCCTCCCCGGCACCACAGCGGCCCACCACCCGCCCGGGGCCCATGAGCGGGGCACCAGCCGTGCCATCGCCTCCCGAGCCCGCCTCGCTGCTCTGGGGGCGCGTGCTCAGCCTTCCGCCGGTCCCGTCGCGTCCGCCGACGACGCCTTCTCTGCGGGCGGCGCGTCGATGCCGACGGCCTCCCCGACCGACAGCAGGCCCGAACGCCGCACCAGGCGGGCCAGGCCCCGGTGGATGCGGCGCGGCCACATCGGCCCGCCGTAGATCAGGCCGGTGTAGCCCTGAACCAGGGTCGCCCCCGCGCGGATCCGCTCCCAGGCGTCCTCCGGCGTCTCGATCCCCCCGGCGGCGACGAGCACCAGGCGGTCGCCCGTCCGGGCCCGCAGCCGCCGCAGGACCTCCAGGGCGCGCTCCTTCAGCGGCGCGCCCGAGAGCCCGCCCGCGCCCGCGGCCTCCACGGTCTCCGGGTCGGTGGCCAGCCCTTCCCGC
The DNA here is from genome assembly GCF_027706745.1 of Nocardiopsis suaedae. Taxonomy (GTDB): domain Bacteria; phylum Actinomycetota; class Actinomycetes; order Streptosporangiales; family Streptosporangiaceae; genus Nocardiopsis_A; species Nocardiopsis_A suaedae. Next base: position 280,559 of record NZ_JAQFWP010000001.1, on the reverse strand, counting down.
GCGACGGTGGTGTTCGTGGCGATGATCCCGTCCAGCCCGAGCTCCAGGGCGAGGTCGGCGACGGCGTCGACGTCCTCGTCCGCCAGGTCGGGGGCGATCTTGACGAGCAGCGGCATGTCGCCCGCCCCCTCGGCGTCCAGGGCCGTGCGCACGGCCTCCAGGATGGGCCGCAGGTGCTCCACCGCCTGCAGGCCGCGCAGCCCCGGCGTGTTCGGCGAGCTGACGTTGACCACCATGTAGTCGGCCAGACCGGCCAGCTCCCGCGCGGAGTCCGCGTAGTCGGCCGCGGCCTCCTCCTCGGGCACCACCTTGGTCTTGCCGATGTTGGCCCCCACCACGGGGCCGCGCCGCCCCTTCGCGGTGTGGCGCTCGCGCAGCCCCCGCAGCCGGTCGGCGGCAGCGGCGGCGCCGTGGTTGTTGAAGCCCATGCGGTTGACGATGGCCCGGTCCGGGACCAGGCGGAACAGCCGCGGAGCGGGGTTGCCCGGCTGGGCCCGGGCGGTGACCGTGCCGACCTCGACGAACCCGAAGCCCACCGCGGTCAGGCCCTCCGCCAGCTCGGCGTCCTTGTCGAACCCGGCGGCCATGCCCAGCGGCCCGGGGAACTCCCGGCCGAAGGCGGTGACGGTCAGCTCGGGCTCGCGCGGCCCCAGGACGGTACGCGCGGCGGTGGCCGCCCCGGGCACGGAGGCCAGCCCGCGCAGGCCGACGGAGGCGAGCCGGTGGACCGACTCGGCGTCGGTGCGCCGGAGCACGGCGTGGAACAGCAGCTGGTACAGCACGGTCTCTCCCCCTCGCCGCCCCGGCGGGCGGCCTCGTTCACTCCTCGCCGCCCGGCCTTCGGCGGCGCTCTTCGTCACCGCTTCGCGAACGGCACGGTCTCCTCCCGCCCCGAGGCGGGGCGGCGCCCCGGGCACGGCGCGACGGCGTCCTGCCCACCCCGCCACGCGCGCACCGCACCGCACTGACGCCGAGCACGGACGGAAGCGCACCTCAAGCCTTGCACGGCCGCCCCGCTCCCGGACGTGTCGCGCGAATCACGTCCGGCGCAGGCGGCGCCCCAAGGGCACCGGCCGCGAACCCCGATGGTTCTCCCGAGATCAACAACGGAGGGGCCGGGCGTGCGGACCCCGACAGGTCTCCCCCTGCCTCAGCCGTACCTCAGCCGTCTCCTCCGCGTTCGCGGTCGGCGAGGAAGCGCTCCAGCTCGTCGCCGAGCTCCTCGGCGGTGGGCAGGGCCGACTCCCCGTCGAGCAGCTCTTGGGCGTCCAGGCCCTCGCGCGCCGACATGAACTCGTCGTACTGGCGCTCCAGGTCCCCCACCACGCTCTGCACCTCGTCGGACTCCTCGACCTGCGCGGCGATCTCGGAGTCGGTCTCGCGCGCCGACTCCTCCAGGCGGGTCACCGGCAGCGACAGGCCGGTGGCCCCGGCGACGTAGTCCAGGGCGGCGATGGCGGCCCGCGGGTACTCCGACTGGGCCAGGTAGCTCGGCACGTGCACGGCGAACCCCGTGGCGTCCATCCCCGCCTGGCCCAGGCGGTACTCCAGCAGCGACGCCGCGCCCGCGGGCACCTGCACCCGGCCCAGCCACGGGCTGTGCGCGGACACCAGCTCGGGGCGGGTGGCGTGCGCGGTGACGGTCACCGGGCGGGTGTGCGGCACGGCCATGGGGATGCCCTGCACACCGACGGTCAGGTCCACGCCGAGGCGCTCCACCAGGCCGCGCACCGCGGCGACGAAGCCCTCCCACTCGCGGTCCGGCTCCAGGCCGTGCAGCAGCAGGAAGGGGGTGCCCTCGGCGTCGTGCATGCGGTACAGCGTCAGCCGGGGCGGGTTGTAGTCCGTGTAGGCGTTCTCCACGAACGTCATCACCGGCCGCCGGGAGCGGTAGTCCAGCAGGCGGTCCACGTCGAACACCGCGACCTCGTCGGCGCTGGACTCGGCGAACAGCGCCTCGGCCGCCTGCCGGCCGACGGCCCCGGCGTCCACGTAGCCGTCGAGGACGACGAGCATCACCGATCCCCCGCCGGTCTCGGCGCCGGGGCGGAGCTCGTACAGGTCTGCGGGGTCGGGCACCAGTGGGGATCTCCGTTCCGAAGGATGGGGCCGCCCGGTGCCCTCTGGCCGGGCCCGGGTCCGCGCTCCAGGATAGACGAACTGGGCGACACGCCCGTGTGGTGCGGGCGGGTTCCGTGTCGCCTGCGCGGCGCCGCGGAGGCGGCACGGCGCGGGTGCGGAGCGGCGGCCGCGGCACGGATCGGTGCGCCCGTGGGCCCACCGGCCGGGTACGGCCGTCCCTCCCTCCAACACCGCTCCCCCGCCCGCGCATTTCGTATGCGGCCCCGGTGCCCCCGTTCCCGGCGTCCGTTCGGCGGGCGCCGGTGGGGCGCACGGTCAGGCCCCGAGTGCGTGTTCTCGGAGGCTCTTCGAGCGCCGACGCACCCGCTGTGTCGCCTTCCGCGCCATGGCTTCCACACCATGGTTCTGACGGGACGCCTTCCACAGGGGCGGCACAGCAGAGGGCCGCACGCCGCCCGCATGGCGGGGGCGACGTCCATCCCCGCCGACCGACTTGCGCGTTCCGTGCCACGAGCCGACAGCGCACCGGGGAAACGCTCCGTCGGACCACAGACGGCCCGTACCGTCTATACGGTCTATACCGTCTTGACGGGCCGTACGGTCCGTCCGGCCCCGGTGCCCGCCCTCTTCAGCCGCTCCGGCGGACGCGCAGGGACCTCAGCCGGTTCAGCGCCGCCGCGGTCTCGAACCTCCTGGGCAGCGCGAAGTCGCCCAGGTATCCCCGGCCCAGCACCGACGCCGCGCCGCTGCCGTCCCCGTCGGCCTCCGCCAGCAGGTCCTCGAGCGCGTCCAGCGCCTCGGCCACCGTCGCGCGGCCGTCGACCAGGCCCCGCTCGGTCAGCGTGCGCATCGCCAGGCCCACGCCGATCACCTGGCCGGGGTCGACGAGCTGGGTGAGGCCCCGCACGTCGATCTCGTTCTCGCCGTAGGTCAGCACGTCCATGTCGCGCCGCTTCAGGCGCATCCGGCCGCGCGCCGTCGCGTCCACCGACCGCGGGTCGACCACCCGCCGCGCCGGGGCCGGGAAGTCGGCGTCGGTGCGCTCGGAGGCCAGCTCCCGCGCCCGCTCGGTGACGTCGTAGGGCCGGTACCCGTCCAGCATCACCACCTGGTCGGCCACGTCGAAGTAGTCGCCGCTGCCGCCCATGACCAGCACGGTGGACACGCCCTGGTCCCGGTGGAGCGGGCGCACCAGGTCGACGAAGGGGGTCAGCGGCTCCCGGTCGCCGTGCACCAGCTCCTGCATGCGGGCGTCGCGGATCATCAGGTTCGTGGCGGTGGTGTCCTCGTCCACGAGCAGCGCCCCCGCGCCCGCCTCCAGCGCTTCGGCGATGTTGGCCGCCTGCGAGGTGGAGCCCGACGCGTTGTCGGTGCGGAAGTCGGAGGTGTCGGCGCCGGTGGGCAGGTTGCGCACGAACGCGCTGACGTCGGTGCGCTCCACCCGCCTCCCCTCCTCGGCGCGGATCTTGACCGCGTCGGCGCGGGTGGCCACCAGCTCCCGCCCGTCGCCGGGCACGTGGTCGTACACCCCGCGCTCCAGGGCGTGCAGCAGGGTCGACTTTCCGTGGAAGCCGCCGCCGACGATGAGCGTGATGCCCTCGCGGATGCCGAGCCCGGACACCTCCCCGGCGTGCGGAAGCCGGACGGAGGCCCGCATGCTGGGCGGGGCGGAGAACGGCACGAAGTCGCCCTCCATGGGCCGGTCGCTGACCCCGCTGGCCCGCGGCAGCACCGACCCGTCGGCGACGAACGCCACCAGGCCCAGGCCGGGCAGGGCGTCCCGCAGGGCCGCCGAGTCCTCGACGCTGTCGGCGAAGGCGGTCGCCTCGGCGGTGTCCAGGGCGTCCCAGCGCAGCGCCTCCACCATCTCCGGCAGCCGCTCGCAGAACTCGGCGCGCGCCGACCGGCCGTCGATGCGGCGGCCGTGCCCGGGCATCTCGATGCCCAGGCGCAGCAGCACCTCGCCGTCGCGGATGCGGCCCGAGGCGCGGTCCAGCACCTGCTGGCCGCCGGCGTCGATGCGCAGCCGGGCGCCCTTGAGGGCGCGGTGCGCCACCCGCAGCAGGTAGTCGGCGGTGGCCCGGCGCCGCACCGGGTCGGTCCAGGCGTGCTCGGGCAGCCCGGCCACGTCGGCCGGGATCCGCACCGCGATGCGGGACGGCGGCGCGAACGGGTCGGCCTGCACCTTCTCGATGCTCAGGGTGAAGTCGTCGAACTCCCAGTCGCCGACGAGCGACTTGTAGCGCCCGTACGAGGCGCCGTCCATCCGGCCCAGCTCCTCGGCGAGCCGGGCCGCGTCGCGCACGCCGGTGATCCGGGGCGCCGGGGGCTTGCCCCGGCCGCCTCCGCGGTCGCCCCCGCGTCCGCCTCCGCGACCGCCGTTTCCGCGGTCGCCGCCGTAGCGTCCCGGCATGGATGTGCCCCCTCGTTCCGTGGCCGGTACTGGCTGGTGCCGGACCGTCCGCAGGCCCGGCACGGGGCCGCCACGGCCCGTGAGCGGCCCCGTCTGCGGATGCTATCGGCCGTTCCCGCCCTTCTGCGGTGTCCGGAATCCAACACGCTGATCAGCGCCTCCGGCGTTTGGGCCCCGCCCGGGCACGCTTAAGATCGCTACGGCCGCCCGAAAGAAGCGGGCCGTCCCGATACCGAATCCTCCGAGGAGCCCGTTGAGTCCGCGCACCGTGCCCGGCGACATCTGGCCGCCCCCGCCCCGGCGATCCGGGACGGCCGCGCGGCTGCGGTCCCGGCTCAGGCGCGCGCTGTGGTCGCGGCGCGCCCCCTCGGTGGTGCCGCACCGGCCCTGGACCAAGCCCCCGCAGCTCCTCGTGGGCGGTTTCGCCCTGGTGATCCTGGTCGGCACCGGGCTGCTGAGCCTGCCCGCCGCCGCTGCGGGCCCCGGCGCGGCCCCGCCGCTGACCGCGCTGTTCACGGCCACCTCGGCGGTGTGCGTGACCGGTCTGATCGTGGTGGACACGCCGGTGTACTGGTCGACGTTCGGCCAGTGGGTGATCCTGGGCCTGTTCCAGATCGGCGGCTTCGGCATCATGACGCTGGCCACGGTGCTGAGCCTGCTGGTGACGCGCCGGGTGCGGCTGCGCATGCAGCTGCGCGCCGGGGCCGAGACCAAGAGTGTCACCCTGGGAGAGGTGCGCCAGCTGCTGCTGGGCATCCTGCAGGTGACGGTGGTCTTCGAGGCGCTGCTGACGGCGATCCTGTCGGCGCGGCTGATCCTGGCCCACGGGGAGGAGCCGCTGCACGGGCTGCGGCTGGGCCTGTTCCACGCGGTCTCGGCGTTCAACAACGCCGGGTTCGCCCTCTACAGCGACAGCCTGGAGTCGTTCGCGACCGACCCGTGGATCACCGTGCCGGTCGCCCTTGCCGTGATCGCCGGGGGCCTGGGCTTCCCGGTGTGGGTGGAGCTCTACCGGCACGCGCGCCGCCGCCGCGAGCCCCACCACTGGACGCTGCACGCCAAGATCACCCTGGTGACCACGGCGGTGCTGCTGGCGGCGGGGTGGGCCGGGTTCCTGCTGCTGGAGTGGCGCAACCCGGACACGATGGGGCCGCTGTCGGTCGGCGATAAGGCGCTCACCGGCTTCTTCCAGTCGGCGATGACGCGCACCGCCGGGTTCAACTCCCTGCCGTTCGGCGACATGCACACCCAGACGCTGTTCATGACCGACATGCTGATGTTCGTCGGCGGCGGCAGCGCCGGGACCGCCGGCGGCATCAAGGTGACCACGTTCGCCCTGCTGGCGTTCGTCATCTACGCCAACGTGCGGGGCGAGTCGAGCGTGCACATCGCCCGGCGGCGGCTGACCGAGGGCGTGATCCAGCAGGCGATCACCGTGGTGCTGCTGGCGATCGGGCTGATCTTCACCGCGACGATGGCGCTGATGACGATCACCCCGTTCACCCTGGACCAGATCCTGTTCGAGGTGATCTCGGCGTTCTCCACGGTGGGCCTGTCCACCGGGATCACCGGCGACCTGTCGCCGCCCGGCGAGGTGATCGTCATCGTGCTGATGTTCACCGGGCGGCTGGGGCCGATCACCGTGGCGACGGCTCTGGCCCTGCGGCGGCGCACCCGCAGGTTCGAATACCCGCAGGAGCGCCCGATCGTGGGGTGAGGGCGGGGCGCGTCCGCCCCCGGGGCGGCAGGGTCATGCTCCGCTGCCGTAGGGGCGCGTGATGATCTCCAGCCGGTGCCCGTCGGGGTCGTCGAAGTAGACCCCGCGCCCGCCGTCGTTGCGGTTGACCTCCCCGGGCCGGGTCTTGCCCGGGTCGGCCCAGTACGGCATCCCCCGGTCGCGGATGCGCCCGAAGATCCGGTCGAAGTCGTCCTCCCCCACGAGGAAGGCGTAGTGCTGCGGCACGATCGCCTCCGTGGTGTCCATGTAGTCCAGCGTCACCGCGTTGGCGGCCTCGACCGCCATGAACGGGCCGAACGGTGTGGCCGGCGGCAGCCCGAACAGCTCGGTGAGGAACGCCGAGGACGTCGTCTTGTCACGCGCCAGGACGATGGTGTGATTCAGCTCGATGGCCATGCTCCGCCTCCTGTCCGTCGCGCCGCCGTCCGCGGCCGGATGCCACCGACGGTAATTCTTCGAGTGCGCTTGAGGTCAAGGGCGCGCGGTTCGGGGCCGGGCGTCCGGCGCGGACGGCGCCGCGTAGGCTGGCCCGTGTCCGTTCCGCCCCTTTCCCCTCTCCACGCGCACCTGCCATGACCGACGCCCGCACGCCCGCCCCCGAGCGGCGCACCGACCTGGACGGCCTGCGCGGTCTGGCCGCGCTGCTGGTCGCCGTCTACCACGTGTGGTCGACCCGGGTGTCCGGCGGCGTCGACGTCTTCCTCTTCCTCACCGGCTTCTTCATCACCGCCTCGCTCCTGCGCTCGATCGAGCGGGAGAGCCGCGTGCCCTTCGCCCGGTTCTGGTCGCGGCTGGTGCGGCGGCTGTCCCCGGCGGCCGGGGCGGTGCTGCTCGCGGTGGCGGCCGCGACGCCGCTGCTGCTGCCGCGCCCCGCCTGGCGGCAGGTGTCCGAGGAGCTCACGGCCTCGGCGCTGTACTACGAGAACTGGAAGCTGGCCGCCAACGCCGTCGACTACCTGGGGTCGGTGTCGCAGGCGAGCCCGGTGCAGCACTTCTGGTCGCTGGCCGTGCAGGGCCAGTTCTACCTGGTGTGGCCGGCGGTGGCGGCGCTCGCGGCGCTGGCCGCCGCCCGCACCCGGGCGGGGGGCCGGATCGGGGTGCGGCCGCTGCTGGCGGGCGCGGCCGCGGTGGCGGCCGCGGTGTCGCTCGCCTACTCGGTGCAGGCCACCGCGGCCGACCAGCGGTGGGCCTACTTCGACTCCGGTGCCCGGCTGTGGGAGCTCGCCCTGGGGGCGCTGCTGGCCGCGGTGCTGCCGTGGGTGCGGCCGCACGCCCGGCTGCGCGCGGTGATGGGCTGGACCGGGGTCGCGGCGCTGGTGGCCTGCGGGGCCGTGCTCGACGCGGGCCGCATGTTCCCCGGCTGGATCGCACTGTGGCCGGTCCTGGCCGCGGCCCTGGTGGTCGTGGCGGGCGCCGGGGGCGCGCCGCCGCGCGGTGTGGGCCCGCTCCTGGAGCTGCCGCCGCTGCGGCGCCTGGGGGCGCTCGCCTACCCGTTCTACCTGTGGCACTGGCCGATCCTGGTCTTCTCCCTCGCCGCGACCGGGCGGGAGCAGGCCGGGGCGCTCGGCGGCGCGTTCGTGCTGGTGCTGGCCTACGCGCTGGCGGCGGGCACGGAGTGGGCCCTCGAAGGCAGGGTGCTCCGGCGCCTGCCCGCCCGGCCCGGGCCGGGGCTCGCCGTGGCCGCGGGGGCGGCGTTCCTGGTTCCGGTACTGGCGCTGGTGCCCGTGTGGCAGGCCCGGCTGGCGGCCGGGCAGGAGCGCCTGGCGGAGCAGGCGGCGGACTTCGGCTCCTACCCGGGCGCCCGGGTGGTGGACGACGCGCGCCTGGCCGCGTCCCTGCCGGAGAAGCCGGTGTACCCGGACCTGACCGACCCGGTGGACCCGTGGCTGACGCACACCAACGGCTGCAACGCCGAACTGACCGACCGGGAGCTGGTGGTGTGCGCGTTCGGCCCGGAGTCGGCCGATCGCACGGTGGCGATGGTGGGCGACTCGCACGTGGGCCAGTGGTTCCCAGCGCTGCTGGAGGTGGCCGACCGGCGGGGCTGGCGCATCGAGGTGATGACCAAGAACGGATGCGCGTTCAGCACCGACCCGCGTCCGGGCGGCGGGGAGGCGGCCGCGTCCTGCCGGGAGTGGAAGGCGCAGGTCGGTGAGCGTCTGCGGAGCGCGCCGCCGGACGCGGTGTTCACCAACGGCACGCGCAGCGTGCGGGCCGGGGACCCGGGGGCCGAGCGGGTCCCGGAGGGGTACCTGGAGCGCTGGGAGGAGATGGGCGGCCTGGGCGTGGGCGTGATCGCGGTGCGGGACACGCCCCGCCTGGACTTCGACGCCCCCGAGTGCGTGGACACCGAGGGCCGGGAGGCCTGCGGGGTGGCCCTTCGGGAGACGTTGGCGCCGCGCTCCCCGCTCGAGGAGCCGGGCGGGCGCCTGCCGTCCGGGGTCGCCCCGGTCGACATGACCGGGCACCTGTGCCCGGAGGGGCGGTGCCCGTCGGTGATGGGCAACGTGCTGGTGATGGGCGACGACGACCACATGACCGCGACGTTCTCCCGGTCGCTGGCCCCGGCCCTGGAGGAGGCCCTGCCGGAGGACCCGGGGAGACTCGCCGCCCCGGCGGACGGCTCCGCCGGGGCGGACGGAAACCCTTGAGGGGCGCGGGATCCCCCGGGCGCGGGGCAGGGCTCCCCGTGCCGTGAGGGGGGTCAGCCGACCGGCATGCGGGTGAACCCGGTGAAGCGGGGCAGGACGGTGGCGCCTTCAGGAAGCAGGGCGGCGATGCCGTCCTCGACGTCGCCGTAGACCCGGAAGTCGGCGACCTCGCAGTGCTCCATCACCCCCCTGATGAAGGGGTCGGACATCGCCATGTGCGCGCGGATCGAGTCGGAACCGGTGTGCAGCTGGAAGGAGTGGGCGAGCATCCGCTCCTCGTCGATGAAGACCTCGACCATGAGCTGGGGGCCGTGCTCGCGGACGAAGTCCAGGGCGCGGGCGACCGCACGCCTGAACCCCTCCAGGTGGCCGTCGTGGATGCGCATGGTGTTGTGGAACAGGACCACGTCGTCGTGTGTGTCGGTCATGCGGCCATCCTCGAAGTTCACCTTAACTCGAAGTCAAGGGGGGGTCTTTTCGGACCTGCCCCGACCATCGACCGGCCACCCCGGATCCGACGTATCGCTCGGGAAAGCGGCATGTCACAAGCGATTCGACGGTCGAATTCGCGACTCATACCCGCATCAATCGACAGGTCTCGATGCCGTCGGCGAATTCGCCGCACCGCGCGGGTTTCCGCCCCTCCGGCCTCGGACACGAACGGTTCCGGTCACAGCACCGTCAGTGAATGAACCTCGATCGGAGTGCCATGAAGCGCATCCCCTTGGCCGCCGCCACCGTCGCCGCGTCCGCCGCCCTCGCCCTCTCCGCCGTCGCCCCGGCGTCGGCCGCCCCTGGACAGCTCAGGTGGACGTTCAACCACGCGGAGTGGCACAACCACGACAACCCCACCCCTGGCTGCTACACCATCGCCGCCGGAGACGCCGCCCCGACGATCGTCTTTGAAAACCAGACCGTGGACGCCGTGGCTCTGCACTTCGGCCCCGACTGCGCCGGACCCGGCCCGATCGTTGACCCCTTCGAGGCGGTCGGCTTCCCCACTCGGAGCTACAGGGTCTTCAGCTGATCCGCGTCGTTCCACCATCCGGCTGCGAGCCACGGGGGCGCCCCTCACCGGGGGCGCCCCCGCCCCGTGTCACAGTGCCGGCGCCACGTCCATCTCGTCGAGCACGAACAGTGTCCGCGTGCTCACCACCTCCGGGATACGCTGCAGGCGCTCCAGCACGAACGTGCGCAGCGCCGCCGCGTCGGCCACCCGCACCAGCAGCAACAGGTCCACATCCCCCGACACCAGCGCCGCGTGGTGCACCTCCGGGATCGTGCGCAGCAGGTCGCGGAACGCCTTCCACGACTCCTGCCGGATGCCCACCGAAACATAGGCCGCCAGCCCGTACCCGCACTTCTCCGGGTCGACCACCGCGGTGAACCCCTTGATGACCCCTTCCGAGCGAAGCCGGTCCAGCCGCGCGTAGGCGTTCGCCCGCGAGATGTGCGCGCGCTCGGCCACGCTGCGCATCGACATCCTGCCGTCCTCGCGCAGAAGGGCGATGATCCTCCGGTCCACGTCGTCGAGGGCCGCGGCCATGTGTCTCACCTCACACCGTCCGTATCGTGGACCGGCTGGACGTCCGGCCGCACATTCCCGCCCACGGCGTCCGTTCGTCCGCGGTCGTCCGCCGGATATGGACAGTATGGGGTGACGAAGCACATATTCAAGACATGAAGCGCAGCGATGACGCACGCGGATCGGCTCCACCGCTCCCCTCCGTGGAGCCCACCGGGCTGGTCGACCCGACCGGCCGCAGGACCGAGGGGACCGCCTACGACACTCCCGAACCGGGCACCCTCCTCGCCCTCCTGCGCGGCATGGTCATCGGCCGCCGCTTCGACCGCCAGGCCAGTGCGCTCGCCCGCCAGGGCCGCCTGGCCGTGTACCCCTCCTCCCGCGGCCAAGAGGCATGCCAGGTGGGCGGGGCACTGGCCATGGCGGACCGCGACTGGCTCTTCCCCACCTACAGGGACTGCGTCTCCCTGGTCGCGCGCGGCGTCGACCCCGTCGAGGTGCTCACCCTGCTGCGCGGGGACTGGCACAGCGGCTACGACCCCCGCCGCCACCGGTGCGCCCCGCAGTGCACACCGCTGGCCACCAGCGCCCCGCACGCGGTCGGGCTCGCCTGGGCGGCCCGCCGCGCCGGGGAGGACACCGCCGCCCTGGTGATGATGGGCGACGGCGCCACCAGTGAGGGCGACGCGCACGAGGCGTTCAACTTCGCCGCCGTGTGGAAGGCGCCGGTGGTGTTCCTGGTGCAGAACAACCAGTGGGCCATCAGCGTCCCGGTGGAGAAGCAGTCCGCCGCGCCGACCCTGGCGCACAAGGCCGTCGGGTACGGCATGGCCGGGGCGCACATCGACGGCAACGACGCCGCCGCCGTGTACGCGGCGGTCTCCCAGGCCCTGGCGTCGGCCCGGGACGGCGGCGGGCCGACCCTCATCGAGGCGCGCACCTACCGTCTGGACCCGCACACCAACTCCGACGACCCGGGCCGCTACCGGGACGACTCCGAGCGCGCGCGCTGGGAGGACCGCGACCCGCTCACCCGCCTTGAGGCGCTGCTGCGCGCGGAGGGCGCCCTGGACGACACGGCGATGGACGGCTTTGAGAAGGAGGCCGAGAACGCGGCCGCCGCCGTCCGGGAGCGCTACTCCGGCGAGGACGAGACCGCGCCTGAGGAGCTGTTCGCGCACGTGTACCACTCGATCCCGGCGCAGCTGGAGCGCCAGCGCCGGGACCTGCTGGCCGAGATCCGGGAGGGCTGAGCGATGGCCGGGACCGTCACCCTGGGGCAGGCGCTCAACCGGGCGCTGCGCGATGCGCTGGCCGCCGACGATTCGGTGGTCGTCTACGGCGAGGATGTGGGCCCACTCGGCGGGGTGTTCCGCGTCACCGACGGGCTGACCGCCGAGTTCGGCGAGGATCGCTGCTTCGACTCGCCCCTGGCCGAAGCCGGGATCGTCGGCACGGCGGTGGGCATGGCCATGTACGGGCTGCGGCCGGTGGTGGAGATGCAGTTCGACGCGTTCTCCTACCCGGCGTTCGAACAGGTCGTCTCGCACGTGGCGAAGATGCGCAACCGCACCCGCGGCCGCCTGGAGCTGCCGATGGTGATCCGCATCCCCTACGGCGGCGGCATCGGCGCGGTCGAGCACCACGCCGACTCCTCCGAGGCGTACTGGGCGCACACCCCCGGCCTGCGGGTGGTCACTCCGGCCACCCCCTCCGACGGGTACTCGATGCTGCGCGAGGCGGTCGACTCGCCCGACCCGGTGGTGTTCCTCGAACCCAAGCGCCGCTACTGGACCAAGGAGGAGGCGGTGCTGCCGGTGCGCACCGCCCCCATGGACCGGGCCGTGGTGCGCCGCTCCGGCGACGACGTGACGCTGCTCGCCTACGGGCCGATGGTGGAGACCGCCCTGGAGGCCGCCGCGGCCGCCGCCGAGGAGGGCACCTCGGTGGAGGTGGTCGACCTGCGCAGCCTGTCGCCGTTCGACGACGCCACCGCGGCCGCCTCGGTGCGGCGCACCGGCCGGGCGGTGGTGGTGCACGAGGCCTCCGGGTTCGCCGGGTACGGCGCGGAGGTCGCGGCCCGCCTCACCGAGCAGTGCTTCCACTACCTGGAGGCGCCGGTGCTGCGGGTGTGCGGGCTGGACGTGCCCTACCCGCCGCCGGGCCTGGAGGAGCACCACCTGCCGTCGGTGGACCGCATCCTGGACGCCTTCGACCGGCTGCAGTGGGAGCGCACCTGGACCTCCGCGCCCGCCCCGGCGGAGGTGGGCGCATGAGCGCAAACGGGCGCGACTTCGCCCTGCCCGACCTGGGCGAGGGCCTGACCGAGGCCGAGCTGGTGGAGTGGCGGGTCGCGGTCGGCGACACGGTCACGGTGGACCAGCCGGTGGCCGAGGTGGAGACCGCCAAGGCCGCGGTGGAGGTGCCCTGCCCGTTCGCGGGGACCGTCACCGCGCTGCACGCCGACCCGGGGCAGACCGTTCCGGTGGGGGCGCCGCTGGTCACCGTGGCCGCCGAAGGCTCCGCCGAGGCGGCGGCCCCTGAGGAGCCGGACTCCGGGCGGTCCCCCGTGGAGCCCTCCGCGCCCCGGCAGGCTTTCACCGAACCGGGGACCGTCGTCCCCGAGGCCCGCACCTCCCCCGAGACCGGTTCGCGCGGCAACGGCGCCGCGCAGCAGGGCCAGGGCTCGGGCGCGGTCCTCGTGGGGTACGGGACCGGGGCGGCCCAGCCCCGCCGGGGGCGGCGCCGGCCGGGGACGACGGTGTCCCCGGCCGCCGCGCCGCCCTCCGGCCCGGAATCGCGCGCGAGCCGGGTCCCGCCCGTGGTCTCCCCGCTGGTGCGGCGGCTGGCCAGGGAGAACGGCGTGGACGTGGCGCAGGTCGCCGGAAGCGGCGAGGGCGGCCTGGTGCTGCGGCGCGACGTGGAGGCGGCCGTCCGCACACTGCACGGGCCGACCGCGCCCGGCGCGGTGGACGGCGGGCACGCCGCGGGCACGAGGGGCGCCACCAGCGCGACGGGCGTGACGGGCGTGACGGGCCCCGCGGCCAGGGCCGTCGGGGGGCCCAGCGAGAACGGAGCACCCGGTACCGGCGATCGCACAAGCGCTCCCGGCACCGCCGCTCCCGGCACCGGCCCGGGGCCGCGCGGCCCCGAGGAGCGGATCCCGATGCGCGGGGCACGGGCCGCCATGGCCGAGCGGCTGTCCCGCTCGCGGCGGGAGATCCCCGAGGCGACGGTGTGGGTCGACGTGGACGCCTCCGGGCTGGTGGGTCTGCGGTCCCGCCTGAACGCGGCCGACCCCGGCCGGCCGGTGAGCCTGCTGGGGCTGCTCGCGCGGTTCTGCGCGCTGGGCCTCCAGCGCTTCCCCGACCTCAACAGCCAGGTCGACACCGAGCGCGGGGAGCTGGTCCGGTTCTCCCGGATCAACCTGGGCGTGGCCGCGCAGACGCCGCGCGGCCTGGTGGTGCCGGTGGTCACGGACGCGGGGGCGATGAACGCGCGGGAGGTGTCGGCGGCGATCGCCGAGACGGCGCGCACGGCCCGCGACGGCGCCCTGTCCCCGGAGGACATGTCCGGGGGCACCTTCACGGTGAACAACTACGGGGTGTTCGGCGTCGACGGGTCGGCGGCGATCATCAACCACCCGGAGGCGGCGATCCTGGGCATGGGGCGGATCATCGACCGCCCGTGGGTCGTGGACGGCGAGCTGTCCGTGCGCCCGGTGACGGAGCTGACCCTGGCCTTCGACCACCGGGTTTGCGACGGCGGCACCGCCGGGGGCTTCCTCCGCTTCGTCGCCGACCGCGTGGAGTCCCCGGAGCTGCTCCTCGGAGAGCTGTAGGGGCGGCCCCAGCGTCCTACGGCGTTGATCTCGGGAGAAAGGACGCTACCGGCGCGGTTTTAGGGTCGAATTTCCCGAGATCAACGCGGATGAAGAAGCGGCGGGTTCCTGCTCCGGAGGGACGGAGCAGGAACCCGCCGCAGTGAGGGGGCGGGAGGGCCCTTAGGCGCCGTGGCGGCCCCTGGAGCGCAGGCGCTCCACGACGTTGTCGCGGGCGGTGCCTGCGGCGGTGCCGGCCTTGGCGGCCAGGTCGGCGGCCTTGGCGTAGGCGGAGGACTCCTTCACCCGGGTTCCGGCGTCGGCGGCCTTGGCCACCCACGGCTCGGGCAGGCGGGAGGCGACCCGGGACAGCAGGCCGCTGCCCTCGGACGCGTAGGAGGCCGCGGGGCGGCGGGCGAAGAAGAGCGCGATGAGCAGCGCCGGGAGGACCGCGAGGGTCAGCGCGCCCGCCGCGAGGGGCAGGTCGGCTCCGGCCAGGGTGAAGCCGTTCATGCTGTTGGCCGCGGTCTGGGCCTCGGTGCCGGTGGACGAGCCGCCGCCGGAGTCGCCCCGGCTGTGGGCGGCGAGCTCCTCGTCGGTCTGCTCGGCCTTCTTCTCGGCGGCCTCGGCCTCGGCCTTCTCCTCGGCCTTCTTCTGCTCCTCCTCCTTCTTCTTCTGGGCCTCTTCCTCCTTCTTCTGGGCCTCCTCTTCCTTCTTCTTCTGCTCGTCGGCCTTCTTCTCCTCGTCGGAGCGGAGGTCGTCGGGGATGGCGGAGACCGCGCTGTCGCACACCGTGGAGCCGCTCATCGGTCGGGGCGCGCCCTCGGTTCCGTGGCCGTCGCCCCACTTGGTGATGACGTACTCGACGTCGATGTGGCCGTTGCCGCCGGAGACGGTGTAGCTGGAGTCGTTCCAGGACTCCCCGGTGAGCTCGGCGAAGGTCTTGCCGTCCAGGTCGAGCAGGACGTTGCAGCCCTCGGCCGGGTCGCCCGGGCCGCGGTCGCCGATGAAGAACTCGGCCTTCTTGCCTTCGTAGAGGACGTAGCCCTCGGTGCCCAGCGGCCAGCTCGGGCTGGCCGCGAGGCCCTTCTGCATGGGCTCGCCGGATGCGGGGGCGCCGGTGTCTCCGTTGATGCCGGAACCGTCGTCCCAGAAGTAGGACGACTTCACCTTGCCGTACTGGATCGGACTGTCAGAGCTCATTGAGTGAAACCCACTGGGGTCGGAGACAGGACCGAACGAGGCACAGGGGAATCCGGGCACGGCGGTTCAAGGGCGCGGCGGATCCGGTGCATGCGACGGCACATGGGCGGCTGCCCGTGGTCGCGTGGGCGGGGACCGGCGTTTTGCGGGGGGTGGGACCCCGAGCGCCGCGGGGGCGGCGCCGCCAGAGGAGTCCGGCTCGCACGCCGGCCACTCCGGTCCCCGAGAAGATCGGGGGCCTCGTTCTGCCCGGCCCACATGGTGCGCGGCCGGGAAGGACACCGGCCCGTGAAACACCTAGGTCACGAACCGGTCACGAAGGACTGTAACCCACGGAAAAGTAAAATGCGATGGGACTACAGGTAAAAACGCAGGTCAACGAGGCCACAGGGGAGCCCCTGCGGCGTCGGGACCGCCCGCGCCGCAGGGGCTCTCGCATCTCGATCGGGTAAAAAAGCGGTGCTCGTCACACCATCGTGCGGCCCTGGTCTCGGCCGACCGCCGCCGGGCCGCGGGAGCGCCGCCCGGGGCCGGTCAGGTGACCTGGGACCGCCTGGAGTGGCGGGGATCGCGCCACTCGCCGGACTCCACGACCTCCACCAGCGCCGTCGCCGCGTCGAACACCTCGGTGTAGCCGAGGTAAAGCGGGGTGAAGCCGAAGCGGAGCACGTCCGGGGCGCGGAAGTCGCCGATGACGCCGCGCGCGATCAGCGCCTGGACGATCGGGTAGCCGTCCGGGTGCGCCAGCGACACCTGGCTGCCGCGCCGCTCCGGTTCGGCGGGGGTGACCAGCCGCAGCCCGCCCGGCCCGGTGCCGCCCGGGGCGGCGATGGTGATGAACAGGTCGGTCAGGGCCAGGCTCTTGGTCCGCAGCTGCTCCATGTCCACCCGCGACCACACCCGCAGGCTGGCCTCCAGCGCCGCGTCGGCGACCAGCGGCTGGGAGCCGCTGAGCAGGCGGGAGGCGCCGTCGGCGGGCCGGTAGTCGGGTTCGAAGTCGAAGGGGCGGGCGTGCCCGTGCCAGCCGCTGAGGGGCTGGCGCAGGTGGGGCTGGTGGCGCCGGGCGGCGTAGACGAAGCCGGGGGCGCCGGGGCCCGCGTTCAGGTACTTGTAGGTGCAGCCGACGGCGAAGTCGGCCCCGCAGCCGTCCAGGTCGACCGGGACCGCGCCCGCGCTGTGGCACAGGTCCCACACGACCAGGGCGCCGTGGCGGTGCGCGAGCTCGGTGATCGCCGCCATGTCGCGCAGCTCACCGGTCCGGTAGTCCACGTGGCTGAGCAGCAGGACCGCCACGTCTCCCCCGGCCAGCGCCTCCTCCAGGGCGTCGGGGCGGGCGGGGGCGCGGCGCTCCTCGGCACCGGTGATCTCGGCGGCGCCCTGGGTGATGTACAGGTCGGTGGGGAAGTTGCCGTCCTCGCCCAGCAGCACGGAGCGCCCGGGGTTCAGGCGCAGCCCCGCCACCAGGGTCTTGAAGATGTTGGCGGAGACGCCGTCGCCGACCACCACCTCGTCCCCGGCGGCGCCCAGCAGCGGGGCGAGCATGGCGCCCAGTTCGCGTGGCTTGTCCCACCACCCGGCGTCGTTCCAGCTCGCGATGAGGCCCTCGCCCCATTCGCGCTCGATCAGGTCGGCGACGCGGCCGGGCACCGCGGCGGGCAGCGCGCCCAGCGAGTTGCCGTCCAGGTAGATCACGCCCTCGGGGAGCCGGAACTCGCCGCGGAATGCGGCCAGCGGGTCCTCGGCGTCGCGCTTCGCGCACTCTTCTCGGGTCACGGGCGCCATGCGGCGGTTCCCTTCTCGTGTCCGCTCACGGATTGCGGTGGTGGTTCTCACAGCTCGGTGCGCAGCGACCACAGCTCGGGGAAGACGTCCTCGGCGGCGTTGGCGGCCAGCCAGCGCAGCCCGTTGGAGCCGCCGGTGCCGGGCTTGGCGCCCATGGAGCGCTTGACCGCGGCCAGGTGCCGCTGCCGCCACCGGGTGACCCGCTCGGCGGTGTCCAGCAGCGCCTCGGCCAGGGTGAACAGGTCGTTGCCCGGGGTGTCGTCGGCGTAGACGCGGGCCCAGGCGGCGCGCACCCCGTCGTGCTCGGCGTAGGGCCGGGCGCGGTCCCGCTCCAGCGCCTCCTCGGGCACGGGCAGGCCGCGCCGGGCGAGCAGGCGCAGGGCGGCGTCGTAGAGGCCGGGCTCGGACATCGCGCGCTCCAGCTCGGCGCGGGCGCGCGGGGAGCCCTTGTGCGGGCGGACCATCGGCTCGGAGGTGTTCCCGAGCAGGAACTCCAGCCGGCGGTAGGTGTGCGACTGGAAGCCCGAGGCGTCGCCCAGGGCGTCGCGGAAGCGGGAGAACTCGGTGGGGCTCAGGTCGGCGAGCAGGTCCCAGGAGGAGACCAGCACGTCCTGGACGTGCGCGCCCCGGCGCAGCTCGGCCAGGGCGGCGGGCACGTCGTCCTCCTCCATGGCGTCGCGGGCCCGCTCCCAGTGCCCGGCGAGCAGGGTGAACAGCAGCTCCATCACCTGCGTGGCGATGATGAAGGAGGTCTCGGACGGCTCGTCGGTGCGCGGGCGCTGCAGGTCCAGCAGCGTGTCGATGGCGCCGTAGCGGGCGTAGGGGGTGTCACCCGCGATGTCGAGTTCCGGTTCGCCTCCGGTGCGTGCGGCCCGCTTCTCACGTCTGCGCTCGGCCGCGGACGGGATCGGCATCGTCGCCCACCTCTTCGCTGATCAGGCCCCGGCCCGGCGCCGGAGCGTCCCCGATCCCTCAGCATGCAGCAGATCACACCGAATGAGAATGGACGGCGCCTATCGGCCACGGTGTCCGACTTTGCGGTCATAATGGATTTCCGGCGTTCACCTGGCGGAGGGAAGGCGATGCTGGACGGGGTCGACCGGCGCATCCTCGCCGAGCTCCAGGCCGACGGGCGGCTGTCGTACAACGAGCTGGCGCGGCGGGTGCGGATGTCCTCGCCCGCCGTGGCCGAGCGGGTGCGGCGGCTGACCGACCGGGGGATCATCACCGGCTACCACGCCCGGGTGGACCCTTCGGCGGCCGGGCTGGCGGTGACCGCGCTGGTGCGCATGGAGTGCTTCGGGGCGCGCTGCCTGCTGCGCGACGAGGAGGCCATGGCCTGGCCGGAGATCCTGCAGCTGCACCGGGTCACCGGGGACGCCTGCTGCGTGCTGCTGGTGGCGGTGCGCTCGATGGAGCGGTTCGAGGACCTGATCGACCGCTTGGCCGAGCACGGCCGGCCCTCCAGCACGATGGTGCTGTCCACCCCGGTGCCCTGGCGGCCGGTGGCGCCGCCCTGAGGCCGGTCCCGGGCACGGCCGCCGCCCCGCGCCTTGCGATCGGAAAGCGGCGGGGCGGCCGGACGCGACGGCGCCCGGCCCCGTTCGGGGCCGGGCGCCTCGGTACGTGCGCAGAGAGGTCAGCGCGCCTGGCGGCGGGCGGCGTCCTCCGGGTCGGGGTGCGCGCGCAGCCACAGCGCCGAGGCGGCGAGGCCGCCCCAGATGATGACGATGGCCACGACCAGCATGACGACGGCTCCGGTCGACATCAGACGTCTCCTTCCCCGGCCGCCTGCCCGGCGGCCGACTCCTGGCGTTCGCGTTCGAGGTCGTCCTCGGCCGTTCCGACGTCACGCTTCCACAGCACGGCGGTGATCAGGACCGACAGGACGATGACGCCGCCCGCCACGCCCCACCCGGCCGCGTTGAGGAACCACTGCGGGTAGTCCTCGTACGGCGCGCTGAGCTCGGCCTTGAGGCTGTCGTACATCATGTAGCCCAGCACCACCGGGGTGATCGCCCCGAGGGTCACCACCCACCAGCCGCGCAGCGGCACCGAGGAGATGGTGTCGGTGTAGCGCTGCAGGGTGGGCAGCGAGCGCAGCGCCCAGGCCACGACGACCACGAGCACCAGCGACGCCAGGGCGATGCCGTACTGGTTGATCCAGTGGTCGATGGTGTCGAGCAGGATCAGGCCCTGCCCGGCCGGGAACAGCGCGATGGAGACCACGGCGGTGGCGCCGCCGACGACGGCCACCGCGGGCACCCGGCCGACCCCGAAGCGGTCCTGCACCGCCCCGACGACCACCTGCACGATGCTGATCAGCGACGACAGGCCGGCGACCACCAGCGAGACGAAGAAGAGCACGCCGAACACGTCCCCGGCGGGCATCTGGGAGATGATCTGCGGGAAGGCGACGAAGGCCAGCCCGATCCCGCCCGCGGCGACGTCCTGGACCTCGCCGCCGCTCTGCACGGCCATGAAGCCCAGCGCGGAGAACACGCCGATCCCGGCGAGCAGCTCGAAGGAGCTGTTGGCGAACCCGGCGACCAGCGCCGTGCCGGTCAGGTCGGCCTTGCGGCGCAGGTAGGAGGCGTAGGTGATCATGATGCCGAAGCCGATGGACAGCGAGAAGAAGATCTGCCCGTAGGCGGCCACCCAGACCGATCCGTCGCCCAGGGCCGACCAGTCCGGCGCGAACAGGGCGTCCAGGCCCTCGCCGGCGCCCTCCAGGGTCACCGCCCGCACCACGAGCGCGCCGAAGAGGACCAGCAGCAGCGGCATGAAGATCTTGTTGGCGACCTCGATGCCGCGGCGCACGCCGAAGCCGAGCAGCAGCAGCACGATGATCCACACCGCGACCAGCGGGACGGCCACGCCGATGTTGTAGGTGCCGAAGTCACCCGCCTCGGTGATGCCGACGAACGTCGACTCGAAGAAGGGGCCGGGCTCGGCGCCCCACTGCTGGCCGATGGAGAACCCGGCGTAGCGGATCGCCCAGGCGATGATGACGGCGTAGTAGATGGCGATGAAGAAGCTGATGAGGACCTGCCACCAGCCGATCGCCTCGGCCGGGCGGGACAGGCGGCGCAGCGCCACGGGGGGAGAGGCCCGGAAGCGGTGGCCGATCGTGTAGGAGAGGATCAGCAGCGGGATTCCCGCCGTGAGCAGGGCGACCAGGTAGGGGACCAGGAACGCCCCGCCGCCGCTCTCGTAGGCCACGTAGGGGAAGCGCCAGATGTTCCCCAGGCCGACCGCGGACCCGATCGCCGCCAGCAGGAACCCGGATCGGGTCGCCCACTGCTCGCGGTGTGCTTTTGGCATGTCGGGAACTCTTTCCAGTGAACCGGAACTGAAGTGGATCTTGAGGCACGACCGTAGCACCACTAATCGCGATCGAGCATTTGTGATCTCCTCCGGCACGGATGGCGTTCTCCCCGGAGCGGCGGTGCCGACCTGCGGTTCCTGAGCTGAAGGGCGGGCGGCCGGAGGGGGTGCGCCGCGTGCGGGCGCGTCGGGGGCGACGGGTGGGCGCGGGGTGCTCGGGCGCGCGGGTACGGGTCAAGCCGGGCCCGCGGTCCGGGAAAAAGAGGGCAGAAGCTGATTACTTACTGTAAGTATAGTCAATACATACAGTGACATGCTTCCCGTTCCCCGTACGGCCGGGCCCAGCCACCCGTGCGCGGAGCGGTCCCGCTTCCGCCTGCCGAGGGGTCGACCGAGATGAAGACACTGACCACCGCCGGACCCGTCACCGCCCTCCTGGCGGCGGGCGCCCTGGTTCTGGGGGCGCCCCCGGCGGCCGCGGCCGGGGAGGAGGTCGTCGTCTTCCCGGCGTCCGCCGCCCCCGGGGAGGGCGTGACCGTCAAATCCTCCTGCGAGGGCCCGGCCGAGCGCCTGGAGTTCACCTCCGCCGCCTTCGCCGGACCCGCGGAGGCCCCGCTGGTCAACACGTTCGGCAGCACCACCGCGAGGGTGAGGGGGGACGCCCGGCCCGGTGCGTACACGGTGACGGGCACCTGCACCGGGGGGTCGGCCACCGGGCGGGAGACGGTGGAGGGGACGGTCACGGTGACCGACGGCCCCACCCCCTCCGGGGCGCCGCAGACCGGTGGAGGGGGCACCGCCGACCGGGGCGTCGGCGCGGGCGCCGCCGACGCGGCGCGGGGTCCGACGGGCGCGGCCGTCGGCGTCCTCGCAGCCCTCGCCCTGCTGGGCGCGGTGGTCCACCGCCGCCTGCGCCGCAATGCCGGGTGAACTCCGGACCGCCGGCGCCGTCGCGGCGGCGGCCGTCGCGGCGGCGGCGGCCCTGGCGCTGACCGGGGCCCAAGAGCCGTCGCCCGACCGGGGGCGCTCGCCCGTGTCCGGGGTGTCCGGGTCGCCTGAGGCGTCTGGGCCCTCCGGGGCCTCCCGGGCCTCTGAACCGTCTGGGCCGTCCGGCCGCGAAGGGGCCGTCCCCGCGCCTCTCCCCCGTTCCGCGCCGGTGGACCTGTCCATCGACACGATCGGGGTACGGGCGCGCCTGCTGGAGCTGGGCCTACGCGACGACGGGTCGCTGGAGGACCCGCCGCTGGAGGACTCCGGGGCGGCAGGGTGGTACGCCTTGGGGCCCAGCCCCGGGGAGGCGGGGCCCGCGGTGATCACCGGCCATCGGGACACCGCCGAGGGGCCATCGGTGTTCGTGCGCCTGGAGGAGCTGCGCCCCGGCGACCGGTTCACCGTGGCCCGGGAGGACGGCAGCGCACCGGAGTTCGAGGTCGAGCGCACGCAGCGGGCGGACAAGGACGGGTTCCCGACCGAGCGGGTCTACGGCCCGACCCCGTACCCGGAGATCCGCCTGATCACCTGCGCGGGCGCCTTCGACTCCGTGACGGGGCACTACGAGGAGAACCTGATCGTCTTCGGCCGGATGGTGGACTGAGCCACCGGGCGGACGGCGGCCGGAGCCGGGACACGGACGGGGACGGGGACCTCACGGCCCCCACGGCACCGGCCTCCTCACCACTGGTGACGCACGGGTTCCGCCCCAGCGCGGTGAGCCCGGCGGGGATGCGGCGGGGATACGGCGGCCGCGCCCCCGCCGGGCTCACCGGCGGGCAGGCGCCTACCCCGCCACGGGCAGGCGGTACTCGCGCTCCTCAAGCGCCACCGTGCGTCCGCCGACGTCCATCAGGCCGTCGGGCGCCGGGCGGACCTCGATGCGCGAGCCGACCCCCTGGCGGATGGACAGCGGGCGGCCGAGTTCCGTGCCCAGGCGAAGGGCGGCCGCCCCGGTGGCCTCGTCCTCGTCGATGCCCATCGCACGCGGGAAGACACGGACGCGCACCAGGCCGCGCTCCTCGTCCTCCCAGGCCCACACCCGCGTGTTCACCCCCTCCGCACCGCCGTCCAGGGCGTCCACCTCGGCGACCGTGTCGAAGCGGCGCACCACGAACTCGGGCGCCGTACCCGGGTCCGCGCGGATCCAGGTCAGGTCCCCGTCGCCCCAGGTCGGAACGGCCCCTGCGGGCGGCAGCAGCGCGGCCGGGCGGGCACCGCGGCGGTCCAGCAGCCACGAGGTCCCCACCAGGGGGTGGCCCGCCAGCGGCAGCTCGACGGCGGGGGTGTGGATGTGCAGTCGCCCGGTGACGGCGTCCTCGACGAAGACCGTCTCGGAGAAGCCCAGGTCGGCGGCGATCCGCTGGCGCAGGGCCGGGGGGAGGCCGGGGGCGTCCAGGAACACGCCGAGGGCGTTCCCGCCGGTCGGGGCGGACGCGTCGCCGCCCAGGAAGACGCTCAGCACATACAGGGTCGCGGTCTCCGGCACCGTGGCCGGAGCGGTGGTCTCGCTCATGCCCCGTACTCTGCCACCGCATCAATGAAAGCACTACTTATTTCTACTTCAGGTATGTCTAAGTAACACTTACACACCTCACTCTCCACCTCCCGGGACCCCCTCTGTTCACGGTGACCATGCACACGCCCGCTGCCCGGTTCGGGGCCGGCGGGGGATGCCGGTCGTGCCGTCGCCGCCTCCCCTGCGCCCTGGCGTCCGGCCGAGGCCCCCGCCCGGGGGCGCCTGCTCACCACCCCTTCCCGGGCCGCCGCCGGTCCGGCCGACCGCCGCGCTCCGCGGTCGGGAGCACGCCGCCTCCCCCTCCTCCCCGCGCCCGTACGGCGGCCCCACGGGAAGGCCCGGAGTAGTATTTTTGTTCGGTAGTTAGCTGATGATGGGATCTTTCATCGTCATCCCCGCGCCCGCCGGCGGGGCCGCCTCCCGGCCCCTCCGACGAGAGCGGCGGACGCGGCGACCGTCTCCGGTCCCGCGTCGTGGCCGCCGCGCCCGTCAGCGCACAGGTCCACGTCGCAGATAGCAGGAGCCGCATGTCACCGCTGGCCACTCTGCGCCGGATGCACGCGATCGCCGGCGCCCCCCTTCTCACCGCCTCCTTCCTGGCCCGCCTCCCGGTGTCGATGGTGCTCATCGGCACCCTCACCCTCGTCACCGCCCGTACCGGCAGCGTGGCCGCGGGCGGCCTGGTCTCCGGCGCCCTCGCCCTCGGCGAGGCCGTCGGCGGCCCGGTCATCGCCCGATTCGCCGACCGCCGCGGCCAGCGCCCGGTGGTGCTGGCCACCTCCCTCCTCGACGCCGCGCTCATCGCGGCCCTGGTCGCCGGGGTGAACGCCGGTGCCCCGGTGCCCGCGCTGGCCGCCCTGGCCGCCGTGGCCGGGCTGTTCATGCCGCAGATCGGCCCGCTGGCCCGGTCCCGCTGGATCGCGCTGGCCGGGCGGCGCGGCCCCGACCGGGAACGGTCGGTCGCCGCCGCGCTCTCCGTCGAAGGCGTCCTCGACGAGACCGGGTTCGTCGTCGGCCCCGCCCTGGTCGGGGTGCTGGCCGTCGTCCTCGACCCGGTCGCCGCCGTCCTCGGCGCCGCCGTGCTCATCGGCGTGTTCGGGTCGGTGTTCGCGCTGCACCCCACCGCGCTGCCCGGCGCCCCCGCCGCCGCCTCCCGCGCACCGCTGGCCCGCGCCGGGCTGCTGGTGCTCACCGTGCCCATGTTCTGCCAGGGCCTCTTCTTCGGCGCCACCTCCACCGGCGTCACCGCCTTCACCCAGGAGATGGGCCACGGCGACCTCGCCGGGCTGATGTACGCGGTGATGGGCGTCAGCAGCGCCGCGGCCGGGCTGATGATGGCCTCGGTCCCGGCGTCGGTGCGGCTCACCACCCGGCTGCGGGTGGCCGCGCTGGCGATGGCGGTCTTCTCCGCCGTGCTGCTGCTGGCTCCGGGCCCACTCGCCCTGGCGGCGGCCATGCTGGCGCTGGGCTGCGGCATCGGCCCGCACATCGTGACCATCTTCGGGCTGGCCGAGCGGGCGGCCCCGGCGGCGCGCCTCGGCCAGGCGATGACCATCGTGGTGAGCTGCCTGATCGTGGGCCAGTCGCTGGGGTCCATGGCCGCCGGGGCGCTGGCCGAGCGCTTCGGGTTCGGCGGCGCGTTCCTGCTCACCCTGGCCGCCGCCGCGGGGGCGTTCCTCGTGGCCGCCTCGGCGGTGCGCTCACGCTGGTACTCCGGCTCCGACCCCGCCCCGGCGCCCGCCGCCGCCTGACGGCCCGCACACCGACGGCCGCCCCCCGCACCGGGGGGCGGCCGTCCGCCGTGGCCCCCCTCTCAGACCCGCCGAGAGGCGCCGCGCGGGCGCTGTGGAATATGCCTGGCAATGGCTGCGTTAAAGGGCCGTTAACGCAGTGCAGAGCACCCGCAAAGGGGGCTTAGGCTCGGAAAACGTGCTTACGCTGTTCCCACCCCGGAAACTACGGACGCCGGCCCGCCGAAAAGAGGTATCCGTGCCGCAGGTGACCGGGATCGCGCACATCACCCTTTCGGTGCGCGACCGCGACGAGAGCATCGAGTTCTACCGGTCCGTGCTCGGCTTCAAGGAGCACAAGACCCGGGACGGCAAGAGGATGCTCCAGACAGAGTGCCGCCACCCGAGCGGCGTGGTCCTGTGCTTCACCCAGCACCGGGACTGCTTCAAGGCCCTGTTCGACCACCGCCGCGCCGGTGTCGACCACGTGGCCTTCCAGGTCGGCTCGGTGGCCGAGCTGGAGGCGTGGGAGGACCGCCTGCTGGATCTGGACATCGACCATTCGCCCGTGGTCCACAGCGACGGCGGCTCCATGCTGTCGTTCCACGACCCGGACGGCTTCCAGATCGAGCTGTTCGCCCCGGCCGAACTGGGCGACGACGAGGACTGACCGCCGCCGCCCCGCCCGGCGACGGTCCCGGCCCCACGGGCCGCCCGCCGATTCCGTGCGGAGCGCCCCCTCCAGGACACCGCGGCCCGCGCCGCCCGGCGCCCTCGGGCCGCGGCCGCCCCGGCGCGTGCCTACTCCGGCGGGACGAGCTGCAGCCGCACGTCCCTGCTGCGCATGTCCTCCACCGCCGACCGGGGCAGCCGGTCGTCGCTGATGATGGTGTCGAACTGCTCCAGCCGCGCCACCCGGAACGTGCCGAACTTCCCGTACTTGGTGCTGTCCACGGCCAGCACGCTCTTCGAGGCGATCCGCAGCAGCTGCTGCTTCGCCACCACCTTGGCCTCCGACGGCGTGGTCGACCCCCGGTCCACGTCCCAGGAGCTGCTGGCGATGAACGCCAGGTCAACGTTGACGCGGCTGAGGAAGTCGGCCGTGAACTGCCCCACCGACGAGTGGTCGGTGTGCGAGACGACACCCCCGGTGTGCACCAGCTCGATGTTGGGGTACTCCATCAGGTGGCCCACGACGTTGAAGTCGTTGGTGATCACCGTCAGCCCCGCCTTGTCCGTCAGCATCGGCACCATCTGCAGCATGGTGGTGCCCGCGTCGAGGAAGACGGTGAAGTTCTCCCGCACCAGCTCGGCGGCGGCGCGCGCGATCGCGCGCTTGGCCGGGACTTCGAGCTGGGCCTTGGCCAGGTAGGACGGTTCGCTCTTCAGGCGCGCGGCGAGCCGCACCCCGCCGGTCACCGACAGCACCTTGCCGTCGTTCTCCAGCGCCTGGATGTCGCGCCGCACGGTCATGTGCGAGACCGACAGCAGCGATGTGAGCTCGTTGATGCTCAGCACATGGCGTTCCTGCAGGAGCTTGAGGATGTGCTCGCGACGCTGGTCGGGGATCATCTTTCGCCTTTTTCGCCTTCTCGTCGGGGCCCGGTGCGCGGACATCGGCGCGAGCGCCGCCCGGGACGGTCGTGTGCAGTGCTGTGATGAACGTACGGGCTCGACCAACAGTTTCCCAGCCCGGGGCGGCGCCACGCCCGGAGGGCGCACGTGAGTCCTCTCGCACGTGAGTCCTCTCGCACGGGGGACCGGCCCCGCTCACAGGGGCCCCTCTTTTCGGGGTTTTCGCCGACTTCCCCACACACACGCCCCGGCGATGGCACTCTGGTCTCCAGTACCCCTGCGACCTGCAGTCGCGACACCGGGAGAACCCCCATGACGCTGGCGATCGCCCTGCGCGGCGACACCTCACCCCACCGGGAGAACACGATCCCCGCCCTCCGGTCGGCCATCGACCAGGGGGCCGACGCCCTCGCCGTCGACCTGTCCCTGACCGCCGACGGCCACGCCGTGCTCCTCCGCGAGGAGGCGGCGCGCGAGGTGTGGGGGCTGGAGCGGCCGCCCGGGGAGCTGTCCCTGGCCGAGATCGCCGCGGTCACCAGTGACGGCGGACACCGCGTGCCGACCCTGATGGAGGTGGTGGCCGAGGCCCGCCACCCCCGCCCCGCGACCCTGCTGCTCCGGGTCGCCTCCGCGGAGGCGGCGCTGGCCGCCGAGGCGGTCGCCGCCGACCACTCCTACACCGACCGGGTCTGGTACACCGGCGCGGCCGAGGCGCTGCACGCGGTGGCGGCGCGCCGCCCCGGGGCGGCCACGGTCGTCTCCTGGGACCGGGAGGGGCTGCCCCCGGCCGAGCTGTGGCGCGGGCTCCGGCCCCGCTACGTCGACGTGCGCGCCGACCTGGTCACCCGGGAGCTGGTGGCCGAGGCGCACCGGCGCGGCCACGGGGTGGGCGCCTGGACGGTCAACGACTTCCCGGAGATGGCGCGGCTGATCGGGATGGGGGTGGACGCCGTCACCACCGAGCGGGTGGAGGAGCTGGCGCCGCTGACCGCCGACGGGGCACAGGCCCCGGAGCCCGCCGGGGCGGGAGCGGGCGCCGCCGCGCCCGCGGGGGCCGCCGCCGGCCCCGACGCCGGGCGGCCGCGCGGCCGCCACAGCGCCTGAGCGCCCGCGCGCTACCCCACGAGCGCCTTCACGGCCCCCGTCAGGGACGCCAGCGCCTCCTTGGCGTCGCCCAGCAGCATCCGGGTCCCGGGCGCGGTGTACAGCTCGTTGTCGATCCCGGCGTAGCCGTGGCCCAGCGAGCGCTTGATGACGATGACGGTCTCGGCCTTGTCCACGTCCAGGATGGGCATCCCCGAGATCGCCGTCCCCGGGCGGCGGGCCGCCGGGTTGGTCACGTCGTTGGCGCCCACCACCAGCGCCACGTCGGTGCGCGGGAAGTCGGGGTTGGCCTGCTCCATCTCCTTCATCCGCTCATAGGGCACCTTGGCCTCGGCGAGCAGGACGTTCATGTGGCCCGGCATGCGCCCGGCCACCGGGTGGACCGCGTAGTCGACCCGCACCCCGCGCTCGGCCAGCAGGTCGGCCAGTTCGCGCAGCTCGTGCTGGGCCTGGGCGGCGGCCAGCCCGTACCCGGGCACCATCACCACCCGGGCGGCGTAGGCCAGGCGGATCGCCGCGTCGTCGGCGCCGATCCGCTGCACGTCCCCTCCCCCGCCGGCCGCCGGGCCGCCGTCGCCGGTGCCGAAGCCCCCGGCGACCACCGCGCTCAGCGGGCGGTTCATCGCGTCGGCCATGAGCTTGGTGAGGATGGCGCCGGAGGCGCCCACCAGCGCCCCCGCGATCACCATCATGGAGTTGTCCAGGGCGAACCCGGCCATCGCGACGGCCAGGCCGGTGCAGGCGTTCAGCAGCGACACCACGACCGGCATGTCGGCGCCGCCGATGGCCAGCACCCCGGCCACCCCCAGCAGCAGGGCGGCCGCGGCGGCCACGGCCAGCGGGACCGCGCCGCCGGTCCCGGCGGCCACCAGCACCGCGCCGACGGCCGCGGTCAGGGCGAGCAGGGCGGTGAGCACGGCGCGGGCGGGCAGCAGGACCGGGCGGCCGGGCAGGCGGCCGTCGAGCTTGCCCGCCGCCACCAGGGAGCCGGAGAAGGCGGCCGTGCCGATCACCACGTCCACCGCGATGACGGCGGCGACCGCGGTGCCGGGGTCGGGGCGGGCCCCGAACTCGTAGCCGCCGATGAGCGCCGCCGCCCCGCCGCCGACGGCGTTGAACAGGCTGACGAGCTGGGGCATGGCGGTCATGCGCACCCGCAGCGCGGCGAACAGCCCGGCCCCGGCGCCGATCGCGGTGCCCGCCGCGATCACCGCCCAGGCGGCGGGGGCGGCGCCCCGGGCGGCCACGAGCACGAGGGTGGCCAGCAGGGCGGCGGCCATGCCCCCGGCGGACAGCGCGTTGCCGCGCCGCGCGGTGGGCGGGGCGTTCATCAGGTGCAGGCCGAGGACGAAGCAGGCGGCCGCGCCGAGGTAGACCGCGCCGACCGCGGCCTCCAGGGCGGTCACCGGGCCGCCCCCGTGCCGCCGTCCCCCGGCCCGTCGGCGTCCCCGGGCGTCCCGGGCGCGCCTGCGCGTCCGGCGCGTTCGGCGGGCGGGCGGAACATGTGCAGCATCCGGTCGGTGACGGCGTAGCCGCCCACGACGTTGGCCGCGGCGAACACGCACGCCAGGAACGCGAGCGCGTACCCGGCGGGGGTGTGGGCGCTCGCGCCGATCAGCACCGCGCCGACCAGGACCACGCCGTGCACGGCGTTGGCCGCCGACATCAGCGGGGTGTGCAGGGTGGCGGGGACCCTGCTGATGACCTCGAAGCCCACCAGCAGGCTCAGGACGAACACGGTCAGGTCGTCAAGGGCTTCCATGGTCCTCCCCGGGGCCGGCGGCGGTGGCCGCGCCGTGGGCGGAGGGCGCGCCGGGACCGGACAGGGCCGGGTGCCGCCCCCGGCCGCCGTGCGCGGCGACGACGCCCGCCTGGATCTCGTCGTCCAGGTCGACCGCGACGCGCCCGCCGTCGAGCAGGTGCGCCGCCAGTGCGGTGATGTTGCGCGAGTAGGCCTCGGAGGCGGCGCGCGGCACGGTGGCGGCCAGGCCGCCGGCGCCGATCACGGCCACCCCGCCGGGCGTGCGGATCTCGGTCCCGGGGACGGCGGGTTCGGCGTTCCCGCCACGGGCCCCGCAGGCCAGGTCGACCACGACCGCGCCGGGGCGCATCCGGTCCACGGCCTCGGCGGTGAGCAGCAGGGGCGGCGGACCCGACGGGACCAGTGCGGCGCAGATGACGATGTCGAACCCGGCGGCGGCCCCGGCCAGCGCCGCGCGCTGGGCGGCGCGCTCGTCCCCGGTGAGTGCGCGCGCGTAGCCGCCTTCGCCCCCGGCGTCCAGACCGTCGGCCTCCAGCACCGAGGCGCCGACCGAGGCGATCTCCTCGCGCGCCTCGGGGCGCACGTCGTAGCCGGTGACGACGGCGCCGAGGCGGTGGGCGGTGGCGATGGCCTGGAGCCCGGCGACCCCGGCGCCGAGCACCAGCACGCGGGCCGGGCGGGCCACCCCGGCGGCGGTCATGAGCAGCGGCAGGTACCCGTCGTAGGCGCGGGCCGCCTCGATGACGGCCTTGTACCCGGCGACGCTCGCCTGGGAGGAGAGGGCGTCCATGGTCTGGGCGCGGCTGAGGGTGCGCGGCACCCCTTCCAGGGCCACCAGGGTGGCTCCGGCGGCGGCCGCCGCCCGCAGCGGTTCCGGGTCCTCATCGGGACGGAGCAGGCCCATGAGGGTCTGGCCGGGGCCCAGACGGGCCAGGTCGGCGGCGGGCGGGCGGGTCACGCACAGCACCAGGTCCGCGGCGAGCACCGCGTCCCGGGAGGCGGGGCGGGCGCCGTGCGCGGCGTACTCCTCGTCGGCGTACCGGGCACCGGCCCCGGCGCCGTGCTCGACCAGGACGGCCAGCCCCTGCTCGCGCAGGGCGGCGACCCCGGCGGGGACCACGGGCGCGCGCCGCTCCCCGGGGGTGCCGAGGACTCCGGCTGCGGGCTCCGGCATCGGCCGCCTCCTTCCGCGGGGTCCACCGGCCCCGCAGGAGTCCTACCCGTGCCCGCGGGCGGTCAGTCGGCCAACCGGTACCCCATGCCCCGCACGGTCCGGATCCGGTCGGCACCGATCTTCTTGCGCAGCGAGCGGATGAACACGTCGACGACGTTGGAACCGGGGTCGTGGTCGTAGCCCCACACGTGGGACAGCAGCTGCTGGCGGGTGAGGACTTGGCCGGTGTGCCGCAGGAAGACCTCCAGCAGCGCGAACTCGCGGGCGGTCAGGTCCACGGTGGTGCCGTCGGCGGTGGCGCGCCGGGTGCGCAGGTCCAGGGAGAGGTCCCCGGCGGCGAGCACGCCGGTCTCGGCGGCGCGGTCGCCGCGCATCCGCAGGCGGACCCGGGCCAGCAGCTCCTCGAAGCGGAAGGGCTTGGTCATGTAGTCGTCGGCGCCGATCTCCAGCCCGGTGACGGTGTCGTTCACCCCGTCGCGGGCGGTGAGCACCACCACCGGCAGCGGGGAGCCGGTCTCGCGCAGGCGGCGCAGCACCGCGAAGCCGTCGCCGTCGGGCAGCCCCAGGTCGAGCACCATCAGGTCGAAGCCGCCGGCCAGGGCGTGGTCGACCGCCTCGCGGGCGGTGCCCACGACGGTGGCGGTGAAGCCGTTGGCGACCAGTCCCTTGCGGACGAAGGAGGCGATGCGCTCCTCGTCCTCGGCGATGAGGATGCGGCTCACGGGCGCCCCCCCGGGGCCGTGCGCCGACGGCGGGGACCGTCCGTTCGCGCTGTTCGCACTGTTCGCGCCGTCGAGATCAGCGGGGTCATGGCTCGATCATCGCGCGTTCGTGCGCACGCGGGAATGAAGGGGGGATGAGAGGTTCTTCATCCGCGGCGGTGGGCCCGGCCGGGCGGAGGGAGGGAGCGGGGTCGGCTTCGGGTGCGGGGGGCGAGGTGTGGGGGGCCGCGGGGCCTGTGGGGGGAGCCTGCCGCGGGTCCGGTGCGGGGTCGGGGGGTCGCGGACGGTGCGGGGTCCGGTGACGGTGCGGGCGGTCAGTTCGCGTTGGCGTCGAAGGCGGCCCAGACGACCTTGCCCTGGCCGTCGAGGAGGTCCCAGCCCCATTCGGAGCTGAAGGAGTCGATGAGGTGGAGGCCTCTGCCGCCTTCGGCGCACCGGTCGGGGTCGACCCGGACGGGGACGGCCCTGCTGGGGTCGAAGACGAGGCATTCCAGCCGGGCGCCGCGGCGGACCAGGCCGAACTGGATGGACCAGTCGCCGGGCGGTCCCACCGTGGGGGCGGCGTGGCGGCAGGCGTTGGTCACCATCTCCGAGACCACCAGCAGCGCGTCGGAGCGCAGCCGGGCCAGTCCCCAGGTGTCCAGGACGCCGGTGGTGAAGTCGCGGGCCTGCTTGACCGAGGCGGCGTGGAACCCCAGTCCCTGGACCGCTGTGGCGCCGCGGACCATGCGGTCGCCGACGGGCAGGGGGGCGGGGGACAGGCCCCTCCAGCAGGAGGCGGGGCCGCCGGTCGGCTGCAGCCGATCGCCGAACGCCGCCGAGAACAGGTCTCCGGAGCCTGAGTAAGCGGGGTGCGTGGTCATGTCGTCCCTTGCACTGCTGGCTGCTGCTGGGTTTTCGGCTCGTCCGACCGAGGCCGTCGGCGCTCCTGGCGTGGATTACACCTGTAAGCACGGATGCACGTGCACGACCGCAGTCACCCCAGCAGTCTAATGAGGCGTGTGGCGGTTGTCGCCCCCCGGTCGCTTTGTTATCGAAACGTACCGAAAGCGGGCCGAACGGCCCGGGAGGCCCACCTGGGCCCCCGCATCCACTTTGCCCTCACCCGCAACGACCTGCACGTTCTCCGGTGGGGCCGGGCCGGGCCCGCGGAGGGGCCCACCACGGCGCGGGCCGCATCCGGCCGACCGGATCCGGACGCCCGCCGCGGGCCGCCGTCCGGCCGTGACCACGGCCGGGACACCGACGGCGGCTCCCCGGTTACTGTCCGACTTATTGCCCTCCGGTGCATTTCTCCGTTGAAGCGAAGATTATGGTGGGACGACGTAAGCACGGATGCAAACACGGATGCACGTGCATACCCTGATCCCGGCACCGCCGGTCCCCCGGCCGCCGCACCCACCCGAAGGAGGCACGTATGACCCAGGCCGTCCCGGCACGCAACGGCGCGCCGGCCGACCGGCTCGCGGGCGCCGTGTGGCGCAAGAGCTCGCTGAGCAACCCCAGCGGCAACTGCGTCGAACTGGCCCGGCTGCCCGGCGGGGACATCGCCGTGCGCAACTCCCGGCACCCCGACGGCCCCGCGCTGATCTACACGCCGGCCGAGATCGACGCGTTCGTGCGGGGGGCCAAGCTCGGCGACTTCGACGACCTGGCGGCCGACGCCGGGTGCACCGCGCCGCGCTGAGGGACGGCGGCCCCACGGTCCCCGGACCCGGACCCGGCCGCCCGGCGGCAGCGTCGCCCCGCTCACGCTGCCGCCCCGAGACCGGCGCCGCCCTCCTCCGCCGGGGAGGGCGGCGCCCCCGCCCCCGCCGCCGCGGCGCACCCTTCACGGGAGCGACACCGGGGAACCGGCGTTGAACACCGGCGTCCGCCCGGTTACCGTTGTCGCCGGAGACGACCGCGTCCGCTGTCCGCATGCCGAGACGCTCGCTCCACGGCGCGAGACCGGCCACCACACAACTCCACGCGCACGCTCCCCCGGAGGGCAGATGCAAGCAGCGCGATCAGAGGCGTCACCCGCCGCGAACGTCCTCGCACGGCCGCACGGCGGCCCCACCGTCCTGAGGATCCTCCTCGGCACGCAGCTGCGGCGGCTGCGCACTCTCCAGGGGATCTCCCGGGAGGACGCCGGATACGAGATCCGCGCCTCCCACGCCAAGATCAGCCGGCTGGAGCTGGGCCAGGTCAGCTTCAAGGAGCGCGACGTGGCGGACCTGCTCACCCTTTACGGCGTCACCGACCCCGACGAGCGGGAGAGCCTGCTGGGCCTGGCCCGGCAGGCCAACTCCCCCGGCTGGTGGCACAAGTACAGCGACGTGCTGCCGAGCTGGTTCGAGGTCTACGTCGGCCTGGAGGAGGCCGCCTCCATCATCCGCACCTACGAGCTGCAGTTCGTACCGGGGCTGCTGCAGTCGGAGGAGTACGCGCGGGCGGTGGTGATGCTCGGCCACGGCGAGGCGTCCGAGGAGGAGGTCGACCGCCGCGTGGCGCTGCGGATGAAGCGCCAGCAGCGGCTGACCGGACCCGACGCGCCCAAGTTCTGGGCGGTGGTGGACGAGGCCGCGCTGCGCCGCCCGCTCGGCGGGACCGGGGCGATGCGGCGGCAGATCGAGCACCTGATCGAGCTGTCCACGCTGCCCAACGTGACGCTGCAGATCGTGCCGTTCGCCAAGGGCGGGCACGCGGCGGCGGGTGGGCCCTTCTCGATCCTGCGCTTCACCGGCGGCGACCTG
Organism: Nocardiopsis suaedae; assembly: GCF_027706745.1. Lineage (GTDB taxonomy): Bacteria > Actinomycetota > Actinomycetes > Streptosporangiales > Streptosporangiaceae > Nocardiopsis_A > Nocardiopsis_A suaedae. The sequence goes on along the minus strand of NZ_JAQFWP010000001.1, from coordinate 246,704 downwards.
CCCGACGTGGTGTACCTGGAGCAGCTGGCGAGCGCGGTGTACTTCGACAAGCCGGAGGAGACCGACAAGTACATGGTGGTCATGGACCGCCTGTGCGTGGACGCCTCCCCCGCCTCGGAGACGGCCCGCTACCTGGGCGCGATCCTGAAGGACTTCACCTAGAGGCCCTGACGGCCCACCGGCGGCCCGCACCCCGGGGGGGTGCGGGCCGCTTCATGATCGGCAGGCGGACGCGGACGGCCTCCGCTGGAGTGGTGGGGCCCTCGGCGGCCTGCGGTTCACCCGGCGGCCGAAGGGCAGGCCGCCGGCCCAGGGCTCTGTCCGGAGGGGCCCCGCAGCGGACGCCGACGCGTCCTCGGCCCGGATCCGGTCCCGATGTCCTCCGCCCTCTGCCGGCCGGGAGCTAGGCTCGATCGGGACCCCGTCCGCCGAGGACCGCCAGGTCGATCGACTCCGCCACCGCGCGCAGGCCCGCGTCGCCCGGGTGCAGATGGTCGCCGGAGTCGTACTCGGGCAGCAGCCGCGCCGGGTCCGCGGGGTCGCGCAGCACCGCGTCGAAATCGAGGACCGCGTCGAAGGGCCCGTCCTCCCCCGCGCCTTCGCGGATGAAGGCGTTCACCCGCCGCCGGTCCCGGTCGACCTCCTCGGTGCAGTCGCTCCACCCCTTGCAGGGGGCGATGGTGGCGGCCACCACCCGCAGCCCGTGGGACCGGGCGCGCTCGGCGACCTCCTCCAGCCCGTCGGCCAGCTCCTCGGGGGCGGTCCCCGCCCGCACGTCGTTGACGCCCTGGAAGACGATGACGGTACGGGCACCGGTCTGCGCGAACACGTCGCGGTCCAGCCGGTTGACGGCGGCCACGCCGCCGGTGTCGCTGCTGACCCCGTCGCCGCCGTAGCGGTCGGTCACCACCCGGTTGGCGGAGATGCCCTGGTTGAGCACCCCGTAGCGGGGCACCCCGCGCTGGTCCCGGAGGCGGTCGGAGAGCACGTCGGGCCACCGGCGGTCGGTACCGGGGGTGGTGCCGACGCCGTCGGTGATGGAGTCGCCCAGGGCCACGACCGAACCGGTGTTCCCGGGCACGTCGACGCCGGTGAGGAAGGGCCAGGAGTCGATCCGCCGGGTGAAGGGCGCCCCCGACGCGGTCCCGGTCAGGTCCCCGCTGCCGGGCTCGGCGGCGTAGTTGTCGCCGGTGTTGGCGGTGTGCACGGGCGCGGCCTCGACCCGGCCGGGCAGGTGGACGCTGACCGCGAGGCGGGCTCCGGCGGGCACGTCGAAGGCGATCGGGTCGGAGGAGGCCTGGCCGCCCGCGGGCAGGGTCGTCGAGCGCTCCCCGCCGAAGGTGACGGGGACGGGCGCGCCGTCGGCCGCGGCGCCCTCGCCCTGCAGGGCCACCGAGACCGCGCCGATGTCGACCGGCCGGGCGGCGAAGGTGTTGTCCAGGCGGATCCGGGCGCCCGGGCCGCCGGTGCTGGAGCGGACGATCAGCCGCAGCGTCTGGTCCTCCCAGGGGCCGACGGCGGCATAGCCGGAGGTGGAGGCGGACCAGGTCCCGGTCCACCCCCTCTCGACGGGGCGGGCCGCCACGTCGAAGACGTGCATGCGGGCGCCGCCGGACACCGTGGGCAGCTCGATGCGGGCCAGCGGCCTGTCGCGGTCGACCGGGACGGTCACCGCGTACAGCCGGACGGGGGCGCCGACGGTGCCGTCTGCGGTGTTGGCGTGGTCGAGTTCGACGGCCTTGGTGGTGAGCGGGCCGGTCTCCCAGTCCGGGGCGGTGGCGGTGTAGTCGTGGCGGGTGCCGTCGGCGTAGACGATGCGGCCCTCGCCTTCGGCGCCTCCCCCGGTGGCGGCGGCGAGGAGGGTGACGGCCTCGGCCTTGCCGCGCAGCGGGACGGACTGGCCGTCGGCGACGACGTTGTCGGGCTCGCCAGGGCGGGTGTCGGGCAGGGTCAGGCGGGTGCCGTGCAGGGTGAGCTCCTGCCCGGGGCCCCATCCGGCGCGGCGGAGCGCCTGCGCGGACAGGCTGCGGCCCTGGCCGTCGAGGTCGGCGGCGCCGGGATCGGCGTCGTCGGAGATGCCGCGGTTGTCGTAGAGCTCGGCCAGGGGCGGGGCGGGGGCCGCTTCGGCGGATGGGGGCGGGGCGGTGGCGCCGCCCAGCACGGCCAGCGGCAGGGCGGCCGCCAGGAGGAGCCCGCCGCCCCGGCCGGGGCGGCGGGTGCGGGCGCGGCCGGGCGGCGGCGTGTCCGTGCTCGGTCTGGGGGATGTCGCGGGCATGCGGTCGTCCTCTCCGGAAGGGCGGGCGGCGGACGGGCCGCATTCTCTCCCCGTCGGCTCCCGCCCCGGTGGACACCGGGAGAACCGCGGAGGAACGGCGCCCGCACGGACCCCGAGCACCGCGGGGACCCGCCCCGAGCCTGCGCACCCGCCCACCACCCGCTTCTCGGCCGGGTTCCGGCGGCCCAGACAAGATTACTCTGCGCATCCGCAAACCGACACTATGTGAGCATTATGCCCAGGAATCATGCCGATAAGGCCGTTCGTCGCCCGATGGGCGACAATGCACGGTTCGCTGAAGCGTGATCGCCACCATCGCGGCGGTCACCGGCATGACCATCGCCGGAGTCGGCTAGGGGGTCACCGGCGGGCCGACCGTCGCCGCGCCGCCGCCCCACACCCGGCTCCCTGCCCGGCGGGGGCGACCGGGGCCTTGATCAGGGCGACTCGTGTGCCGTCGCGACGCGTCCCCGTCGTGTTCGGAGGTCACCCCCGGCGGATGCGCCCCGTGTCTCTCCGCCCTCCCGGCCGAGACGGCCGCCCTGGCCCTACACCCGCCCCGCCTCCATGCCGCGGGCCGCTTCCGTCAGCGCCCTCTCGAACTCCTGCGCCGCGGGGGACGGCGTCCTCCCTTCGGCCGTCGCCGCGTAGACCGCCCGCGGCGGGACCTCGCCCCGCTCCAATGGCACCAGGACCACGTCACCGGCCATCCGGCGGAAGCTCTCCGCCGCCAGCGCCGGAACCAGGGCCACCCCCAGCCCCGCCGCCACGTATCCGGCCTTGGCCACCCATTCGGCAACGACATGCCCGACCTCTGGGCGCAGTCCGCGCTCGGCGAGCGGGGCCAGCAGGGTCCCTTCCGGGGAGCGCCTGCCCGCGATCCACACCTCGCCTTCCACGTCGGCCGCACCGACGCCGTCCCTCCCCGCCAGCGAGTGCCCTGCGGCGACCGCGACGTACATCCCCTCGTCCACCAGGTGGACCAGCCGCACCCCGCGCGGCTCGCGCCCCGCCGTGGAACTCACCACAGCGATGTCCACCTCCCCCTCCGCCAGCCGCCGCTCCAGCTCCGGAGTGCGCGCCTCCTCCGCCGTCGCGTCGATACCCGGATGCCGCGCGCGCAGCGCCGCCAGCGCGCGCGGCACCAGGCCGATGTTGGCGGTCGGGAACGCCCCCGCACGCAGGCGGCCCCCGTCCAGGTCGCGGAGCGCACGCAGGTCACGGCGGGCCTCGTCGAGGCGGCCGACCACCGCCTCGGCGTGCCCGAGCAGCGTGCGCCCCTCCGCAGTGGGCCGGACCCCGCGGGCCAGCCGGTCGAACAGCGGCGCGCCCGCCTGGCGCTCCAATGCCGCGATCTGCCGCGAGACCGCCGACTGGGTGTAGCCGAGGCGCTCGGCGGCCGCGGTCAACGACCCGGTCCGCGCCGCCTCACAGAACACCGCCAGCCCGGCCAAGGACACGCCATGAGGATCAAGCATGGGTGCCATGCTAGACATTCGCTGGTCACATGGCTCGCGGGAGCCTAGCGTGAGCGGCATGTCCGAACCGCACATGACCGCCTCCGCCCGCATCGCCTTCCTCGGCTTGGGCGCTATGGGCCTGCCGATGGCCCGGCGCCTACTCGCCCAGGGCGCCCACGTGACCGTCTGGAACCGCACCGCGGCCAAGGCCGCCCCCCTGGCCGCCGAGGGCGCCCGCGTCGCCGCCTCCCCCGCCGAGGCCGCCGACGGCGCGGACACCGTCATCACCATGCTGTCCGGCCCGGATGCGGTCGCGAAGGTCGCCGACGCCCTGCTCCCCGCGCTCGTGCCGGGGGCGGTCCTCGTGGAGATGTCCGGCATCGGCCCGGAGGGCGTGCACAGGCTCGCCGCCCGCCTTCCCGAAGGGGTGCGCCTGGTCGACGCCCCGGTGATGGGGAGCGTCGACCGCGCCGCCGAAGGGGCGCTGTCCGTGCTGGCCGGAGGACCGGTCGAAAAGGTCCGCCCCGCCCTGGAGGCGCTGGGGACCGTGCGCGGATGCGGCCCCCTCGGGTCGGGGTCGGCGCTCAAGCTCGTCCTGATCAACGCACTGATCGGCGGCGTCGCCGTGGTCGCGGAGGCCATGGAGCTCGCCGACGCCCTCGGGGTGCCGCGGGGGCGCGCCGCCGAGGCGATGGCGGCCACCCCTATGGCCGGTGCGCTGGCGCGGGCGACGTCGCAGGAGGCCGACTTCGCCGTCCGCCTGGCCGCCAAGGACGTACGCCTGGCGACCGGGGCCGCGCACCTACCGGTCCTCGAAGCGGTCGGGGCCGCACTGGCCGCCGACCCGTCGATCGGGAACGACGACCTGTCGGCCCTGCTCAAGGCGGCGCCGGCCACCGCGTGAAGAGGCGGGGAGAGGCGTGAAGGGGCGGGGCACCCGCCGGCGCCGTGCTGAAGGCGCCGGATCCGGTCCCGGCCGGAAGCGGATCGAGCGGCGTCAGAGCCTTCCTCGGCCATGACCGCCTTCGGCGCCCCGCCCCTCCGGCCGCGCGCCGGAAGACGGGGCGGCGGTCAGGGGACCGGCGACGGACCGGACCCGGCCCGGACCCCTGCCCCCGTCGGGCCGACCCGGCCGACCGGACGATCGTCGCGCCACTCCAAGAGACGCGCCCCGCCTTCCTGCTGGGGCCGACTCATCCGGCCCCAGCAAGAACCCCACTGCCCACTGCCCCATGTACAGACCGACCGCGTACCGCCTCGCCCCACAACGGAAGGAGCCCATCCGTGAGAGCCGAACTCGCCGATCCCGCAGGCGCGCCGCCGCCCTCTGGGCCCTACTCGCAGGTCGCCCGCGTCCCCCTGGGGGCCGCGGGGACGCTGCTCATGGTCTCCGGGCAGGTCGCCGTCGCCCCGGACGGGCCGGTCACCGCCCCCGGCGACATGGCCGCCCAGTCCGAGGCGGTCCTCGACGCCATCGAAGCCCTCGTCCGCGCCGAAGGCGGCACCCTCGCCGACGTGCTCAACGTCCGCACCTTCGTCACCGACATGGACGCCCTGCCCGCCTATGCCGCCGCCCGGAGCCGCCGCTTCCCCGGAACCCCGCCCACCAGCACGACCGTCGCGGTGAGCGCCCTGTTCACACCGGGCGCCGTGATCGAGGCGGAGGCCGTCGCCGTGATCCCCGCGCGCGCTGCCCGCCCCGATGCCCCTGCCGCGGAGTGACCCACGGGACTCCTCCGCGGCGAAATAAGGAGGCCGGACGGTCGGTTGGGCGAAGGGCGGCCCACGGGCCGCCCGGCCGCGCCGGTCCCCCGGCGGCGGCCCACCGACCACCGCCTCGGAGAAAGGCCGCCCGCCGTGTCCGAACCCCTGCCGCTCTCCATCCTCGACCTGGCGCACATTCCCGAGGGGAGCACCCCGCGGGAGAGCCTGGAGGCCAGCGTCGCCCTGGCCCAAGGCGCCGACGAGCTGGGCTACCGGCGGATCTGGTACGCGGAGCACCACAACATGGCCACCATCGCCTCCTCGGCCACCAGCGTGCTCATCGCGCACATCGCGGCGCACACCCGCCGCATCCGGCTCGGCGCGGGCGGAGTGATGCTGCCCAACCACGCCCCCCTCACCATCGCCGAGCAGTTCGGCACTCTGGAGACCCTGCACCCGGGCCGGATCGACCTGGGCCTCGGGCGCGCCCCGGGCAGCGACCAGAAGACCATGCGCGCGCTGCGCCGGGACCCGGCCTCGGCCGACACCTTCCCCGACGACGTGGTCGAACTGAAGGGCTACCTGACCGGGAACTCCGTCATCGACGGGGTCGACGCCACCCCGGGCAAGGGCACCGGCGTCCCGCTCTACATCCTCGGCTCCTCGCTGTTCGGCGCCGGGCTGGCCGCCGCCCTGGGGCTCCCCTACTCCTTCGCCTCCCACTTCGCCCCCGGGGCGCTGGAGGAGGCCGTCGCGCTGTACCGGCGCGAGTTCACCCCGTCCGAGCAGCTCTCGGAGCCCTACGTCATCGCCGGTGTCAACGTGACGGCCGCGAAGACCTCCGAGGAGGCCCAGGAGCAGGCCCAGCAGGCGCGGCGCCGGATGGCCGCCCAGCTCCTGGCGCGCGGGCGCACCCTCACCCCCGAGGAGGCCGACGCGGCGCTCGCCTCCCCCGCCGGGCGGCACATCGACCAGATGCGCACCTACTCGGCGGTGGGCGACCCGGGCGAGGTCGCGGCGTACCTGGACGACTTCGCCGCGCACGCGCAGGCGGACGAGCTGATCGTCGCCCTCCAGGCCGGGGACGACGAGGCCCGGCTGCGCTCCATGCGGCTGACCGCCGAGGCCACGGGCAACGCCTGACCGGTGCGGGCCGGGCGGGCGCGTTCCGCCCGGCCGCCGCGCGGGTAGACCCGGGGGACCAGGCGATGGGGGTGTCCGCCGTGGAGGATCTCGGACTGTCCTGGCTGCCCTGGCTGGTCTCCGTCATCGCGGCGGTGGCGATCCCGGTCGGGGTGATTCTCCTGGTCGTGGGGCTGCTGACGTACGCCCGGCGCGACGCCGAGCGCCGGGGAGGGAGGCCGGAGCCCGAGGACGGCGGCACGGAGGCCGGGGAGGACGGGGAGGACGGGCCGCCCGGACCGGACGACGGAACCGAGCCGGACGACGGCGGGACCGGACCGGACGACGATGGGGACGACGGCGGAGGCGACGGGCGCGGGCGGTCGTGAGAACTCGCGCGGATTCGACGCCGGTCGCTCCGAGACCGGCGAGGCCTGTCCGCGCGGGTTGGGCCATGTGTAACGGAACCAGGGCACTGCGGTCTGAGCGACCTTCGCCAACGCCCTGCGCTCCATCCACCGCTTCCAGGGCGATGACATGTTCGACATCGGGGTGGGGCAGGGCCCGGGTGTGCCACGCCGCCCCGTCTCTCCCAGCCATGCCGAGGTGTCCTGCCCGCTCTCCCATTCTTCGGGCCGGCGCAGGTCCTCAGCGGCGGTCGGGCGGAGCGTCAGCATGGCGGAACGCCGGCAACCCCTTGATCGCCTGGGCCGCCCCGCCTGCCGTCTTCAAGCCGCCCCCGCGGCGGGTCCCGCCGACCGTCTAGGCTGAGGCGCCATGCCCCTCCAGAGAACAGCCCTTGTCACGGGCGCATCATCCGGAATCGGCAAGGCGGTCGCCCGACTCCTCCTCGCCCGCGGCTACCGGGTCTTCGGCACCAGCCGCGATCCCGGCGCCCTGTCCGACCCCGTCCCCGGGGTGGAGTACCTCCCGCTCGACCTGGACGATGACGCATCGATCGCGGCGTGCGCCAAGGCGGCCGGTGAGATCGACGTCCTGGTCAACAACGCCGGGGAGAGCCAGAGCGGCCCGATCGAGGAACTGCCGCGCGCCGCCCTGGAACGGCTCTTCCAGGTGAACGTCATCGGCGCGGTGCGGTTGACCCAGCTCGTCCTCCCCGGGATGCGCGAGCGGCGCCAGGGCCGGATCGTCATGGTCGGCTCGATGCTGGCCAGCTTCCCACTGGCGTTCCGCTCTTCCTATGTCGCCTCCAAGGCGGCACTGAAGGGTTTCGCGAACGCCTCCCGGCGCGAGCTGGCGCCGTACGGGGTCGGCGTGACGACGGTCGAGCCGGGGTCCATCAGCACCGGCATCAGCGAGCGCCGCACCCAGTACATCGCGGTGGACTCCCCGTACGCGGAGGAGTACCGGACGATGCTCACGGCGCTCAACGCCAACGAGGCGAAGGGCATCCCGGCCGGGGACGTCGCCGCGACCGTGATCAAGGCGGTCGAGGCGCCCCGCCCCAAGCCGCTGTACGCGGTCGGCAGCAACGCGCCCTTGGTGTTCGCCCTGCGGCGGGTACTCCCCCGCGCGGCGGTCGAGCGGATGGTCTACCGCAAGCACGGCCTCTAGGACCGCGCGCCCTCCCGCCCGGAAAACCAGTGGAACGCGGGGGACGCACGCAATAGGCTTCCGATCCGCCACGACCTCCCCCTCCCCTGGGCGGAGCGCATCGCTCCCGCTCAGGGGGTTCGTCGTGTCCGGACCGCATCCACCCACCACAGGCACAGGAGTCGTCACCATGGACGAGCCCTCCCCCGGCACGCTCCGCGTCCCCGGCGCGGCGCTGCACTACGAGACCCGCGGGGACGGCCCCCTGCTCCTGATGATCCCCGGCGGATCCGGTGTCGCCGAGCCGTTCGACGGGATGGCCGAGCGGCTGGCCGCACAGTTCACCGTCGCCGTCCTCGAACCGCGCGGCGCCCCGCGCAGCCCCCTCGACGCCCCCGATGCGGAACAGAGCCCCGAGGAGCACGCCGACGACGCCCTGCGTCTCCTGGACCTGCTGTCACCCGACGCCCCCGCGTCCGTGTTCGGGTCCAGCTCAGGGGCGATCACCGCGCTCGCCCTGACGGCGCGCCGCCCCGACCGGGTACGGCGCACGGTCGCCCACGAGCCTCCGGTGGTCGAAGTACTGCCGGACGCCGAACGGCACCGGCGCATGTTCGACGAGGTCCACCGGGCGTTCAAGTCCGGCGGCGTGGAAGCCGCCGTCGGGGTGATGGCCGAGGGCTTCGACGCCCCTGCGGAGGCCCCGGCACGTGCGCCCGGCCCGGAGGCGATGGCCCGCATGCACGCCGGGATGCCGTTCTTCCTGGACCGGATCGTCCCCCGGTTCACCCGCTTCGTGCCCGACACCGGGGCGCTGCGCGCGTCCGGCCGCCTCGTCCCGGCCCACGGCGAGGCCACCCGAGGCCGCCTCCCGGCCCGCCCTGCGGAACGCCTGGGCGACCTGGTCGGCCACCCGGCAGCCGAGTTCCCCGGCGGCCACCTCGGCTACACGTCCCACCCGGAGGATTTCGCGGAGGCGCTGCTCTCCCTGCTGCCGCCGGAGACGGGCTGAGCAGCGGGACCGGTGGTCGCGCCCGAAAGGGGGCGGCTCCGGCGTGTCAGGCCTTCCGGGCCACTCCGCAGTACTGTTCCACGTCGCGGATCTCGCCGACCTCGGCCGGGATCGGGCGCCAGCGGGTGGCGCTGACGACGCCCGGCTCAAGCAGCTCCAGGCCGTCGAAGTAGCCCGCCATCTCCTCGGTCGTGTGGGCGCGGTACGGAAGCGCCGCCCCTTCGTTCCAGCGCCGCAGGGCCTCCTGTTCGGCCTCTCCCTCAGGCAGGACCAGGTCGCACAGGGCCAGGAAGCTGCCGGGGGCCAGCGCGTCCATGTACCCGCGGACGATGTCACGGGCCTCCTCATACGAGGTGACGTGGCCCATCGTGCCGAGCACGGTCAGCCCCACCGGCCGGTCGAGGTCGAGCTCCTCGGCGGCGGCCCGCAGCACCCGGTCGCGGTCGTGCAGGTCGGCGTCGACGAACGAGGCCGACGCGTCGCCGGCCAGCAGCGCCCGTGCGTGGGCGACCACCATGGGGTCGTTGTCGACGTAGACCACGCGCGCGTCCGGGGCGACGCGCCGGGCCACCTCGTGGGTGTTGTCGTGGGTGGGCAGGCCGGTCCCGATGTCGAGGAACTGCCGGATCCCCTCGGTTCCCGCCAGGTGGGCGACGGACCGCCGGAGGAACTCCCGGTCGGCGCGGGCCCCCTCGACGATCTGCGGGAAGGTCTCGATGATGCTGTCTCCGAGCGCGCGGTCGACGGGGTAGTTGTCGCGCCCTCCGAGCCAGTAGTTCCAGACCCGGGCGGAGTGCGCCACGGTGGTGTCGACTCCGGACGGGGCGGGCGGGTCGGCAGGGGTCTCGGCCATGGGGGGTCGCTTTCCGTTTCCAGCGCCTATGTCGGACCCTTTGGACACTACCCCTCGGAGAGGCGGAATCCCCCACGCCCCAGGGCTTCTCGTGCGTTCGGCAGGCGTCGGCAGGTCACAGCAGACGCAGTTGCCGGGTCGCCCCGGCCCGGTCCGCGCTACCGCCCGCAGGCGTCCGCTGCCGGTGGTCGCCGGGCCCCCTGCCGGAGGCCTCCCCGCCGCTCTCCTGCCTCGCGGAGCGGCCGCCGACCCCGTACCGGCGGGCCGCCTCGCGGACGCGGGCCGCGACCAGTTCCCGGTAGTGGGCGGGCGCGTAGGAGCCCTTCCCGTACAGCTCCCGGTAGAGCGGGGCGAGGTGCGGGTGCTCGCGCGCGAGCCAGGCGGCGTACCACTCCCGTGCCCCGCCGGGGCGCAGGTGCAGGACGATCGGGGTGACGCTGCTCGCCCCGGCGTCGGCGATGGCGGACACGGCCGCGTCGACGGCCTCCGGCGAGTCGGTCAGCCCCGGCAGCACCGGCGCCATGAGCACTGAGCAGCCCAGCCCCCGGTCCGCCAGGGCCCGGACCGTGTCCAGGCGGGCGCGGGGCGTGGGGGCGCCGGGCTCGACCGAGCGGGCGAGCGGATCGTCGACGGCGCCGACGGACACCGCGAGCCGCACGTCGGTGACGCGGGCGGCCTGTTCGAGCAGGTCGGCGTCGCGCAGGATGAGCCGCCCCTTGGTCAGCACGGAGAAGGGGTTGGCGGCGTCCCGCAGCGCGGAGATGATCTGCGGCATCAGCCGGTAGCGGCCCTCCGCGCGCTGGTAGGGGTCGGTGTTGGTGCCCATGGCGATCGGCTCGCCCTGCCAGGCGGGGCGGGCGAGCTCGGCGCGGAGCAGCTCCCCGGCGTTGACCTTGACCATGATCTTGGTGTCGAAGTCGTGCCCGGCGTCCAGGTCGAGGTAGGTGTGGCTGCGCCGGGCGAAGCAGTAGACGCAGGCGTGGGCGCAGCCGCGGTAGGGGTTGAGGGTCCAGCGGAACATGGGGGATTCGCCGGGCACCCGGTTGATGATCGAGCGCGCGCGGATCTCCACCGCCACGGGTTCGCCGTCGCCGCCGGCCACGGGGCCGCCTCCGGGCGCGGCCAGTCCGGCGCGGCCGGTGCCCCGTTCCGGTACGGGGGCGATGTCCTCTCGGTCGAACAGGGCCTCGCCGTCCTGGCCCTCTCGAAGATCCTCCCAGCGCATGCCCGTGATTCGAACATGTTTTCGAGAGATTGTCCAGTCCGTTGCCCTCCTTGCCCGAGAGCGCGGTCGCCCCCTATGACTGGTGCACGACCCCTCGGAGAGCGACGTTGAGGACGCGATGAGCGGACGCAAGAAGAAGAGCAGGCCCCGCAAGGGCAGGGGCGGCAAGGGTTCGACGGAGATCCACCGCGGCCCCACCCGCGACCCGGGAGGCACCGGGAACGTGGGGTGCATGATCCTCGGAGCGGGCCTGGTGCTGATCGCGCTGGCCGTGGCCGCCTTCGAGCTGATCGGCTGAACGGACGCGGAACGGCCGCCCGGGCGGGTCTCCCGCCCGGGCGGCCGTCTCATCGGCGCGCCCTTGTCGCGCCTTTGTCACGCGCGGCGCCGTCAGTCGCCGGTCATCAGTCGTCCAGCACGTCCTCGGCGACGTCCTCCCACTCCACGTAGGCGAAGCCCGTGGCGTCGCCGCGCCCTGGGGCGGGCTCGGCCTCGCCGTCCTGGACGACGAGGATGCCCTCGTCGTAGTCGTCCCCGACCGGGCGGCTCACCACGTCCAGGCCGTCGGTGTGCTCGACGCCCTCCACGGAGAAGGAGCCCGCGTAAGCGCCGTCCTCCCGGTCGTACAGGGCGAAGGTGTCACTCCCCTGGCTAGAGGCGATCACGTGGCCCTCCTCGTCTCCGCCCCGCCTGCCGTCCTCCCGCTGGAGGGTGACGCCCTCGACGTCGGCGGTGAGCACGTCGCCGCCCTCGCCCGGGTCGGCGTTCCAGTCCAGGACGCACTCCTCGTCGAGGTCGGCGTCGTAGGTCCAGGGCACGCCGTAGGAGCGGACGCGGTCGACCTGCTCGGTCTCACCGAAGCCCGAGCCGGTCAGGCCGATGCGCCACAGGCCGACCGCCTCCTGCCCCGCGTACAGGGCGCCCGCCGACACGTCGACGACCATGCCCTCCACGTGCGGCCGTTCGTCCGGGTCGGTGCACGGCGCCCACTCGGTCCCGTCGGAGAGGGCGAAGGAGGAGGGCAGGTCGACGGTGTCGACGTGCTCGTAGCCGACCCCGCCGCCGCTCGCGGTCAGCCGCAGGAGGGCCAGCGTCGTCTCGTCCGCCCGGCTGACGACGGCGTAGGACGCGCCCCCGTCGGTGAAGGCGGTCAGGCCGTAGGCGGTGCGCTCATCGGCGGCCCCGGCGTCGTCGGCGGAGAAGACCGTGGGCACGCCGGGGTCGGTGACCTCGCGCAGCGGCGGGCGGCCGTCCGCGGCGGCGTCGGCGTCGATCGCGAAGAGGAGCATGCGGTCCTGCCCGCGGTCGCTGACCACGGCCAGGTCGGTGGTGCGCCCGCCGACCGTGAAGCCGCGCACGATGTCGACGTTGTTGAAGCGCCCAGCGGGCCGGTCGCCCTCGGCAGCGGGGGCGCCGATGTGCTGGACGAGGTCGCCGTCGAGGTCGTAGACGTCCAGGCCGGCGTTCTTCAGGGTTCCGATGACGAGGCCGTCGTCGCCGTCGTCGGGGTGGACCCACACGGCCGGGTCGTCGGCGTCGGCCTCTCCGCCCTCCTCGTCGTCGTACACGGTCGGGGTGCGGTCCTCGGCCTCGACGACGGGGACCCCGTCGGCGGGAGAGGAGGGGGCGGCGGGGGCCGCCGACGCGGCGTGGGCGGCCGCACCGGCGAGGAGCAGCGGGGACGCGAGCACCGAGGCGCAGACCACGGAAAGGGGGCGGATCACGGACTCCTCCGGGGGACGGGGATCGGGACCCGGGAATGCTAGGGAGCCGGGGTGAACCCGCCGTGTCCCCGAGGCGAACGGGCCGCCCGACCACGGGACCGGCCGAACGCCTGAGACAGCCCCTCCCAATGCGGTAGAAACCCCGTGTGGACATCGAACTGGTGCAAGGCGACATCACCGAGCAGCCTGTCGACGCGGTCGTGAACGCCGCCAACTCGTCACTACTGGGCGGCGGAGGCGTCGACGGGGCCATCCACCGGCGGGGCGGCCCGGAGATCCTGGCCGAGTGCCGCCGCCTGCGGGACACCCGGTACGGGAAGGGGCTGCCCGCGGGACAGGCGGTCGCCACCACCGCGGGCCGCCTTCCCGCGCGCTGGGTCGTGCACACCGTGGGCCCGGTGTACAGCACCTCCGAGGACCGGTCCGCCGTCCTCGCGTCCTGCTACACGCGCTCGCTCGAAGTCGCCGACGAACTGGGGGCGACGACGGTCGCCTTCCCGGCGATCTCGACCGGCGTGTACCGCTGGCCGATGGAGGACGCGGCCCGCATCGCCGTCGAGGCGGTGCAAGGCGCCTCGACCGGTGTGCGGAGGTGCCGCTTCGTCCTGTTCGACGCCCCGGCCTATGCGGCGTTCGAGCGCGCGCTGGCGGACGCGCGGGGGTGAGGCCCGGTTCCCGTCACGGGGAGAAGTCCGCACGATGGGACCGCACCCACTCGCCGAACGGGCGCGCCGGGTGGCCGGTGATGCGCTCGACCGTGTTGGTGACCGGCGCCGGGACTCCGACAGCGGCGGCTTCGACGTCCAAGAGCACGTCGAGGACCCCGGCGGGCATCCACTCCTCGCGCCGCGCCATCGCCTCCTCCCGGCTCGGGACGTCGATGGGGAGGGGGGTTCCCAGGGCGTCGCCGACGCGGTCCACGGCGTCGCGCAGGCGCATCGACTCGGGGCCGGTGACCACCTGGAACCGGCCGCGGTGCCGGTCACGGGTGAGGAGGTCCGCCGCGACCTCGGCCACGTCGTCGAGGTGGACCGGGTTGACCTGCGCGTCCGGGTAGGGCAGCGCCACCCGGCCGCGGCCCCTGATCTGACCGGCCCAGTCGCGCTGGGCGTTGCCCGCGAGCCAGCTCGGATAGAGCACGGTGGACGGCGGCCCGGCCTCCTCGACCGCCTCCTCCGCCGCGCGGTGCGCACGGCCGATGACGCGGTCGTGCTCCCCGGCCTCGTAGGAGGCCGGGGAGGACAGCAGTACGAGGTGTTCGACCCCCGCGCGGCGCGCCTGCTCGAGGAATGCGCGCAGGTCGCCGCTGAGTATGGCGGCCGCGTACAGGAACACCGTGCGCACCCCCTTCAGCACCGCGTCGGCGTTCCGGGGGTCGGCGGCGTCCAGCTCGACGGCCTCGGCTCCGGGCGGCGCCGCGAGCGCGCCCGTGTCCCTGGCGGATGCCCGGACGGGGTGCCCGGCCGCGGCGAGCGTTCCCGCCACCCGTCGGCCGATGCTCCCCCGGGCCCCGGTGACCAGCACGGTCATTGCACGTCCCTTCCGCCGGGCGCCGCGACGGCGGCGCCGGCCCCGATAGACTCGTGCGCGCATCGAAAACTTTTGCTTTAGAAGCAAAACTACTTTGGGAGCAAAGACATTGTCAACGGAGCACGGCACCGGATCGGACCGCCCCGGGGAGAACGGCCTCACCGCCGACGAAGGCGTGCGGACCATGCTGCTGCTGATGCCCCGCCTGGTGGGCCGCGCCAAGCGCACGCCGGTCCCCGAGGCGCTCCGCTCCCTCGACCTGGCGCCGCGGCACCTGTCGCTGCTGGCCTTCCTGCTCTTCGAGGGGCCCCTGACCGTCAACACGCTCGCGGCGCGGCTGGAACTGGCCCCCACGACGGTCAGCCTGATGGTCGGCGAGCTGTCCCAGAAGGGCGTCGTGGAACGGGGGGAGGACCCGGCCGACCGCCGGAGGACGATCGTGTCCCTGGCCGAGGGCAACCGGAAGGCGGTGGACGACTGGCTCGCCGTCGGCGCCCGCGCCTGGTACACGGCCCTGGAACCGCTGAGCCCCGCCGAACGCCGAACGGTGGTCGAAACCCTGCTCACCTACGAGCGCGAGGTCGCCCGGGAGGGCTGACGGCGGACGACGCCCGGAACCGAAACGGTGCTTCGGGCGCCCGATTCATTGCCGTGTTCGGATCCTCGTCGTTTGCGGGGTGTCCCGGCGCTCTGGTCGGATCCCGGCATGGACATGACCGAGGCCGCCGCCGTATTGCGGCAACAGTGCGTGGACGACTTCGGGGAGGCCATCGGGGGGAGCCTGGCCGCGATGGCCACGCCCGGTTTCGAACTCACCGACGCCGCCCCGGACCGCCCCCGGACGGGATCCTGCCGGTTCGGCGGGCCCGCCCTGCTGGAGCCCGGCACGGTGTGGCCGGAGCACGAGGGCGTGCCGCTGAGCCTGTTCGCCGTGTTGGACACCGGCGCGCTCGCCCACTGGCCGGGCGAACACCACGGACCGGGTCCGAGGCTGCTCAACATCTTCTATTTCGAGACCCCCGACGACTCGTTCCGCCCGGCGCGGTGGTCTCCGTGGGAGAGCTGGGCCGATCCGCGGGTAGAGGACGCGAAGGCGTCGTGCGCGGTGATCGCCGCCCGCCCGGAGCGCGCCGAGGAGGCCCAGACCCCGGAGATGGCCACGGTCTTCCCCTCCACCCCGCAGCACGCCGCGCCAATGCTGATGACTCCGGACGAGTGGGACGACGCCCTGGGACACCTGGACCTCCACGCGATACCCGAGTTCGCCGCGGCGAGCGAGTTCGAACGGGACTATCCGGAATTCTTCCTGTCCCGCCACTTCCGCCGCGGGCCGGGCCGCCTCGTGCGGCCGGACGGCAGCGGCGAGGATCACGGCCCGAGCTCGGCGATCGCCTTCGGGTGGCCGCGGACCATGTCCGGTGCGTACACCAAGGGCGGCCGGGACCGCCCGCTGCTCCAACTGTCCACCAACGACCTGTGGAGCTGGTCCGAAGGCGGCTCCGTCCACATCGTCCTGCCCGGCGAGGACCTGGCCGCCGGTGACTACACCGAAGCCGCCGCCTACGTCGACGGATGGTGAGGGCAGCGAGGGAAGCGGATCCCCCGCTTCAGGTCGGCCCAGGAACCTGCCCGCTGTCCGTTGAGGCGAATCCCCCCGAAACCCCCATAGAATCCCCGCATGGCACGGCACGGGATCGCCTTGGCGACCGCCTTTACGTTCCTCATCCCCCTCAGCGCCTGCTCCTTCTTCGAAGAACCGTTGAACCTCGACTTCGAAGCGACGGCGATCAGCCCTGACAAGCCCTTCGCCTGTGACGGAGCGGACGCCTGCGACGAGCCCGGCGCGGTGCGTTGGTCGTTGCCTCTGGAAGGTGACTACTTCCTGTACTGGCGCAATAATAGTTCGCCTTCCATCTTCGCTTCCTCCGACCCCGATAACGTGAGCGGGGCCTACGGCGAGGGCGTCTTCTACTTCACGGAAGGGAACCGCATCACCGCTGTCGACACCGCCGGACCGGCCGTTCTGTGGACCGAGGCGATCGACCCGGACCGCGCGGGAGACATCTCCTACCCGCACATGGTCGGCGACGACATCATTCTCGTCGCCGAAAAGCTCCACGAAAACGACGACGACGCCGGGGTCGACGACCTCATGTACGTCGTCGACCCCGGCTCCGCGGGGTGGCAGCGCGTCGACATCTCGTCGCGCTACTACTCCGACCCGTTCCTCCGCGATGACGGCACGCATGTTCTCGTGAAGCCCAGCGTCGTCGGCGAAAACCTCATCGTCGACGTGGACGACGGTTCCGTCGCATGGTCGGGGTACTTCGAAGAGACCGACGGCGCCAGCGAGGTCCTTTCCGATGAATCGGCCGCCATCACGGACGATGCCGCATACACCTTCACGAGAATGCCGGTCAGGGGTCACTTCACCCGGATCCTTCGATGGGACACGGGTACGGGCGAACTGGCCGAGACGATCGAGCTCGGGGACGGCGTCGACATCCCCACGAACGCCGCGCTGGTCGCCGCGAACTCCGAAGTCCTCCTCGCATCCACCGGAAACTGCGAGGCGACCCCCTGCTCGTCTCCGGGAGGGCTCTGGGGGCTCGATCCGCGGACCGGCGAACCGCTCTGGGAACGTTCCGAAGGGTCCGACGAGGAGGCGATCTTCATCGCCCTCGAAGGCGGCGAGCACGGAGATACCGTCTTCGTTCAGGGCCTGGACGGCGCCCCTTTCGCGCTGGATCCGAAGACCGGTGAAGAGGTCGACACCGCCGTCGCCCCCCGCCATCTCCCCCATGTGTTCGGGTCCAGGGACACCGTCCGGACCGGGTCGCGATTCCTGTGGTCCGACACGCGCCCCGACAGGCAGGAGCGACTGTCGGCCCCGCTGCAGGCGACCGGCCCCGGCTTGTGGGGCGGGGAGGAGTTCCTCGTCGACTTTGCGCTGGGGACGCGGTTCCTGACCTCCTACACCGAGGACGGCAGTGTCATGGGGGTCTTTCTGGCCTGCGCCCCTGACGGCCTGAAGGCGGTGGACCGAGGCGACATCGACGCCACCGAGCAGTGCACGTCCCCACGGCTGTTCGCGGTGGACTACGGCATCTAAGCGGCCGACGGGCCACCGGTCGCCCCCCCGGCCCGGCTCCCGAAGCGCGAAACCCCAGCACCATGGCACACAACACCCATGGCCTGGGGTTCCTCGATGCGCGGTCGTAGGGAGGGCGGGGCTCGAACCCGCGACCCAGGGATTATGAGTCCCCTGCTCTGACCGGCTGAGCTACCTCCCCGTGTTCCCGCCGGACGGCCGGTCCACCGGTTCCGGGGCCTCAGGGCCTCCGCGCGCCGTCATCTTACAGGGCGTCGCTGCGCGACCGCAGCGACGGGACCGCCGGACGGCCCGCTCCGCCGGGCTTTCCGGCACGCGGTCCGCTGGACCGGCGGGACGGCGGGACGGGCGCGGCGCGGGGCGGGGGCGCATACGTGCCGCGACCGTGGGCAATAGGGTGGTCCTGCGCCCGCGGGTGTGTTCCGGCCGTTCGGGCCGGGGGCGGCCGGGCGGGGCGGCGGGCCGCGAGATAGCATCGCGGGTCGCACACACGTCACCAGGAGAAGAAGAAGGTCATGGCCCAAGTACCCGTCAATGTCACCGTCACCGGTGCCGCCGGCCAGATCGGCTACGCGCTGCTGTTCCGCATCGCCTCCGGGCAGCTGCTGGGTCCCGACACCCCGGTCAGGCTCCGCCTTCTGGAGATCCCGCAGGCCGTGAAGGCCGCCGAGGGCACCGCGATGGAGCTGGACGACTGCGCCTTCCCGCTGCTCAAGGGCATCGACATCTTCGACGACGCCCGTCAGGCCTTCGACGGCGTCAACGTCGGCCTGCTCGTGGGCGCGCGCCCGCGGTCCAAGGGGATGGAGCGCGCCGACCTGCTGGAGGCCAACGGCGGGATCTTCAAGCCCCAGGGCGAGGCGATCAACGCCGGCGCCGCCGACGACGTGCGCGTGCTGGTGGTCGGCAACCCGGCCAACACCAACGCGCTCATCGCCCAGGCGCACGCCCCGGACGTCCCGGGCGAGCGGTTCACCGCCATGACGCGCCTGGACCACAACCGGGCCCTGACCCAGCTCGCCAAGAAGCTGGGCGTGAGCATCAACGACATCAAGAAGATGACCATCTGGGGCAACCACTCGGCGACCCAGTACCCCGACATCTTCCACGCCGAAGTCAACGGCACCACCGGGGCCAAGGCGGTGGACGACGAGGCGTGGCTGCGCGACGACTTCATCCCGACGGTCGCCAAGCGCGGCGCGGCGATCATCGAGGCCCGCGGGGCCTCCTCGGCCGCCTCCGCCGCCAACGCCGCCATCGACCACGTCCACGACTGGGTCAACGGCACCCCCGAGGGCGACTGGACCTCGGCGGCCATCCCGTCGGACGGCTCCTACGGCGTCCCGGAGGGCATCATCTCCTCCTTCCCGGTCACCTCCCGCAACGGCGAGTGGGAGATCGTCCAGGGGCTGGAGATCGACGCGTTCTCCCGCGAGCGCATCGACGCCTCCGTCCAGGAACTGGTCGAGGAGCGCGAGGCGGTGCGCAAGCTGGGCCTGGTCTGACCCGGCACGGCTCTCGTTCTTAGGGCTCGAGGGCGCGTCCCCCAGGGGGCGCGCCCTTTTCGCGTCTCCAGGGGCCGGTGGGCAGGGGCATGCGCGGCGGGTGCGCTCACGCGGTGCCGTGGAAGGCGTAGGAGGTGCGGGAGGCCGTTCACGCGGGTGCACACGTCCGAACAGCGCTCCTGCCGACTCACTCCGGCGGAGGTGTGAGGCCCCGCTCGACGCCGTCGAACGCCTCGGACAGGACCAGCGAGATGTCCCGCTCCTCCACCGCCCCCTGCCACACGTTCACGGCGACGTGCACCGCCGTCACCGCCACGGCCGCCACCAGCCGCACATAGGGGTCGTCCGCCCCGCGCCCGGTGCGCTCGCCCAGGCCGTCGCGCAGGGCCAGGTTCAAGGTGCGGGCCGCGACCATGCCCCGCTGGAGGAGCTGCGGGTGCGCGCGCAGGAGTTCCGCCTCCTGGTGCCACGTGTCGCCCGCAACCGCCCGCGCGATGGACTGCTCGACGACCGCGCGCACCGCCTCCAGCGGCTCCTCCTGCGGCGGCCGCGCGCGCACGCGCCCCGCGACCTCCTCGTAGGTGTCACGGGTGAACGGCAGGAGGGTCTCCTCCTTGGAGTCGAAGTAGTTGAAGAAGGTCCGGGGGGACACCCCGGCCTCGGTGCAGATCTCCTCGACGGTGACGGAGGTGGGCCCCCGCTCGGTGAAGAGCCGCACCGCCGCGGTGCGCAGGGCCTGCCGGGTCATCCTCTTCTTTCGCTCGCGCAGTCCGGCGCCCTCATCGGCCGTCGTCATCGTGCGCTCTGCGCCCCTCACCTCGTCGCTCCCGGATCCGCCGGGCACGACTGTACCGGCGCGGGGCGGCGGTCCGGGTCCACGGCGGTTCACAAATAATTACACTATTGCATTTTTGCATTACTGCACGTTTTCGCCTACCGTGGGGGCATCCCCCCGTGTGCCGTCCGCCGCCCCGCCCCCTGCCCTGCCCGCGACCCGTCCTGCCCGAGGTGACACGTGCCCAACGAGACCGCGACGTCGCCCGGCGGCGCCTCCCGCGCCCTGGAGACCGCCCGGACCCTGGCCAACGCCCTGTGGTTCCCCGTGCTCTTCGCCGCCGGCTTCATGTTCTGCTACCTGCTGCCCTTCCACAGCCCCGCCCCGCACGAGCTTCCGGTCGCGGTCCAGGGCGAGGAGGCGGCGGCCGCGGTCTCGGTCGCACTGGAGGACGCCTCGCCCGGCGGCTTCGACGTCCTGCCCACCGACGCCCCCGAGCAGGAGGTCCTGGACCGCGACGCCGTGGCCGCCTACGACCCGGCCCACCACGAGCTCTACGTCGCCGGGTCGCTCGGCGCCGCCCTGCAGCAGACCGCGGTGTCGACCTTCACCCCGGTCGCCGCCCAGGACGGCGCCGAGCTGGAGGTCACCGACGCCGCACCGGCCGCCCCCGGCGACGGCATGGGGATGTCGCTCTTCTACCTGGTGCTCACCTGGACGCTCACCGGCTACATCTCGGTGATCATGCTCTCGGCGCACGCCCCGCACCTGCGCCGCCGCGCCAAGGTCCTCACCGTCGCCGGGTTCGGCGCCTTCACCTCGGTGTTCTGCTACACCGTCGCCGACGTGCTGGACGCGATCCCGCACGACCTGTCCGTCATCCCCATCGCGTTCCTGCTCACCCAGGCCGTCTCCTGGACCTGCCTGGGCCTGGCCCCGTTCGTCACCAAGTGGCTCCCCGGCGTCGCGATGACCGTGTTCGTGCTGCTGAGCATGCCCTCCAGCGGCGGCGCGATCCCGCTGCCGATGGTCCCGGAGTTCTTCCAGAGCCTGCACCCCGTGCTGCCCATGGGCCGCGCTCTCGACGCCATCCGCGCGGTCCTGTACTTCGACGGCGCCGGGCTGTGGCCCGCGGTGGCCGTGCTCGGGGGCTGGCTGGCGCTGGGCGCCCTGCTGCTCGCCGCGGCCACCGTCCGCGAGCGCTCCCGGCGCCGCGCACCCGGCGCGCACGCGGGAGGGCGCACGGGCGGCGCCGTTTCGGAGGAGGCCGACGACGCGGCCGGGGACGGGCCCGGGGCCGACGCCGCGCCGTCCCTGATCGGCCGGGTCACCGACACCTCGGGGCGCCCCGTGGCCGGTGCCGTGGTCAGCGTGGTCGACCACGCGGGTCGGCACGTCGCCGCCCTGGAGAGCGGCACCGACGGCGCCTACAGCGGCACGGGCCTGCCCGGCGACCGGCTGACCCTGCTCGCCTCGGCGCCCGGCCACTCGCCCCGGGTGGCGCGGGTGACGCTGGACCACGGCGGGCTCGTCCACCTGGACTTCGCGCTCTACCCCGACGACGCCGCGGTCCGGGCGCCCGAATCCGGCGTCTCGGAGGGCTTCCTCCCGGTGTCCGGCCGACGGGTGCCGCTGGGCCGCCGGGTGCGCGAGATGAACGGCGGCGGAACCGCCTGACCGGGGAAGCCGCGCATGCCCCGGCCCCTCCCCCGCCGTCCCGCGCGGGAGGGGCCGTCCCTCTCCCGCCGACGCTCGTCCACAGGTACGAGCGGCGTGAAGAAGGCAGTGCCGAGGAGGAGGCAGTATGGAGAGCGTGAGTCTCCTTGAACAACTTCCGGCCCGGCCCGAACCCGACACCGTCTTCGAGGCGTTCGCCTCCTGGGCCGAGGAGCGTGGCCTCACCCTCTACCCGCACCAGGAGGAGGCCCTCATCGAGGCCGTCTCCGGCGGCAACGTCGTCCTGAACACCCCCACCGGCTCCGGAAAGAGCCTGGTCGCGGCCGGTGCGCTGTTCGCGGCGCTGTCGCGGGACGAGTGCGCCTTCTACACCGCGCCGATCAAGGCCCTGGTGTCGGAGAAGTTCTTCGACCTGTGCGCGGTCTTCGGCACCGACAACGTCGGGATGATGACCGGCGACGCCAGCGTCAACGCCGACGCGCCCATCGTGTGCTGCACGGCCGAGGTGCTGGCCAACATCGCCCTGCGGGACGGGGCCGACGCCGACATCGGCACCGTGGTCATGGACGAGTTCCACTTCTACGCCGAGCCCGACCGCGGCTGGGCCTGGCAGGTGCCGCTGCTGGAGCTGCCGCAGGCCCAGTTCCTGCTCATGTCGGCCACACTGGGCGACGTCAGCCGGTTCGAGGAGGACCTGACGCGGCGCACCGGCCGGTCGACCGCCGTCGTCGCCTCGGCGGAGCGGCCCGTGCCGCTCTACTACTCCTACAGCAAGACGCCCCTGCACGAGACGCTGGAAGGGCTGCTGGAGGGCCGCGAGGCGCCCATCTACATCGTGCACTTCACCCAGGCCCAGGCGGTGGAGCGCGCGCAATCGCTGACCAGCATCAACATGTGCACGCGGGCCGAGAAGGACGCGATCGCCAAGGAGATCGGCAACTTCCGCTTCACCACCAAGTTCGGCAAGAACCTGTCCCGGTACGTGCGGCACGGCATCGGCGTGCACCACGCGGGCATGCTGCCCAAGTACCGGAGGCTGGTGGAACGGCTCGCCCAGGCCGGCCTGCTGAAGGTCATCTGCGGCACCGACACCCTGGGCGTGGGCGTCAACGTGCCCATCCGGACCGTGCTGTTCACCGCGCTGAGCAAGTACGACGGGACCAAGGTGCGCCGCCTCAGCGCGCGCGAGTTCCACCAGATCGCCGGGCGCGCGGGACGCGCGGGCTTCGACACGGTCGGCAACGTCGTGGCCCAGGCGCCCGAGCACGTCATCGAGAACGAGAAGGCGCTGGCCAAGGTCGGGGACGACCCCAAGAAGCGGCGCAAGGTGGTGCGCAAGAAGGCGCCCGAGGGGTTCGTCGGGTGGGACCAGTCCACTTTCGAGAAGCTCATCGCCGCCTCGCCCGAGCCGCTGAAGTCCCGGTTCAAGGTCAGCAACGCGATGCTGCTGAGCGTGATCGCCCGGCCGGGCGACTGCTTCGCGGCCATGCGCCACCTGCTCACCGACAACCACGACGACCGGCCGCGCCAGCGCAAGCACATCAGCGAGGCGATCGCGATCTACCGGTCGCTCATCGACGGCGGCATCGTGGAGAAGCTGGAGGAGCCCGACGGCGACGGGCGCACCGCGCGCCTGACCGTGGACCTGCAGCCGGACTTCGCGCTCAACCAGCCGCTGTCCACGTTCGCCCTGGCCGCGCTCGAACTGCTCGACCGCGCCTCGCCCACCTACCCGCTCGACGTGCTGACCATCGTCGAGGCCACCCTCGACGACCCCAGGCAGATCCTCGGCGCGCAGCTCAACAAGGCGCGCGGGGAGGCCGTGGCCCAGATGAAGGCCGACGGCATCGAGTACGAGGAGCGGATGGAGCGGCTGGAGGAGATCGAGTACCCCAAGCCGCTGGAGGAGCTGCTCGACCACGCCTACGAGGTGTACCGGCGGGGGCACCCGTGGGTCGGCGACCACCCGCTGCGCCCCAAGTCGGTGGCCCGCGACCTGTACGAGCGGGCGATGACCTTCACCGAGTACGTGTCGTTCTACGAGCTGGCGCGCTCGGAGGGGCTGGTGCTGCGGTACCTGGCCAACGCCTACAAGGCGGTGAGCCAGACCGTCCCCGAGGACGCCAAGACCGAGGAGCTGCACGACCTCATCGAGTGGCTGGGCGAGCTGGTGCGCCAGGTCGACTCCAGCCTGCTGGACGAGTGGGAGCAGCTCACCAACCCGGAGGAGGACGAGGAGCCGCAGGCCGCCCAGGAGGAGCGGCAGCGCCCCGTCACCGCCAACACGCGGGCGTTCCGGGTGCTCGTGCGCAACGAGATGTTCCGCAGGGTGGAGCTGTCGGCGCTGCGCCGGTACGTCGAGCTGGGCCGCCTGGACGGCGAGGACGGCTGGGACGCCGAGGAGTGGGAGGAGGCCCTGGAGGAGTACTTCTCCGAGCACGACACCGTCGGCACCGGCCCCGACGCGCGCGGCCCGAAGATGCTGTCCATCGAGGAGGACGGGGAGCACGCGGTGTGGCGGGTGCGCCAGGCCTTCGAGGACCCCGAGGGCGACCTGGACTGGGGCATCTCGGCCGAGGTCGACCTGACCGCCTCCGACGAGGAGGGCCGCGCGGTGCTGCACGTGACGGACGTCGGCCGTATGTGACCGGCCTCCCGGCCGGAGCCGGGAGGCCGGTTCACCCGGCCATGACCGGCCGGACCTCGATGGTCTCGGGCGTGGGCCAGGTGCGGGCGATCTCCACGGCCTCGTCGCGGTCGGCGGTCTCGACCAGGATGTAGCCGCCGAGGGTCTCGTCCCCCGGGACGGCGGAGCCCTCGGTCGCGGCCCGGACACCGTCGGCGCCGACGCGGACGGTGACCGGGGCCGTCTCCTCGGTCTCGAAGGCGTCCCCGCCGACGAGCCGGCCGGTGGCGGCCATCTCCCCCATCCAGGCCTCGATGGCCGTGCGGTGCGCCGCCCGATCACGCTCGATGGACGCGCGGGAGGCCGTGTTCTCCAGGATGACGAGGGCGAACTTCACGTATTCTCCTCTGCTCTCGGCCGGACCGGACCCGGTCGGTACTTCGGTGCGGGGACACCCTCCCGGACGGGTCTGACGATTCCGGCCCCGGCGGGGTTACGATCGCCGCGTCCGCGTACCGACGCCCGACCCGAGGGGGTCCGCCGTGGCCGGTCACCGTGTCGCATCCGCCGCCCGTACCGGAGAGCCGGGTGGGGCCGCCCCGTCCCGTGCACCGTCAGGCGCCCTCCCGGACCCCGACCCCCCGGGCACCGGAGCCTCCGCCGCGGCCGCGCCCGCGCCCGAGCGCTCCGCGGAACCGGGGCGCCCCTCCGGCCCGGTCATCCTCATCGACTGGGACGGCGTGGCCCCCTCCTACCTGGACGAGCACCTGGACGCGTGCGCCCCTGTGCTCTCCGGGCTCATGTGGACCGGGTCGCACGCCACGATGGGGGGAACCTACAAGTCGGTCTCCAACCCCAACCGGGCGAGCGCCGCGACCGGCGCCCGCCCCGAAGTGCACCGCAACACCGCCTACGTACTCGACCCGGCGACCGGGAAGGCGCGGGGGCAGACGCGCACCATGCGGGCCGAGACCCTGGCCGAGGCGCTGCGGCGGCAGGGCCGGACGGTGCTGTCGGCCGGGTGGTACATCGTGGAGGACCGCGGCACCGCCTACGGCGACCCCGAAGGCCTGTACACCCAGGCCCGCACCTGGGAGGAGAACGTCGACGCAGTGGCGGCGGCCCTGCGCGGCGAGCCCGTCGACTCGGACGGGACACCGGTGCGGCTGCCGCGGATCCCGGACCTGATCGCGGCCTACTCCGCCGACCTCGACACCATCGGGCACCGGGAGGGTCCCCGCTCACCGCGGATCCCCGAGCGCCTGTCCGGGCTCGACGCGGGGCTGGGCCGCATCGTCGCCGAGGTGCGCCGCGCGGGGCTGCTCGGGCGGACGACCTTCGTCCTCGTGTCGGACCACGGCATGACCGGCTACACGCGCTCCCTGGAGCCCGCGGTGTTCCGGGCGATCACCGGTGCGGGGTTCTCGGTCGAGCGACTCTACTCGGGACAGGCGCCCGACCCCGCGACCGAGGTCGTCCTGACGGCGAGCCCCCGCGCCGCCAACGCCTACCTGCGCGGCGCCGCGGCCGCCCCCGAAGGGCGCGCCCGCCTGCTGCGCGCCCTGCACGGCCTGGACGAGCTGGAGGCGGTGCTCACCCGCGAGGACCTCGACGCCCTCGGCGCGGCGCCGGAGGAGGGCGACCTGACCCTCGACGCCCGGCCGCCGTTCGCCTTCATCGACCCGGACGCGGTGGGCGGCACGGAGCGCGGCGGCCACGCGAGCCTGCGCGAGGCCCACGCCCCGCTGACCCTGTCGGGCCCGGACGTGCGGGCGCGCGGCCGGCTCTGCGATCCGGGGATCATCGACGTCGCGCCGACGGTCTGCCGCCTGCTGGGCGCGGCCCCGCCCGCGCATGCGCAGGGGAGGGTCCTGGACGAGGTGCTGGTCCCGCGCCGGGCGTAGCGGCCGGGTGCCGCGCGGCGCCGGGACGCTAACCTGTCCGCCATGGACCGTCCCTACACCATCCTGAGCTGCGCGGTCTCGCTCGACGGGTATATCGACGACGCGAGTCCCGACCGCCTCCGGCTATCCAGCGACGAGGACTTCGACGAGGTCGACGCCCTCCGCGCCGAATGCGACGCGATCCTCGTCGGAGCGGGGACGGTCCGCAAGGACAACCCGCGCCTGCTGGTGCGCTCCCCCGCCCGCCGCGAACGGCGCCTCGCCGCCGGGCGCACGGGCGACCTGGTCAAGGCGGTGCTGAGCGAGAGCGGGAAGCTCGACCCGGGTGCGCGCTTCTTCGTCACCGGCGACGCGGAGAAGGTCGTCTACACGGGCGCGAGCGCCTACCCGGCGGCGGAGCAGCGCTTCCTGGGCGCTCCGGGGACCTCGGTCGTCGACGCGGGCGACCCGCCCGCGCTCGGCGCGATCCTGGACGACCTGGCCCGGCGCGGCGTGAGACGGCTGCTGGTCGAGGGCGGGACCCACGTGCACACGCTGTTCCTGACCAGCGGGCTGGCCGATGAGCTGCGCCTCGCCGTCGCGCCGTTCTTCGTCGGTGACGCCACGGCACCCCGGTTCACGGGGCCGGGGGTCTTCCCGGACGGGCCGGGGACGCCGATGCGCCTGGAGGAGGTCCGGCGGCTCGGGGAGATCGCGGTGATGCGGTACAGGTCCGAGAGGGCCGCGGCCCTTGCCGGAGGCCTGGGGGCGGATGGGGACGACGGGGCGTTCGATGCCCCCGCCCCCGGAGCGGACCGATGACCGACCGGCCGGAGACCGGAGACCCCGCGACCGCCGACGACCGCGACCGGGCGCTCCTGCGGAGGGCCATCGAGCTGTCCCGCCTGTGCCCGCCGTCGACGACGGCGTTCTCGGTCGGGTGCGTGATCGCCGACCGGGACGGGGAGGTCATCGCCGAGGGGTACTCGCGCAGGGACGATCCGCACGACCACGCGGAGGAGACGGCGCTCAGGGACCTGGGCCCCGATGAGGGCCGACTGGCGGGCGCGACACTGTACAGCTCCCTGGAGCCCTGCGGAAGGCGCGCCTCCCGCCCGCACCCGTGCGCAGATCTGATCCTGGCGACGCCGATCCCCCGCATCGTCTACGCGTGGAGCGAGCCGAGCGTATTCGTCGAGGCGACGGGCGCGGCGCGCTTGGCCGGTTCCGGCCGCTCCGTCGTCCACATCGCCGACCTGACGGGCGCAGCGACGGCGCCGAACGCCCATCTCCTCCGAGGCGGCGATACCCCCTCGGAATACTGATCCCGGCGTAGCGCCCACATTACCGGGTACACCCCGTATCAGAGAGCGCTCCCCAGACGCCGGACAGGGCGCATCATGGGCGAAAAAACTTCTCTAGAGACGACGCTGGGAGGCAAGGGATGCAGGACGACGACTGAGGGAGCCGCAGGAACCACAGAGGCGACTCCCGCAGCCGCCACAGCACGTCATTAACTCGCATCTCCGTCTACACTGCGGCCGACGAGATTATTCTTCATCCATGCCCCACCTTTTCTACGCGGCTCACCGCCACGACCAGGCGACACCGCAGTATTCATCATCGAGATCATAGAAATCAGAGAAAATGAAGCCCCCCGTCACACTCGACAGAGGACTCGCCTGGTCCGCACTGTAGTCGACGTAATCGGCCGCCACGCGAGAGCGGGCCCTGTAAGACCAGGCCGATACCGGAATTTTACTCTCGTGAAACCACACCCTCACAGAACACTTGAGGGTTTGTCCGGATGCGTAGTGGCGGATACGCGGAACGGCCGGAATGTCCGAATCAACCCTGATGCGATAGGCCACGGAGGCATCGACCCCACCGACCGACGCAGGAGCCTCAAGCGCGAGCACCGCGCTGATCGACCCCATGTGCGACTCGTCGCACCGGACCAGACTGCACCCGTATTCCGGTTGAATACTCAGAACACCGGGGTTCGGGTCGGTGGGATACGTGTACCTCACACTCACGAAGGACACCTCGGCCGACACAGGCGATATGGTGCGTATTGCGGTGATCTCCTTTATCTCCCCGCGCCCGCCCAGGAGGTAACTCGACTCAGTGCTGCGGATCCGGTACGCCGACCTGATGTCGGCGTGGCTCGACGTCGCATCGAGATTCACCTCCCAGACACCTTCGACCCCCTGCGCATTCCGTGCGGCCTCCCGCCGTCCACTGGCGGCGACCTTGGCCCGTTGATACGCGTCCATCACTCGATTGCGGTCACAACCGAAGCGGGTGACATACGTGAGGAGGAATTGCCTGGACGGCATCACCCTGCCGTTCTCGACATTGGACACGTGGCCGCTGGAGAACCCCTCCACCTGCCGTGTCGTCGCACCGGCCGCGGTGCGGGCGGCCCGAAGGAGCTCTCCCAGGATTCTCAGCTCGGGGGAGTTCGGCTCGTGGGCGGATCCGGCCATGGGGGCTCCCTTCCGGGTGACCGTTCCTGCTTGCTTGCCCGCTTCCCGTGCTTGCTCGCACGGATTCTGTGTATCGGCAAGCATTCCCCCCATGTGCTCCCCTGATGGTGGCCGGACGGTCCGGGGTGGCCGAAGGCGGCCACCTCCGGGCGGCAGTCCGGTGGGTCGGTCAAGGGAGGAGGACGGTCCATGGCCGTTCTGTTCACCGCCCTCGCCTGCTTCATCGCGGGGGCGATCACCGGATGGATCCTCACGTCGAACCACGCCACCTGGTCGATGGACCGCATCGTGGCCCGCCAGCAGCGCGAGATCCACTACCTGCGCGAACTCCTGGTCGAATCCGAGACGGCGGCGCGCCGGGCCGCCGCCGACGCCGCCCGCCACGTGCGCGGCGCGGACCAGCGGGGCGGCGACCGCAAGCCGTCCCGGAAGAACGTCGACAAGGACGTCGACGGCGTGCACTGAGTCCGTGCGCTGAGTCCATGCACGCAGTTCGTGCACCGAGTCCGCGCACCGCGATCATGCACCGAACCGATCGGCCGGCCGTCCGGCCCGGACGGCCGCAGCCTTCGCGGGCTTCCCACCGGGGATTCCCGGCCCCGGTGGGCGAGTGAACGGTACGGGGCGGCGGGCCCGCACCCGGTTTTCCCCGGACCGTGATCCGGGCTTCGGATCCCCCCTTTTTCCCGGCGCTGTGTCCTCGTTCGTCCCGGCCGGTCACAGGCGCACCGCGGCCGGATAGGCCGGGTCTGGTCAGACGGCCCCGGAATGGGGACGATCGGCGTGCAGGGTGAACGCCCCTCCCGCCCTCCGGTCCCTGCGGCGGGAGCCGGGCGGTGCAGCGAGCGAGGTGGTCCCCATGCCCGTGCAGGACGGCGCACCGGACACGGGCGTGCCGCTGGGGACGCGGGGCACCGCCTGGTCCCCTGAGACCCGGTTGTACACCGACGGGGTCGCCGAGGGCGCCGACGGCTCCCCGCTCGCGCTGCCGCCGCACTCGGACCGGCTGCGCATCCCCGGAACCGCCCTGCTGGACCCGCGCTGGCCGCTGGAGGGGGCCGCACCCGCCGACCCGGCCGCCGTCGCCGCGCGCCGCGCCGGACTCGCCGCCGCCCGGATCCCCGGACAGGCGTCACGCTGGTGCGACATGGCGCGCACCGCCCTCATCGACATCCGGGCGCTGCTCTTCCCCAACGGCGCGATGGTGGCCGCCGCCAGCCCCCACTGGCGGTACGTGTGGCCCCGCGACGCCTCCTACTGTGCCGTGGCGCTGGCCCTGTGCGGGCTGCGCGCCGACGCGGTCCGCGTGCTCGCCTACCTGGAGCGGGTCCTGCCCCATGCGGGCCCTTGGCAGGCGCGGTACCTGCCCGACGGGTCCGGGGACGCACCCGACGACCGGGGCGTCCAGCTCGACGGCGCCGGGTGGGTGCTGTGGGCGGCGTGGACCGTGGAGAGGTTGAGCGGCGATCCGCACCTCCCGTCCCCGACCGTCGCCGTCCCGCCGGTCGGCGGCGCTCCGACAGAGCTCCCGGTCGGGCGCGACGCGCTCGCGTCCTTCCCGGACGGGGCCGCGGATTCTCTCCACTTCAGGCCTGAGGAGGCGCTGCGGCCGGAGGGGGAGCGGCCGGGCCGGGAGGGTGCGGAGCAGGTGCCGTCCGCCGACGACCTCGCCGCCGTCGAGCGGCTCGTCCCGCGCGCGCTGGCCGTCGTCGAACAGTCCCTCGACCCGCGTACCCGCCTGCCGCGCCCCTCCCCCGACTACTGGGAGAAGCGCACCGACGACCTCACCCTCGGCACAGCCGCGCCGCTGGCCCTGGGTGCCAGGGCGGCGGCAGCGCTGACCGGGGACCCGGAGACCGCCGAGCTCGCCGCGGAGATGGAGGCGGCCGTCGAGGCCCGATTCGCCCCCGACGACTACCCGCGCACCGTCCCCCGAGCACCGGACTCCCCCACCGCACCCACCGACCGCGTCGACCCCGCCGATCGCGGCGGCCGTGCGGGCGGCCGCGACGCCTCCGTCGCCTTCCTGCTGCCGCCCTTCGCCCCCGCCCGCCCCGGCCCACACGCCGCGTGGCTGCGCACACTCGACGCACTGCGCGTGTCCAACGGCGGCGTCCGCCCCGGCGAGGACTGGCCCGACCCGGTCACCGCCTGGACCCCGCAGGTGTCCCTGTTCGCGATGGCCGCCGCCTGCCTGGGCGAGCGCACCGTCGCCGCCCGCCTGCTCGACTGGCTGGACGCACGCCGCACCCGCCTGGGCGCCCTTCCGGAGAAGGTCACCGCCGCCGGGCGCCCGGCCGCCGTGGCCCCGCTCGCCCTCACCGGGGCGTGCGTGCTGGCCGCCCTCGCCGCGTTGGAGGGCCGCCCGCCGCCCGTCCCGCCGATCCCGCCCCACTGACCCGGCCGCGCCGCGACCGGCCGCCGCCCCACGGAGGTGCCGATGCACGAGCCGCGCCCCCCCCCCCGCCCCGACCCCCCACCGCCCCCCCCCGGCCCCGCCCCGCCCCCCCCCGCCGACGACCGGGCCGCACCCCCGGCCGCGGCCCGCCGCCCCCGCCACGGCCCCGGCTCCGCTCGCCGCCCCTTCTGGGCCGCCGGTGCGGCCCTGCTGCTCGCGCTCACCGCCTGCCAGGCCCCCGAGGACCAGGGCGCCCTGGTGTTCTGGACCCCGCACGTCACCCCCGACCGCCTCGCCCAGCAGGAGGCCACCGCCGCCGCGTTCACCGAGGAGACCGGCGTCGACGTGGACGTGGTGCCGATGTCGGCCGAGGACCAGAACCAGAGCATGGCGGTCGGCTCCGCCTCCGGCGACGTGCCCGACGTGGTGCTGCTCGCCCCGGACCAGGCCGCCGCCTGGTCCGCCCAGGGGGTGCTCGACGCCGGGACCGCGGACGCGGTCGTCCAGGAGCTCGGCCCCGACACCTTCAGCCGCAACGCCCTGGACATGGTCACCTTCGAGGGCGTCCCCGCCGCCGTGCCCAGTGACGGCTGGGGCCAGGTGCTCGTCTACCGGGCCGACCTGTTCGAGCAGGCCGGGCTCGACCCGCCCGCGACCCTGGAGGACGTCGCCGACGCCGCCGAAGAGCTCGACGGGGACGGCAGGGCCGGGATCGTGCTCGGTACCGAGCCGGGCGACCCGTTCACCACGCAGACCGTGGAGGCCCTGCTGCTGGCCGGGGGCTGCGAGCTGGTGGACGGCGCGGGCGAGGTGGCCCTGGAGGAGCCCGCGTGCGTGGACGCCTTGGACGCCTACGCCCGCATGGCCGGGGCGTCGGTCCCGGGCGACCAGGACGTGGAGACCACCCGCGCCGCCTATCTCTCCGGTGAGGCGGCGATGCTGTTCTGGGGTTCGCACATCTACGACGAGCTGGCGGGGCTGGCCCCCGACTTCCCGCCGACGTGCCCGGAGTGCTCCGACGACCCGGAGTTCCTCGCGGAGAACTCCGGAACGGTGGGCGCCCTGAGCGCCCCCGACGGATCGCCCGTGCAGTACGGGCTCACCCTCAACCTGGGCGTGCCCGTCGGTGCGGACACCGCGGACGCGCGGGCCTTCGTCGAGTACCTGATGGGGCCGGGCTATGTGGAGTCTCTGGAGGTGTCCCCGGAGGGACGGGTCCCCGTGCGGCCCGGCACGCCCGACGAGCCGGAGGTCTACGCCGAGGCGTGGTCGGAGCTGCCCACCGGGGAGGACGACGACAGCCGGGCGCCGCTCTCGGAGTTCTACGGCGAAGCGGTGATCGGGGACATCGTCGAAGGTGCGCAGTCCTTCCGCAGGTGGGGCTACGGCACCGAGCACGCGGCGTTCGCGGGCCCACTGGCCGCGCAGAACACCCTCGCCCAGGAAGTCGGGCCGCTCTTCGAGGGCGAGGAGCCCGCGGTGGTCGCCGCGTCCATGGCCGATGCGGCCCGCGCGGTCAAGGCCGACACGGAATGACGTCCTCTGCCGCCTTGAGGCGGGTGGGCCCCGGCGGCCGCCCGCCGGGGCTCCTGCTCCACCGGCGACCGCCCCGTCCGGCGGGACTCCCCTTGAGGTCGGACACCGTCTCCACAGGCGGACCGGCGGCGATTCGGCGTTCCCTGCCCTGTGCCGCAGAGGCTCCGTTCCCCCTCCGCCCTGAGGGCCGGGCCATCCGCCGGGGAAGGCCCCGATGACCGGGCCATCAAGCGGCGCGGGGGCGGGCGGCGGTGCATCGGCGCCCGTCACCGGCCGCCGCCCCCGCCGCGGGTACCGCCGCCGACGCGGCCTGACCCGCCGCGCCCGTGAGGAGCTGCACGGGCGGCTGCTGGTGGCCCCCACCCTGCTGGTGGTGGGCGGGGTGGTGCTGCTGCCGTTCGCCGCCGTGGTCGTGCTGTCCATGCAGGAGCTGCGGCTGATCGAGATCCGCACGCTGAGCCCGGCCGACCTGGGAGTGTCCCTGGCCAACTTCGCCGGGGTGCTCACCGCCTCCGGGTTCTGGGCGGCGGTGCGCACCACCCTCGTGTACGCGACCGCGACCACGGCGGGCTCGCTGGCGGCCGGGCTCGCCCTGGCCCTGGCCCTGCGCCGCCCCTTCCGGGGGCGGGGCCTGATGCGGGGCCTGGCGCTGGTGCCGTACGTGCTGCCGGTGGTGGCGGCGGCCACGATCACCGAGATGCTGCTCGACCCGCAGTACGGGGCGGTGAACGAGGCGGGCCGCCGGTTCCTCGGCTGGCAGGCGCCGGTCGACTTCCTCACCGAGCACCGCATCGACGTGGCCGGGCTGCCGGTCCCGGCGGCGCTGAGCACGGTGGTCGCCTTCGAGGTGTGGAAGTCGTTCCCGCTGGCGTTCCTGTTCCTGACGGCGCGCTTGCAGGCGGTCCCCCGGGACGTGGAGGAGGCGGCGGTGGTGGACGGCGCCTCGCCGCTGCAGGTGTTCCGGTACGTGCTGCTGCCGCAGCTCGCCGGTGTGCTGGGGGTGCTGGCCCTGCTCCGGTTCATCTGGTCGTTCCAGAACTTCAACGACGTGTACCTGCTGACCGGCGGCGCGGGCGGCACCGAGGTGGTGGCCGTGCGGGTGTACCGGGAGCTGGTGACGAACGCGGACGTGGGGTCCGCGGCGGCGCTCGGGGTGCTGATGACGGCCGCCCTCGCCGTTCCGCTGCTGCTCTACTTGCGCCTGGTGCGGAAGGGGCGGCTGTGATGCCCCCCGCCGCCCCGAAGAAGGGGACGCCCGGCGCGGCGAGGCGCCGGTGGGACCGGCATGCCGTGGAACGGCGCGTGCTGGGGGTCGCCCGGGTCGTCGTGATCGTCCTCGCGGCCGTCGCGGCCGCCGGTCCGCTCCTCTACGGGGTCGTGCTGTCCGTGCGCCCCTTCGCCGCGTTCGTCGCGGACCCGCTGGCGCTCCCCTCCCTCTCGGAGATCGACATCGGGACCTATGCCACCGCCCTGCGCTCGGAGGAGGACGGCGGGTTCGGCCTCGCCCGGTTCATGCGCAACTCGGCGTCCGTCGCGGCTTGGACGACGGTGCTGACGGTGGCCTGCAGCGTCCTGGGCGCCTATGCCGCCGTCCGGCTGCGCTTCTTCGGCCGCGACACCGTCAACGGGTTCTTCCTGGCGGTCTACCTCTTCCCCGGCATCGTGCTGGCCGTCCCGCTGTTCGTGCTGTTCAGCCGGATCGGCCTGACCGGCACCCTGACCGGGCTGGTGCTGATCTACATGGCCCAGACGGTGCCGGTGGCGCTGTACATGCTGCGCGGCTACTTCCAGGCGGTGCCGGCCGGGGTGGAGGAGGCGGCCGAGGTCGACGGGTGCAACCGGCTGCAGGTGATCGTGCGGGTGGTGCTGCCGATGGCGCTGCCGGGGATCACCGCCACCGCGCTGTACGTGTTCATGATCGCCTGGAACGAGTTCCTGTTCGCCCTGCTGTTCCTGGTCGGCGACCGGGAGCGGTGGACGGTGTCGCTGGGCATCGCCCGGCTGGGCGACTTCGCCGTGCCCGCGCCGGTGCTGATGGCCGGGTCGATCGCGATCACCGTGCCGGTGGTGGCCGGGTTCCTGCTGGCCCAGCGGCTCCTGGTGTCGGGCCTGACCGCGGGCGCCGAGAAGGGGTGAGGGCCCCGCCCCCGGCCCCGGCCCCCGGAGCGAGGCCGGGGGACCGGGGCCGGGGGCGGACCGGGGCCAGGGGGTTCAGAACGGGTACCGCTCGATGTCCGCCTGCATGGTCACCCACTGCGTCTCCGTGAACGCCTCGACGTTCGCCGCGGTCCCGCCGAACCTCGACCCCGTTCCCGAGGCCCCCACCCCGCCGAAGGGGGCGGTGGCCTCGTCGTCCACGGTCTGGTCGTTGATGTGCACCAGCCCCGCCGGGATGCGCTCGGCCAGTGCCGTGCCGCGCATCGGGTTGCCGGTCAGCACGCCCAGCGACAGCCCGTACTCACCCTCCGACGCCAGCGCGACCGCCTCGTCCTCGGTGTCGAACGCGATGACCGGAGCGACCGGCCCGAACACCTCCTCGGCGTAGGCGGGCACCTCCGGCCCCACCCGGTCGAGCACCGTGGGCCGGTAGAACAGGCCGTCGAACACGCCCCCGGCGCGCAGCCGCGCCCCGGCGTCCACGCTCCGCGTCACCAGGCCGTGCACCCGGTCCCGCTGGCCGGCGTCGATGAGCGGTCCGAGCGCGGCCGGGTCGGCCGCCGGGTCCGCCACCGCCAGCGCGTCGGCCTTGGCCGCGAGCCGCTCGGCGTACTCTTCGGCGATGGAGGAGTGGACGATGTGCCGACCGGTGGTCATGCAGATCTGCCCCTGGTGCAGGAACGCCCCCCACGCCCCGGCGGAGGCCGCCGCCTCGACGTCGGCGTCGCCCAGCACCACCAGCGGCGAGTTGCCGCCCAGTTCCAGGTGGACCCGCTTGAGGTGGCGCCCCGCCGCCTCGCCGACCCGGCGCCCGGCCGCGGTCGACCCGGTGAAGGACACCACGCGCACCCGCGGTTCGGACACCAGCCGCTCGCCCGCCTCGGCGCCGCCGGGCAGCACGTGCAGCACCCCTTCCGGAAGCCCCGCGCGGCGGAACACCTCGGCGACGACCGCCCCGCCGCACACCGCGGTGCGCGGGTCGGGCTTGAGGACCACGGCGTTGCCGAGCGCCAGGGCGGGCGCGACCGACCGCATGGCCAGGATCAGCGGGAAGTTGAACGGAGAGATCACCCCGACCACTCCGGCGGGCACCCGCCGGGACAGGCTGAGCCGCGGCTTCGCCGTCCGCAGCACCTCCCCGGCCGGCTGGGAGGCCAGCGCCGCGGACTCGTAGGCCTCGGTGACCGCAAGGTGCGACTCGAAGCCCGCCTTGCCCTGGGCCGACCCGGCTTCGCGGACCAGCCAGTCGGCGATCTCGCCGGCGTGCTCCTCGAAGAGGGCGCCGGCGCGGCGCAGCACGGCGGCGCGTTCCTCGAAGGAGGCCGCCGCCCATCCCCGCTGGGCGCCGGCGGCGCGCGCGGCCGACGCCGTCACGTCGTCCGCGTCGGCCATGCCGATCCGGACCAGCTCCTCCCCGGTGGCCGGTGAGGTGGCGGGGGCGTCGCCGCCGCGCGGCTTCGTCCAGTCGCCGGTGAACACGCGTCCGCCGAAGACGGCCGGGTCGAGCAGGGACATGCGGTCCTCCATAGGGAAACGGCGGTCCGTCCGGGCAGGACGGCACGAAGGGTAAGGACGGGTGGAACCGGAACCGGCGGGTCGGGCGACCTGCCGAACCGGTTCCCGCGCGCGCTCGGGAGCGCACCCGGAGCGGTCCGAGCCCGCCCGATGGCCGACCTCGGGGCCGGGACGGGGGCCGGGGCCCGGCACCGGAGGGCATCGGCGGCGGGCCGGGGCCCGCCCTGGGCAGGCGCGGTCATGGACGGAAGTCGGGGTCGGGGGCCACGGCGACGTCGAGGACGACCGGTTCGGTGCGCTCGCGCAGTCCGGGCAGGAGCGCGTCGAGTTCCGCGTCGACCTCGGCGGCGGTGGTGGCGGTACGGGCGGGACAGCCGAGGCCGCGGGCCAGCGCGGCGACCGACACCTGGGAGAAGTCGGGCCAGGGCGCCTTGCCGCCGTGGCGTTCGGCGAGGCGGTCCATGACGGCGTAGCGGCCGTTGGACAGCACGATGAACAGGACTCCGGCTCCGTAGCGGGCCGCGCTCCACAGCGCCTGGACCTGGTACAGGGAGGAGCCGTCGCCCACGACCGCCACGACCGGGCGGTCCGGCGCGGCCATGCGCACCCCGGTGGCGGCGGGGAGGGCGAACCCGAGCCCGCCCATGGCGGCGGACAGGAACCCCATCGGCCGCCGGGCGGGAACGAGGCGGTGCAGGTCGGGGCGGCTGGAGGGGGTCTCCTCGACGAGGACGGTGTCCGGGTCCATCCGCGCGGCGAGCGCGGACAGGACACGCGCGGGCCGGAGTGCGGCGACGCCGCCGACGGCGGAGGAATCGGCCGGCTCCGCAGCCGGTGTCCCCGTGCGCGGGGCGCTCGCACCATCATCCGCGCCGTCGCCGACGGTGTCCTGTACCTCGGAACCACGCGAGTCGCGCCCCTCCGGGCCGGTTTCGGCCCCGCGTTCCGCGCCGGGCTCGTCTGGGGGCGATGCGGCCCGGACCGGGGCCACGGCGGCATCGGCGGCCGCCACGGCGTCCGTCGGCGCCCCCACTGCGCCTGTGCCCTCCTCGCCGCTGCCGGGGACGGCCCCAACGTCGGCGAGGGCCGCC
Organism: Nocardiopsis suaedae; assembly: GCF_027706745.1. GTDB lineage: Bacteria > Actinomycetota > Actinomycetes > Streptosporangiales > Streptosporangiaceae > Nocardiopsis_A > Nocardiopsis_A suaedae. Next base: position 209,481 of record NZ_JAQFWP010000001.1, on the reverse strand, counting down.
GTTCCCCGCTTCGGACGCGATGGCACCTGGGCCGTGAGGAGTCTCAGCGCCGGTCCGATGGGCGCTACCACCGCCACCTCGGCCGGGGCCCGGTGCGCCTCGGCCGGGTCGTCCGTCAGCAGCGCCACGCGCGTCCCCTCCGGAACCAGCGGCCCCTCCGTGTAGGGGTACTGGCGGAACACCGGCGCCCCCACCGCGAGCACGGCGTCGCACCCGTCGAGCCGCTCGCGGAGCCCGGCCCGGTCGGCGGGCAGCACCCCCGCGTACAGCGGATGGTCCTGCGGGAACCCGGCGCGCGCCCCGAAGCTCTCCTGGAACACCGGGGCCCCGATGCGTTCGGCCAGCGCCCGAAGGGCGTCCCACCCCTCCTCCGAATCCGTTCCCGCGCCCGTGACCACGGCGGGCGCCGACGCGTCGGCCAGCAGAGCGGCGAGGGGCGCCACGTCGGCCGCCTCGGCGGCGGCCGACCGCACCACGCGGGCGGGCGCCGCGTCGGGGTGGTCGGCCCCGCCCGCCGGGGCGGACCAGTCGCCCTGCGGCACGACCACGATCGCCGGTCCCCGCCCGTACTCGGCCTCGAAGCGCGCCCGCGCGATCGCCCCGGGGACCTCCTGCGGGACCGCCGGTTCGCACGTCCAGACCGGGTACTCCCCCGCCAGCCCGCCCAGCCGCCCGGCCAGGAACGGCTCCAGGGCCAGGTGGCGGCGGTCCTGCTGGCCCACGAGCACCACCAGCGGCGCCCGGTTGACGCGTGCGGTGGCCAAGGCGCCGACGGCGTTGCCCAGCCCGGCGGTGGTGTGCAGCTGCACCAGGGCGGCGCGGCCCCGCGCGATCGCCCATCCGGTGGCCATGCCGACCACCGACCCCTCGTGCAGGGCCAGGACGAAGCGCAGGTCGTCGGGGAGGTCGGCGAGGAAGGCGACCTCGGTGGAGCCGGGGTTGGCGAAGAGCGTGGTGAGCCCGTGGGCGCGCAGCACCGCGACGGTGGCGTCGCGGACGGTGGCTCCGGCTCCGGCCGCATCCGGGACACTCACCGCAGGCCCCCGCTCGGGGTGGGCGCCCGGTCGGGGCCGTCGGCGCCGCCCGCGCCGCCCGCGCCTTCGTCGGCCTCCGAGGCGTCGGCGCCGGTCCCCGAGGCGTCGGTTCCGGCCGTCCCGCCCCCCTCGGCCGCGCCTTCCCCGCCCCCTCCGGAGCCGTTCTTGGCGTTCTGGATCTCCCGGTACACCTGGGCCCGCAGCTCGGCGAAGCGCGGAGCGGAGCGGGTGGTGAGCTGGTCCCGCTCCTCCGGAAGGTCCACCCGCACGTCGTCCTGCACGACGGTCGGCGAGGCGGACAGCACGATCACCCGCTGTCCCAGGTACACCGCCTCGTCGATGTCGTGGGTGACGAAAAGGACCGTCATGGAGAACCGCTGCCACAGACCCCGGATCAGGTCCTCCAGGTCGGCGCGGGTCTGCGCGTCGACGGCGGCGAACGGCTCGTCCATCAGCAGCACCCGGGGCTCGTAGGCGATGGCGCGGGCGATGGCCACGCGCTGCTGCATCCCGCCGGACAGCTCCCAGGGGTGCTGGGCCCCGGCGTGCGCGAGGCCGACGGCCTCCAGCGCCCCGTCCACCAGCTCGCGGCGGCGGGCCTTGGGCAGCCGCTTCTCCTTGAGGGGCAGTTCGACGTTGCCGCGCACGGTCAGCCAGGGGAACAGGCTCCGCCCGTACTCCTGGAACACCACGGCCATGTCCGGCGGCGGCCCGGTGACCGGTCGGCCGTCGATCGTGACCGCGCCCGCCGTGGGGCGCATCAGCCCCGAGACGCACTTGAGCAGGGTCGTCTTGCCGCAACCGGAGGGGCCGACCAGGCAGGACAGTTCGCCCTCGGCGAGGCGGAAGGTCAGGTCGCGCACGGCCTCCACATCGCGGCCCCGGCCGTTGTAGGTCTTGCGCAGCCCGTCGACGTCGAGCATGGGGGTCCTTCCTCTCATTCCCCGCGCGAGGCGGCGCGCAGTCCGCGGTGCCAGGCCAGGGCGTGCCGCTCGGCGCGGGCGAAGACGGCCGAGAGCACCACCCCCAGCAGGCCCAGCAGCACGATCCCGCTCCACATCTCGGGGATGGCGAAGCTCCGCTGGAACTGGACCACGGCGTAGCCCAGCCCGCTGGAGCTGGCGAACATCTCACTGATGACCATGAGGATGATCGCGATGGACAGGGCCTGGCGCAGACCGGCCGCGATCTGGGGGCTCGCCGAGCGCAGCACCAGCACTCCGAGGCGGCGCCGCCCCCGGACGCCGTAGACGCGGCAGGTGTCGGCCAGGACGGGGTCGACGGCGCGCACCCCCTCCACCGTGTTGAGCAGCACCGGCCACACGCACCCGGACACGACGACGGCGGCGCGCATCGAGCCGTCCAGGCCCACCAGCAGCATCAGCAGCGGGACCAGGACCGGCGGCGGCACCGCGCGCAGGAACTCAAGGACGGGTTCGGCGGCGGCGCGCAGCCGGGTCGACAGCCCCAGCGGCACGCCCAGCCCGATGCCGAGGACGGCGGCCAGGGCGTAGCCGGTCAGCAGCAGGCCGACGCTGGGCAGCACGTCGGTGAAGAAGCGCTCGGAGACCCACACCTCGGCGAAGGTGGCGGCGATGGTGCCGGGGTCGGTGAGGAAGAAGCTGCCGGAGGACGCGGCCGCCCACCACCACAGGGCGATGAGCACGGCGGGGAGCCCGAGCACCCGGCCGGCCGCCGCCGCACCCGTGCGCGCGGCCGTGCCCGCGGTCGCGGTCGCCTTCACGCTCCCGTCCGCGTTCCCGTTCGCGCTCATACGGCCGCCTCCCCTCGGACGGAGCTGTGCCAGCGCAGCAGTCGGCGCTCCAGCGCGCGGACCCCGGTGTTGACCGCGACGCCCAGCAGGCCGGTGGCCACGATCAGGGCGTACACGAGCGGGGCGGCGCCGCTGGACTGGGCGACGGAGATCTCCTGGCCCAGGCCGGGCGTTCCGATGGTGAGCTGGGCGGTGATGGTGAGGATGAGCGCCACCGCCGCCCCCAGCCGCACCCCGGTGAGCAGGTAGGGCAGGGCGGTGGGCCACACCAGGTGGCGCAGGCGGGCCCACCGGCCCAGCCCGTAGGCGCGGGCGGTCTGCTCGGCGACGGGGTCGAGGTCGGCGACCCCGTAGAGGACCTGGATGTAGATCTGCCAGAAGGAGGCGTAGACGACCAGCAGCAGTGTGGACCGCAGGTCGGTGCCGTACATCAGGATCGCCAGCGGGATGAGCGCGACCGAGGGGATGGGGCGCAGGAACTCGACGGTGGAGGCGGTGGCGGCGCGCAGCGCGGGGACCGACCCGATGACCAGGCCCAGGGCGACGGCGGCCGCGAAGGCGATGGCCAGGCCCAGCGCCCAGGCGGAGACCGTGGCGCCGACGGCGCTCCAGAAGGCGGCGGTCGCCGACCGTTCGGCCAGGGTGGCCAGCACCTCGGAGGCGGGCGGGAGGTAGTCCGCGGAAACGGCGGGCGTGCGCGGGACCACCTCCCACAGCAGCAGGAAGGCGGCGGCGCCCGCGCCCCCCAGGAGGGCGTCGCGCCCGGGGAGGGGGCGGCGCGGGGCCGCGGCGGCGGGGCCGGGCCCCGCGCCGGTCCCGGCGGCGGGGGCGGGGGCGGCGGTCATCCGGCGTCCGCGAACAGCGCGTCGACGTCGGGGGTCTGCTCCACCAGGCCGTCCTGCTCCATGAGGTCGGCGATGGTGCTCACCGACTCGCGGTCGGTCTCGGGTGGGAACAGGGGCAGCCGGATCTCCTCGATGAGGGTCGGATCGATCTCGGTGTACTCGCCGACGATGCGCCGCACCTCCTCGGGGTTGCTCTGGGCGTAGGCCAGGCCCTCCTCCATGGCGGAGGCGAAGTCGGCGGCCAGCTCCGGGGCCTCGGACAGGAGTTGTTCAGAGGTGAAGTAGGCGGCGATGGTGAGCTTCGGGTGGGCGTCGACGAAATTCGAGGCGACCTCGGTGGCGCCCGCCTCCAAGGAGGTGGTCAGGAAGGGCTCGACCACCCAGGCGGCGTCGATCTCCTCCTTCTCCAGGGCGGGGGGCATGTCGGGGAGGGCCAGCTCCATGAACTCGACCTGGGCGGGGTCGCCGCCGGCCTTGCGGACGGAGTTGCGCACGGTGGTGTCGCCGATGTTCTCCAGGTTGTTCACGGCGACGGTGGCGCCCTCCAGGTCCTCGGCGGAGGTGATGGGACTGCCCTCGGGGACGACGACGGCGCCGAAGTCGTTGCCCTGCTCGCCGGTGGTGGCCGCGCCGTTGGCCACGACCTTCATGGGAAGCCCGGCGTCGCGGGCCACGAGCAGGGAGGTGACGTTGCCGAAGGCGAAGTCGAAGTCGCCGCTGGCGACGCCGGGAATGGCCTGGGCGCCGCCGGTGGTGTTCTGGATCTCGACGTCGAGGCCGCGGTCGGCGAAGAAGCCCTGGTCGACGGCGAGGTGGAGCGGCGCGACGTCGACGATGGGGATGGCCCCGACCGTGATGGAGCGGGTGCCGCCCCCGTCGTCGCCGCCGTCGCCGCCGCAGGCGCTCGCGGCCAGGATCAGCGCCGCCGCGGACGCGGCCGCGGGGAGAAGTCTGTGACGCATGGGGTCTCCATTCGCAGGGGGCACCGGCGGGCGCGGGGCCTCGGCGGCGGGGGCGGGGGCGGCGGTCATCCGGCGTCCGCGAACAGCGCGTCGACGTCGGGGGTCTGCTCCACCAGGCCGTCCTCCTCCATGAGGTCCGCGATGGTGCGGATGGACTCGCGGTTGATGTCGGTCGGGAACGAGGGCAGCCGGATCTCCTCGATGACGGCCGGGGCGATCTCGGTGTACTCGCCGAGGATGCGCCGCACTTCGTCGGGGTTGTCCTCGGCGTAGGCCAGGCCCTCCTCCATGGCGGCGGTGAAGTCGGCGGCCAGCTCCGGGTCCTCGGACAGGACCTGCTCGGAGGTGAAGTAGGTCGCCATGGTCAGCTTCGGGTGGGCGTCGACGAAATTCGAGGCGACCTCGGTGGCGCCCGCCTCCAAGGAGGTGGTCAGGAAGGGTTCGGCCATCCAGGCGGCGTCGACCTCCTCGTTCTCCAACGCGGCGGGCATGTCGGGGAACGGGAGTTCGGTGAACCCGACCCGGGTGGGGTCGCCGCCGGCCTTGCGGACGGAGTTGCGCACGGTGGTGTCGCCGATGTTCTCCAGGTTGTTCACGGCGACGGTGGCGCCCTCCAGGTCCTCGGCCGAGGTGATCGGGCTGCCCTCGGGGACGACGACGGCGCTCACGTCGGCGCCCTGTTCACCGGTGGTGGCCGCGCCGTTGGCCACGACCTTCAGGGGCAGTCCGGCGTCGCGCGCGAGCAGCAGGGAGGTGACGTTGCCGAAGGCGAAGTCGAGGTCGCCGCTGGCCACGCTGGGGACGGCCTGGGCGCCGCCGCTCATGTTGCGGATCTCCGCCTCGATCCCGCGGTCGGCGAAGAAGCCCTGGTCGACGGCGAGGTGCAGGGGGGCGAGGTCGACGATGGGGATGGCGCCGACCGTGATGGTGCGCCTTCCGTCCCCGTCGTCCTCTCCGCCGCCGCAGGCGCTCGCGGCGAGGGCGAGCGCCGCCGCGGCCGCGGCGGCGGACAGGAGTCTGTGACGCATCGGCTCTCCATTCGCAGGGGGTGCGGCGGGCGCCGGGGCGCCCACCCGAGAGGGGGGTTTGTGCGTCTTGCGAACGGCCGTTCTGCTGGCGAACGTAATTGACGCCCCGGCCAGCGTCAACCCCGTACGGCGGCCTCACCGACGGTGACCAGCCGGTGAATCCGTAGCGAGATCGGACCACCGGACCTATGCCCCCCTCCTCGCCCACCCGCCCGCGCCCACCCTGTTCGGTATGAGAACATTCCCGGGACCGAAAGGGAGCGCATGTCCGACACCGACTCCGACGCCGGCGCCGGCGCACCCGGGCCGCGCGGCGACCACTTCGTCCAGTCCCTGGAGCGCGGCCTCGGGGTCGTCCGGGCCTTCTCCGCCGAGCGGCCGGAGATGACGCTGAGCGAGGTCGCCCGCGCCACCGGGCTGACCCGCGCGGCCGCCCGCCGCTTCCTGCTCACCCTGGCCGACCTGGGGTACGTGCGCTTCGACGGCCGCCTGTTCGCGCTCACCCCGCGCGTGCTGGAGCTGGGGTACGCGTACCTGTCCGCGGCGGGGCTGCCCGAGGTGGCCCAGCCGCACCTGCAGGCGCTGGCCGCCGAGGTCCGCGAGTCGTCGTCGGTCTCCGTCCTGGACGGCGACGACGTGGTGTACGTGGCGCGCGCCGCGACCTCCCGGATCATGACGGTCGCGATCAGCGTCGGGACGCGCTTCCCGGCCTGCGTGACCTCCATGGGCCGGGTGCTGCTGGCCGGGCGGCCCGACGCCGAGCTGGAGGCCTACCTGGCCCGGCTGGAGGTGCCCGCGCTCACCGCGCACACCGTCGCCGACGCCGCGGCCCTGCGCACGGAACTGGACCGGGTGCGCGCCCAGGGATGGGCCATCGTGGACCAGGAGCTGGAGGAGGGCCTGCGGTCGGTGGCCGCCCCGATCCGCGACCGCGAGGGCCGGGTCGTGGCCGCCGCCAACGTGTCGGTCCAGGCCAGCCGCATGCCGGTGCGCGGCCTGCGCACCGAGATCCTGCCGTCGCTGCTGGCCACGGTCGCCCGTGTCGAAGCCGACCTGGAGATCGCCTCCCGCACCTCGGGCCCGGCACGGGCGTAGCGCCCGGCACCCGCCGCCGGGAGGAGGGGCGGCCGAGCAGGCCCCCGCTCACGGGTTCCAGCCGGGCAGCGGATCGGCGGACTCCAGCCCCCTCCAGAATCGGACATCCTGGACACCGCACTGCTCCGGGAGCCCGGCCCCGGAAGGAACGGACAGCGGCCCGCGCCGAGATGCGCCTGGTTGTTGGAATCCACGCCCGAATACCAACTACCAGGCGGATCTCGACGAACGGCCCCATGCCTGGCGGCCGCCACGGACGCGGGCGCCCCGCCCGCCGAGCCGCCCCGCCCGCCCGGACCGCGAGGGACCCAATGGACGGCAGGCAGGGCCGGGGAACCGCCCCGATCCCGCCGTCGCCGCCCTGCCCAGTGACCACGCACACGCCCGCCGCCCGACAGCGCCATCGCCCCCCTCCCGCCTTGACCGACGGTCCGGGCGCCAGTAACGTCCAAGGCGTTCGCAAAGAGAACAATGATGCGCTATCCGAACGAGAGGGGGCGCGATGATCCTGCCGTTGGACCGGGCCGTGGCCGAGCTCGTCCGCGACGGGGACACGGTCGCCATGGAGGGGTTCACCCACCTCATCCCGGTGGAGGCCGGCCACGAGGTCATCCGGCAGGGGCGGCGTGACCTGACCCTGGTGCGGATGACCCCCGACATCGTCTACGACCGCATGATCGGCGCCGGGTGCGCCCGCCGGCTCGTCTTCTCCTGGGGCGGCAACCCCGGGGTGGGCTCGCTGCACCGCTTCCGCGACGCCGTCGTCAACGGCTGGCCCCGCCCCCTGGAGCTGGAGGAGCACAGCCACGCCGGGATGGCCAACCGCTACGCCGCCGGGGCCGCCGGGCTGCCCTTCGCCGTGCTGCGCGGCTACGCCGGCACCGACCTGGTCGGCCGCACCCCCACCATCAAGCCCATCACCTGCCCCTTCACCGGGGAGGAGCTGGCCGCGGTGCCCGCGCTCAACCCCGACGTGGCGATCGTGCACGCCCAGCGCGCCGACCGCTCCGGCAACGTGCAGATGTGGGGCATCACCGGGGTGCAGAAGGAGGCGGTGCTGGCCGCCGACCGCGCCCTGGTCACCGTCGAGGAGGTCGTCGACGAGCTGGAGCCGGTCCCCGGCCAGGTCGTCCTGCCCTCACGGGTGGTCAGCGCGGTCTCCCCCGTCCCCGGAGGGGCGCGCCCCTCCTATGCCCACGGGTACTACGTCCGCGACAATGACGCCTACCGCGCCTGGGACGCCGTCGGCCGGGACCGCGACCGCTTCACGGCCTGGCTCCGGGACGAGGTGTTCGGCGCCGCGGGCGGCCCCCGGACCCCGGACCGGGCGCCCGGCGAGGACAGGGAGGAACAGACCGCATGACCGCCACCGCTTCCCCGCTCTCCCCCTCCCCCTCCACGGCCGACGCCGACGAGGTCATGACGGTCACCGCCGCCCGCGCCCTGGCCGACGGCTCCTCCTGCTTCGTCGGCATCGGCCTGCCCAGCACCGCCGCCAACCTGGCCCGCCGCACGCACGCCCCGGACCTGTGGATGGTCTACGAGTCGGGCACCCTGGGCGCCTCCCCCGACACGCTCCCGCTGTCCATCGGCGACGGTGAACTGGCCGAGACCGCCGACAGCGTCGTCCCGGTCACCGAGGTGTTCAACTACTGGCTGCAGGCCGGGCGGATCGACACCGGCTTCCTCGGCGCCGCCCAGATCGACCGGTTCGGCAACATCAACACCACCGCCATCGGCGACTACGACGCCCCCGCGGTGCGCCTTCCCGGCGCCGGCGGTGCCCCCGAGATCGCCGCCTCCTGCGGGCGGGTCATCGTGATCGTGCGGCAGAGCCCCCGCACCTTCGTCGAACGGGTCGACTTCACCACCTCGGTCGGCCACGGCGGCGGCCCCGGCGACCGGGAGCGCCTGGGGCTGCGCGGCGCCGGGCCGGTGCGCGTCATCACCGACCTGGGGGTCCTGGAGCCCGACCCCGCCACCCGCGAGCTCGTGCTCACCTCCGTGCACCCGGGCGTCACCGCCGAACAGGCGCGCGAGGCCACCGGGTGGGACCTGGCCGTCGCCCCGGACCTGGCCACCACCCCCGCCCCCGAACCGCACGAGCTGGCGGTGCTGCGCTCGCTCACCGGGCGGGGCTGACCCCGCCCGCCGTCCACGCCCGCCCCGACCGCCCCCTGGAGGCCCCACCGTGAACGATGTGTTCGTCATCGACGCCGTCCGCACCCCGTTCGGGCGCTACGGCGGCGCCCTGTCCGGCGTCCGCCCCGACGACCTGGCCGCCCACGCCGTCTCCGGCCTCACCGCGCGCTCGCCCGGGCTCGACCCCGCCGCCGTCGACGACGTCTACTTCGGCGACGCCAACGGCGCCGGGGAGGACAACCGCAACGTGGCGCGGATGGCGGCGCTCCTGGCCGGGCTGCCCGTCAGCGTCCCCGGGGCCACCCTGAACCGGCTGTGCGGGTCGGGGCTGGAGGCGGTCATCGCCGCCAACCGGGCGGTGGCCGTGGGTGACGCGTCCCTCGTGGTCGCCGGGGGCGTGGAGTCGATGAGCCGCGCCCCGTGGGTGATGACCAAGCCCGAGAAGGGCTTCCCCGCCGGGCACGGGACCCTGCACTCCACCACCCTGGGCTGGCGGATGGTCAACCCGCGAATGGAGCCCGCCTGGACGGCGTCCCTGGGCGAGTGCACCGAGCAGATCGCGGACGAGTTCGGGATCGCACGCGAGGAGCAGGACGCGTTCGCGCTGCGCAGCCACGAGCGCGCGGCCGCCGCCTGGGCCAAGGGCGTCTTCGCCGACGAGGTGGTGGACGTCCCCGGGGTGGAGCTGGAGCGCGACGAGAGCGTCCGCGAGACCTCCGCCGAGAAGCTGGCCGGGCTCAAGCCCGCCTTCCGCACCGACGGCACCATCACCGCGGGCAACGCCTCCCCGCTCAACGACGGCGCCGCCGCGGTGCTGGTCGGCGACGCCGAGGCGGCGCGGGCGGCGGGGCGCGAGCCGCTGGCGCGCATCGTCAGCCGGGGCGTGGCCGCCGTCGAGCCGAACCGGTTCGGCGTGGGCCCGGTCGCGGCCGCCGAGACCGCGCTCCGCCGGGCCGGGATCGGCTGGGGCGACCTGGCGGCGGTCGAGCTCAACGAGGCGTTCGCCGCCCAGGCCCTGGCGTGCGTGCGCAGCTGGGACGGGCTGGACCCGGACATCGTCAACCCCAACGGCGGGGCCATCGCCATCGGCCACCCGCTGGGCGCCTCCGGGGCGCGCATCCTGGGCTCGCTCGCCCACGAGCTGCGCCGCCGCGGCGGCGGGTGGGGGCTGGCCGCCATCTGCATCGGCGTCGGGCAGGGCCTGGCCGCCGTGCTGCACGCGTGAGAGGAGCCAGGACCATGGGCCAGGACACGGCTGCCGGACAGGGCACGGACGCGGGCCAGGACACCGCCGCCGTCCCGGGCTACCGCCGGGACCCCGGTGTTCACCCGCCGCTGGACTACCCCGGGTACCGCAGTACCGCGCTGCGCCACCCGCAGCGACCGCTGAAGGTGCTGCCGCACCTGCTGACCGAGATCACCGGGCCGCTGCTGGGCGAGGACCGGGTCGGACCGCTGGACCACGACCTGACCCGCCAGCACGACGGCGAGCCCCAGGGCCAGCGGATCACCGTGCAGGGGCGGGTGCTGGACGCCGACGGGCGCCCGGTGCCGCACACCCTCGTGGAGGTCTGGCAGGCCAACGCCGGGGGCCGGTACCGGCACAAGGGCGACAATTGGCCGTGCCCGCTCGACCCGAACTTCACCGGGGTGGGCCGGACGGTCACCGATGCCGACGGGCGGTACTCCTTCACCACGGTGCGCCCCGGCGCCTACCCGTGGAAGAACCACGACAACGCCTGGCGGCCCGCGCACATCCACTTCTCCCTGTTCGGGAGGGCGTTCACCCAGCGGCTGGTGACGCAGATGTACTTCCCCGGCGACCCGCTGTTCTTCCAGGACCCCATGTGGAACTCCATCCCCGACCCGCAGGCCCGCGAACGGCTGGTGGCGCGCTACGACCACGCCCGCACCCAACCGGAGTGGGCGCTGGCGTACACGTGGGACATCGTGCTGCGCGGGCGCGAGTCGACGGTGTTCGAGCACGAGCTGGCGCTGGAGGACGACGACTGATGGAACCCACGACACCCTCGCAGACCGTCGGACCCTTCCTGCACATCGGGCTGCCGTGGCCGGATGGGCCCTACGCGCTCCGGGAGGGCGCGCCGGGCGGCGTGTGGCTGCGGGGAACGGTCACCGACGGCGCCGGGGCGCCGGTCCCGGACGCGCTGATCGAGACGTGGCAGGCCGACCCGGGGGGCGGGTTCGACCACCCGGACGACCCGCGGGGCGCGGTGCGCCATGACGGGTTCCGGGGGTTCGGCCGGTGCCCGACCGACGCCGAGGGCCGGTGGGGCGTGTACACGCTCAAGCCGGGTCCGCTGCCGGGTCCGGTACCGGGGCCGGGGCCGGGGCCGCAGGGCCCACCGCTCCTCCAGGCGCCGCACATCGACGTGTCGGTCTTCGCGCGCGGGATGCTGCACCGGACGGTGACGCGGCTGTACTTCCCCGACGAGGAGGAGGCGAACGGGCAGGACCCGGTGCTGTCGTCCGTCACCGACCCCGAGGAGCGCGCGACCCTGGTGGCGGTCGCGGCGGAGGACGGCTACCGCTTCGACATCCGCCTCCAAGGGGAGGGGGAGACGGTGTTCTTCGACATCTGAGCCGGGCGGGAGGGGGCGGACGCGCCCCGGCGGGCGTGGCGCGGCCCGGCGCCTTACGGGGAGCGGCCGCCGACCGCTTCTCGGAACCGGGCCGTCCCGCCCGCGGCCGCCTTTTCCGGAGAAGGCCCGGAACACCCCTGGTCCGGCGGCGGAGCGCCCGGCGATGATGCGACCAGGACGACCACCGGTCGGCCACCTGCCGACGACCGGCCACGATCGAGGAGGAGCAGCCGTGTTCGGGGACATGTTCGCCCGCGGCGCCGTCGCGGGGGAGACCGGCGAGCAGGCCTGGCTCCGGGCGATGCTCGACGCCGAGTCCGCGCTGGTGCACGCGCTCGTCCGGGCCGGCCTGGCCGCACCCGGCGACGCCGAGGCCGTGGAGGCCGCCCGCAGGGACGGCCACGTGGACGCGGAGGCCGCGGCCCGGGGCGCCGCCGACTCGGCCAACCCCGTCGTCCCGCTGGTCCGGGAGCTGACCCGGGCCGTGGAGGGGTCCGCGGCGCGGCACGTGCACCAGGGGGCGACCAGCCAGGACGTCATGGACACCGCCGCGGTGCTGGTGGCCCGCCGCGCCGGTGGCGCCGTCCTCGCCGAGGCCGACCGGGCCGCGTGCGCGCTGGCCGGGCTGGCCGAGGAGCACCGGCGGACGGTGATGCCGGGCCGCACCCTGCTCCAACAGGCCCTGCCGACCACGTTCGGCCTGGTCGCGGCCGGGTGGTTGCACGCGGTGACGGGGGCGGCCGACGCCTTGCGCACCGAGCTGGAGCGCACCCCGGCGCAGTTGGGCGGTGCGGCGGGCACACTGGCCTCGCTGGGCGACCACGGCCCGGCGGTCGTCGCCGCCTTCGCCGACCGGCTGGGGCTGGCCCGCCCGGCCCTGCCGTGGCACACCGACCGGGGCCCGCTGACGGCGGTGGCGTCGGCGGCGGCGCGGACGGCGGCGGCCTGCGGCAAGGTCTCCGGGGACCTGGTGCTGCTGGCGCAGACCGAGGTCGGCGAGGTCGCCGAGGCGGCCGGTGCGGGGGTCGGCGGGTCATCGGCGATGCCGCACAAGCGCAACCCGGTGGCGGCGGTGTCGGCGCGGGCCTGCGCCGAACAGGTGCCGGGGCTGGTCGCGACGCTGCTCACCGCGCAGATCCACCAGCCGCACCAGCGCGCGGCGGGGGCCTGGCAGGCCGAGTGGCAGTCCTTCGACCGGCTGCTGTGCGCGACCGGGTCGGCGGCGGCGTGGACGGCCGACGCCCTGGAACGGCTGGAGGTGGACCCGGAGCGGATGCGCGCCAACCTGGAGCTGTCGGGCGGGCTGCCGATGGCCGAGCGGGTGGCCTCCGATCTGGCCCCCGAGCTGGGCCGGCTGGACGCCCACGACCTGGTGCGGGAGGCCTGCCGGGAGGCGGCCGAGCCGGGGGCGGACCTGGCCGCGGTCCTCGACCGGAGGCTGGCCGGGCGCCGCACCCCTGAGCGGATCCGGGAGCTGTTGGACCCGACGGCGTACCTGGGTGCGGCCGACGCGTTCATCGACGCGGCGCTGGACATCTACCGCACCCGCCCGGAAGGGCCCGGGTAGGAGGCCGTGGCGGCGGCGACGCCTCCCCGTCGAACGGCGCCCGCGCCCGTGCGACCGGTCCCCGGCCGCACGGCGGGTCAGCGGAATGCAAGCGACAACGCGGCGTCAGAGAGCGACAGAGAGGGAGGCGGGCCACCTGGTGGGCCCGTGGGCCGCCGGTCCTGCGGATGTCCCTCAACGGGGCGGCGGGATGGTGTCCGTTGGAGGGTGGCGTGGTGGAACCTTCACCGGTCGCGACCGCCTCGGCGAACGGCCGGAGGCCGCCTCGCCGAAGGGCGGGGCGCCGAAGGACGGGGCGCCGGTCACGTCATCGGCCGTCCCGGGCCGTGACCGGCGGGTCGACCCGGCCGCACGGGAATCACACCACTCCAACAGAGGCCACGGCGGGACACGCCCGCCCCGGGCCCGCGTCCACCGGCGCCGGGGACCGACGGCGCAGGATGCGAACGGTGGCCACGGCTCTCTCGGCCACTGGACACGAACCGATGAACGGAGGTACCCCCTTGACCGCACAGCCGACCGGGCGCCCCATCACGGGCGGACTCCACGCGGTGGCCGAGGGCCCCGAGGCCGCACCCGCCGTCGTGCTGGCCGGGTCGCTCGGCAGCACGCTGGAGATGTGGGACCCGCAGGTCGAGGCGCTGACCTCGGCCGGTCTCCGGGTGGTCCGCTTCGACCACAGGGGGCACGGCCGCTCCCCCGTCCCCGACGGCCCCGCCTCCATCGCCGACCTCGGGGCCGACGTACTCGGCCTGCTCGACCGGCTCGGCCTGGACCGGGTCGGCTTCACCGGGCTGTCCCTCGGCGGCATGGTCGGCATGTGGCTGGCGGCCGCCGCCCCCGAGCGGATCGACCGGCTCGCGCTGATGTGCACGGCCGCCTGGCTCGGGCCGCCGGAGAACTGGACCGACCGCGCGGCGACCGTGCGCGCGCACGGGGCCGGGGCGGTGGCCGAGGCCGTGGTCGGGCGCTGGTTCACCCCCGGCTACGCCGCCGCGCACCCCGGCGAGGTCGCCCGGATGCGGGAGACCGTGGCCTCCACCCCGGCCGAGGGCTACGCCGCGTGCTGTGAGGCGATCGCCGCCATGGACCTGCGCTCCGACCTGGGACGCATCACCGCTCCGACGCTGGTCGTCGCCGGGGCGCACGACCCGTCCACACCGCCCGAGCACGCCGAGCGCATCGCCCGGGCCGTCCCCGGCGCCCGCCGCCACGTCCTGGACGGGGGCGCGCACTTGGCCAACCGTGAATGCGCCGACGAGGTGAACCGCCTGCTCGTCGCGCACTTCGCCTGACCCCGCCCTGCCGCCGACCCTTGGAGGAGACCGACCGTGACCGAGCGGACCGACCGGACCGACGATGAGCGCCGCGCCGCGGGCATGCGGGTCCGGCGCGAGGTGCTGGGCGACGCCCACGTCGACCGCGCCGAGGCCGGGAAGAGCGAGTTCACCGCGCCGTTCCAGGACTTCATCACCCGCTACGCGTGGGGCGAGGTCTGGACGAACGGCGTGCTGGACCGCAGGACGCGGAGCTGCATGGTGCTGACGGCCATGGTCGCCAAAGGCCACTGGGAGGAACTGGCCATGCACGTCCGCGCGGCGGTGCGCAACGGCCTGAGCGAGGAGGAGATCCGCGAGGTGTTCCTGCAGGCCGCCGTGTACTGCGGGGTCCCCGCCGCCAACAAGGCCTTCGGGATCGCCCAGCGCGTCCTGGCCGAGCCGGTGCCGGAGTAGCGGAGAAGGGGAGCGGGCCGGAGGGGGTGCGCGGTTCTCCCGCCGCGGCCTCCCCGTTGATCTCGGGAAAAACGACCCTACAGGCGCGGTTTTAGCGTCGATTCTCCCGAGGTCAACGGCGGGGGGCCGTTAGGCGCCCTTGCCGTCCTGCCCCTTGTCGTCGTCCACGATCTCGGCGTCGACGATCTCCTCTTCCTGGTCGCCGGTGTCGGAGGTGCGGGCGCCCCCGGACGCCGACGGTCCCGTGTCCCCGGCCGTGCCGCCGTCCGCCGCCGCGTAGATGGCCGACCCCATTCTCCGGCTGACCTCGCCGAGCTTGCCGGCGGCCGCGGAGACGGCCGCGGTGTCGCTGCCGTCCAGGGCCCGGCGCACCTCGCCGACGGCGTCCTCGACCTCCCCCTTGATGTCCCCGGGGACCGCGTCGGCGTTCTCGCGCATGAACTTCTCGGTCTGGTAGACGAGGGTGTCGGCCTGGTTGCGGACCTCGGCGTCCTCCCGCCGCTTGCGGTCCTCCTCGGCGTACCGCTCGGCCTCGCGGACCATCGTGTCGATGTCGTCCTTGGCCAGGGCCGAGCCGCCGGTGATGGTCACCGACTGGGCCTTGCCGGTGCCCAGGTCCGTGGCCGAGACGTTGACGATGCCGTTGGCGTCGATGTCGAAGGCGACCTCGATCTGCGGCACGCCGCGCGGCGCCGGCGGAATCCCGTCGAGGTTGAAGGTGCCCAGCTTCTTGTTGTAGGCCGCGATCTCCCGCTCGCCCTGGAACACCTGGATGCCGACCGAGGGCTGGTTGTCGGCGGCGGTGGAGAAGGTCTCGGACCGCTTGGTCGGGATGGTGGTGTTGCGGTCGATGATGCGGGTGAACACCCCGCCCTTGGTCTCGATGCCCAGCGACAGCGGAGTGACGTCCAGCAGCAGGACGTCCTTGACCTCGCCCTTGAGCACGCCGGCCTGCAGGGCCGCGCCGATGGCCACGACCTCGTCGGGGTTGACGCCCTTGTTCGGCTCCTTGCCGCCGGTCAGCTCCTTGACCAGCTCCACGACCGCGGGCATGCGGGTCGAGCCGCCCACCAGCACCACTTGGCCGATGTCGTCCACCGAGATCCCGGCGTCCTCGATGACCTGGTGGAACGGGGCCCTGGTGCGCTCGAGCAGGTCCCCGGTCAGGCGCTGGAACTCGGCGCGGGTGAGCTTCTCCTCCAGGTGCAGCGGCCCCTCCGCCGACGCGGTCACGTACGGCAGCGTGATCGCCGACTCGCTGGAGCCGGAGAGCTCGATCTTGGCCTTCTCCGCGGCCTCGCGCAGCCGCTGCAGCGCCATCTTGTCCTTGGACAGGTCGATGCCGTCGGAGGCCTTGAACCGCTCGACCAGCCAGCCGACCACGGCCTGGTCCCAGTCGTCGCCGCCCAGGTGGTTGTCGCCCGAGGTCGCCTTGACCTCGACCACGCCGTCGCCGACCTCCAGCAGGGACACGTCGAAGGTGCCGCCGCCCAGGTCGAACACGAGGATGGTGGCCTCGTTCTCCTTGTCGAGGTGGTAGGCCAGGGCCGCCGACGTGGGCTCGTTGATGATGCGCAGGACGTTCAGGCCCGCGATCGTGCCCGCCTCCTTGGTGGCCTGGCGCTGGTGGTCGCTGAAGTAGGCCGGGACGGTGACGACGGCGTCGGTCACGTCCTCGCCGAGGTAGGACTCGGCGTCCCGCTTGAGCTTCTGCAGCACGAAGGCGCTGATCTGCTGCGGGGTGAAGGTCTTGCCGTCGACCTCATCGGTCCGGTCCGTTCCCATCTCCCGCTTCACCGAGGCGATGGTCCGGTCCACGTTCGTCACGGCCTGCCGTTTGGCGACCTCGCCGACCAGGGCCTCGCCGTTCTTGGCGAAGGCGACGACGGACGGGGTGGTCCGCGCGCCCTCGGCGTTCGCGATGACGGTGGGCTCGCCGCCCTCCAGGACCGAGACGACCGAGTTGGTCGTTCCCAGGTCGATACCGACCGCACGTGCCATGAGCAGGTTCCTCCGCCGACTCCTCGGGATTCAACAGGTGTGGCGCAGACAAGTTGAGCCCGCCGGACACAACCCGTCACCGCTCTCCACAGACTGCCCGACACCGCTCCGCGCGTCAATCAGGGTGAGCCTGACCCACTCAACTTTGGTGAGTGGATCAGTGGGGGCGACATGCGCGCCCACCGCACGCCGCCCTCCGGCCCGGACACCTGGCCGGACAGCGCGCGCCCCCTGGATCGCCCCACCGCTTTCTGATCCGACAGTCAGATGGATCGCATCGCCGCAACGGCCCGGGTTTATCCGATACACGCTGCGATGATCCGGTGCGCCGCCAGCGCCGCGACGTTGCGATTATCGCTACTCCCCTGCTAGCGTCACCCCCCGTGACCGACCACATGGAGGGCCTGCGCCACCGGGTCCGCGACGTGATCCGGCGGTCCGGGCGCCCGCAGCGCGAGTTCGCCGCCGTCATGGGCCTGGAGGCATCGAAGCTCTCCAAGTCGCTCAGCGGCACCCGGCGCTTCACCGCCGAAGAGCTCATCCGCATCGCCGACACCGCCGGGGTGACCGTCAACTGGCTGCTGCACGGCGAGGACGCCGCCGACGGCGTCGTCGCGGCCGCCCCCCGCGTCGCCGTGGCCACCGAGCCGCCCCCCGACGCCGGGCAGGACGGGCGCGCCGCACGCGAGCAGGGACGGCGGCGCCAGATCACCGACGCCGCCTGGCGGCTCATCGCCGAGCGCGGCTACCACTCGGTGCGCACCGCCGACATCGCCGCCGAGTGCGGGGTGTCCAGCGCCGCCATCCACTACCACTTCCCCACTCTGCGCGAGCTGCTCGACGAGACCCTGCGCTCCTCGGTCAAGCAGGCCTTCGACCGCCAGGTCGCGGTCCTGCACGGCATCGAGGACGCGCGGGAGCGGCTGCACCGCCTCATCGAGCTGCAGCTTCCCTCCCCCGGGCACCTGGCGCGGGAGTGGTCCATCTGGATGCAGGTGTGGACCGAGTCCGCGCTCGACCCCGCGATGCGGGAGCTGCACGCCGAGTCCTACCAGCGCTGGCACGACACCATCGCCCGGACGCTGCGCGACGGCGCCGCCTCCGGGGCCTTCCGCGCCGACCTGGACGCCGAGGCGGTGACGGTCCGCCTCACCGCCCTCATCGACGGCCTGGGCATCCAGGTGCTCACCGGGCGCCCCGGGCGCACCGTCGAGGGGATGCGCACCGCCCTGCACGCGTTCGTCACCACCCAGATCGAGCCGCCGGCCGGCGGCGCAGCGGCGCCCGACACACCGGCGCCCCACGCACCGGGGCCCGGCGCACCGGCCACCGAACACCCGCACACGAGCGAGGAAACCCCGTGAACGAGACCATGAACACCGAGGTCATCCTGACCGCCGCGCTGACCGGCGCCGGGGACACCGTGGGCCGCAGCCCGCACGTCCCGGTCACCCCCGAGCAGATCGCCGCCTCGGCGGTCGAGGCCGCCGGGGCCGGGGCCAGCGCGGTGCACATCCACGTGCGCGACCCCGAGACCGGCGCCCCCTCCCGGGACAACGCGCTGTACCGGGAGGTCGTCGAGCGGATCAAGGAGTCCGGCACCGACATCGTCATCAACCTGACCGCCGGGATGGGCGGCGACCTGGAGATCGGCCAGGGCTCCGACCCGTTCGCCTTCGGCGCCGCCACCGACCTGGTCGGCGGGCTGGACCGGCTGCCGCACGTCGAGGAGCTGCTTCCCGACATCTGCACCCTGGACTGCGGCACGCTCAACTTCGGCGACGGCAGCAGTGTCTACATCTCCACGCCGGACATGCTGCGCGCCGGGGCCCAGCGCATCCAGGAGCTGGGCGTGCGCCCGGAGCTGGAGATCTTCGACACCGGCCACCTGTGGTTCGCCAAGCAGATGTACGCCGAGGGCCTCATCGACGACCCGAGCATGTTCCAGCTGTGCACCGGCATCCCCTACGGCGCCCCGGCCGACCCGGGCGTGCTGCAGTCGATGGTGCGGATGCTGCCCGAGGGCGCCGAGTGGGCGAGCTTCGCGATCGGCCGCATGCAGATGCCGTGGGTGGCCCAGTCCGTACTGCTGGGCGGGCACGCCCGCGTCGGCCTGGAGGACAACCTCTACCTGAGCCGCGGGGTCAAGGCCACCAACGGCCAGCTCGTGGAGAAGGCCCGCGGCATCATCGAGGCCCTGGGCGCGCGGGTCGTCTCCCCCGACGAGGCCCGCGCCAAGCTGAAGCTGCGCAGCGCGCGCTGACCACCCCCGCCCGGGGCACCCCGGGCCGGGCGCCGCCGTACCGCGGGCGGCGCCCTCCGCCTGCCCGGACGCCGCTCCCGGCGGGTCCTGGAGCACCACCCCCCGTAAGCGGTTCTGCGACTTCCCGACGATGAGAAGGATGTGTCCGATGGCGGAGACGAACGGCGCCCCGGCGGCGACGGCCGCGCCCGGCGGGGTGCGCACGGTCGCGTGCGTGGGCGCGGGGGTGATCGGCGGCGGCTGGGTCGCCCACTTCCTGGCCCGCGGCTACGACGTGCGTGCCTGGGACCCGGCCCCCGACGCCGAGCGCAGGCTGCGCGACCTGGTCGCCTCGGCCTGGCCCGCGCTGACCCGCCTGGGACTGGCCGAGGGCGCGTCGATGGACCGGCTGACCGTCACCGGCACGCTGGCCGAGGCGGTCGCCGAGGCGGACTTCGTGCAGGAGAGCGCCCCCGAGCGGATCGACCTGAAGATCTCCCTGCTCGCCGAGATCGACGAGGCCGCGCCCGGGCATGTGGTGGTGGGCTCCTCCACCTCCGGCTACTCGATGAGCGAGATGCAGGTCAAGGCCGCCCGGCCGGAGCGCCTGGTGGTGGGCCACCCGTTCAACCCGCCCTACCTGGTTCCGCTGGTGGAGGTCGTGGGCGGGGAGTCCACGGAGCGCTGGGCCGTGGAGTGGGCCTCGGAGTTCTACCGCGCCGCGGGCAAGCAGGTCATCACCATGGACCGGGAGCTGCCGGGCTTCATCGGCAACCGCATCCAGGAGGCGGCCTGGCGGGAGGCGCTGCACATGGTGGCCGAGGGCGAGGCCACGGTGGAGCAGATCGACCGGTCCATGACCGCCGGGATGGGGCTGCGCTGGGCGTTCTTCGGCCCGTGCCTGACCTTCCACCTGGCCGGCGGCGAGGGCGGCATGGCGCACATGCTGGACCACTTCGGCCCGTCGCTGAAGGCGCCGTGGACCCGCCTGGAGGCGCCCGAGCTCACCGCCGGGCTGCGCGACGCCATGGTGGCCGGGACCGACGAGGTGGTGGCCGGGCGGAGCACGGCCGAGCTGATCGAGCAGCGCGACCGCCGGATGATCGCGGTGATGCGGGCGCTGGCCGAGGTCGAGGCCGAGGAGGCCGCCGAGGCGCGGGCCCGCGGCACCGAAGGGAACGAAGACACCGAAGGGGGCGGCGCGTGAGCGGGCCGCACCTGGTCCGGCGGGTCCTGCCCGAGTGGATCGACTACAACGGACACCTCAGCGAGGCCTACTACGTGCTGGTGTTCGGGTTCGCCACCGACGCCCTGATGGACCGCGCGGGGATGGACGCCGGGTACCGGGAGCGCACCGGGTGCTCGCTGTACACGGTCGAGGCGCACGTGCGCTACCTGCGCGAGGTCCCGCCCGGGGCGGAGCTGGAGGTGTGGACGCGGGTGGTGTCGGCGGGCGCCAAGAAGGTCCGCGTGTGCCATGAGATGTGGCTGGACGGCGTGCTGCGCGCGACCGAGGAGGTCATGGCGCTCCACGTCGACCAGGTGAACGGCGGCACCGTGCCGTTCCCCGGCGAGGTCCTGGCCCGCCTGGCGGACGCGGTCGAGGAGGTCCCCGAGTACGCGGGGCGCTCCATCGGCTGACGCCCGGAGCCGCGCCCCGGGCCCCGGCCCGGGGCGCGGCCGGGATACCAGACCGCCCCCGGTCGGCGGAGCATGTGGCCGCATCAGGCCGATGACCGGGGGTGAGGCCGTTTCGGGCCATCCGTCCCCGAATCGACGGTTACCAAGGGCGCCCGCGAGGAATAGACTCCGGAGCGTAGCGCTATCCCCCCGGATGACGATGGGACGCCGATGGCCCGACCCGACCCCCCCGAATTCCTCAAGCGGACCGGCCAGAAGTACACCGAGCCGCCCGACATCGACCTGACGAAACCGTCGATCGCGCGTGTCTATTCGTACTTCCTCGGCGGCAAGGACCATTTCGCGGCCGACCGCGATATGGCGAACTACGCTGAGGGGGTCGTCCCGGGCGTCACCGACCTGGCGCTGGGGAACCGGGCGTTCGTGCAGCGCGCGGCGCGCTACCTGGCGACAGAGGCGGGCATCGAGCAGTACCTCGACATCGGCTCGGGCCTGCCCACCGACGGCAACGTGCACGAGGTGGTGCACGAGAGCACCCCGCACGGCCGCGTCGTCTACGTCGACAAGGACCCCATGGTGCTGACGCACGCCCGTGCGCTGCTGGCCGACAACAACACCACGGTCGTCCTCAAGGCCGATCTGACCTCCCCCAAGACGGTGCTGCAGGAGGCCGTGGGGACCGGGCTGATCGACCTGGACCGGCCGGTGGCGCTGATGCTCGGCGGAATCCTGCACCACCTGCAGGACGACGACGACCCCGGCGGGACCACCCGCGAACTGTGCGACGCGCTCGCCCCCGGAAGCCACCTCGTGATCAGCCATTTCTGCTGCCCGGACGCCGCACGCTCGCCCAAGAGCGCGAAGAGGGCGGCGGCCCTGCAGAAGGCGTTCATGGAGAAGCTCGGCCACGGCCTCTGGCGCGGCCGGGAGGAGATCCTCTCCTATTTCCAGGGATGGCCGCTGGTGGAGCCCGGTCTGGTCCCGCTGAACGATTGGCGCCCCCTGCCCAAGGAGAGCGCCCAGGCGGGGAACTATGTGATGCCGCCGCGCAATAAGCACATCATCATCGGCGGCATCGCGAAGAAGCCCTGAACGGGCCCCGTCGAACCGCGGTTCGAGGCGGCTTCTCCGGGCGGGGACGCGCGCGGGCGGTCCTGTCGGAAGGAACACCGGCCGCCTCCTGTGGTCGGCCGTCGGCCCGCGCCGGCCGAGCGTCGGTCCCGCCCTGCTCCTCGGCGGCCAGGGCGCACGGGGCGGGGTGCCACCACCGCGCTCAGGCCGACGCCCCCGGAGCGGCCTGCTTCCTGCGCGAATCAGAGGTACGCCGTCGGCCCGGACGCACTGCGGCGTCCGGGCCGATACGTCCGCGGCGGGCGGCCGCGCGCCCGGGGACGGGTCACTCGACCGGGTCGACTCCGAAGCCCTCGGCCATGTCGTCGAGCATCGCGTCGGCGCCCTGCAGGCTGACGGAGCCGGCCCACACCCGGTCGTCGACCTCGTGCTTCTCGCCCTCCAGCTGGTCCCACAGCGGGTTGCCGGTGAACTCCTCCGACTTGTCCGCCGCGTCGCCGGTGCCGTCGTCCCAGGTGGACACGTAGATGTGATCGGCGTCCAGGTCCAGGATCTCCTCCGGGCCCAGGTCGGCGGAGATGGCGCCGTCCTCGCCCTCGGGGGCGTCCTCGGGCATCGGCACGCCCACGTCGGCCTGGACGATGCCGGGGAAGGACTCGGGCTGGTACAGCCGGACCGTGGGCTCGCCCGCGAACCGCACCATGTTCATGGTGGGCATCTCGCCGCCGGAGGCCTCGGCGATCCGGTCGCCCAGCTCGGCGGCGCGCTCCTCGTAGGCGGCGATCTGCCGCTCGGCCTCGTCCTTCTTGCCGACGGCCCCGCCGACCATGATGTGGTTCTGCTTCCAGGTGGCCCCGGTGGTCTCGGAGAACACGGTCGGCGCGATCTTCGAGAGCTGCTCGTAGATGTCCTCGTGGCGGACCTTCGCCGAGAGGATCAGGTCGGGCTGCAGCTCGGCGATGGCGGCCATGTCGGGCGCCTCCAGAGTGCCCAGGGACGCGGCGTCCCCGGCGTACTCGGTGCCCTCGTCGCCGAGGTAGTCGCGCAGGTCGCCGCCGTCGTAGTAGTCGGTGCGCCCGACCACGTCCATGCCGAGCGCGATGGCCGAGTCCAGGTAGCTGTTGTCCAGGACGACGACGGTCTCCGGCGCCGACTCGATCGTGGTCTCGCCCATGGCGTGCTCGACGGTGATCGGGAACGCGCCGTCGCCGCCGCCGTCGGCGGAGCCGGACTCCTCGCCCCCGCCTCCACAGGCGGCGGACAGCAGCAGTGCCGCCCCGGTGGCGAAGGCGCCCGCGAGGGCGCCGGGGGAGGTGCGGCGTCGGATGGGGGACATCGCGGACCTTTCTGATGGGACAATGCCTTAGGTTTGTCTTGCCTAAGAGTGAGCTTGCGCCCGCGATCAGGCAGTATGCGGTTCAGCGCCCCATTTGTCCAGCCCGGGCCCGTCCGGAGCCCGGCCGGGGCGCCCCGCCGCCGTCCCCCGTCCCCGAGGAGTCCCGCGACCGTGATGCCCTCCGCCTCCCCCGCCCGGGCGGCCGGACCGCCGAGCACTCCGGGTTTCGGCGCCGCCGTGCGCGCCCGCCGCACGATCGGCCTGGCGGTGCTGGTGGGCCTGCTCGCCGCCTGCGCCGCGGCGAGCCTGCTCATCGGCGCCCGCGCCCTCCCACCGGGCGAGGTCTGGCGGGTGCTGGGCACGCCGGACGGCGGCGAGGCCAGCGCGGTGGTGTGGTCGCTTCGCCTGCCCCGCACCGCCATCGGGATCGCCGTGGGCGCCGCTCTCGGCACCGCCGGAGTGCTCATGCAGAGCCACACCCGCAACCCGATCGCCGACCCCGGCGTCCTCGGCGTCGCGCACGGCGCGGCCCTCGGCGTGGTCCTGGGCGTCTTCCTGCTGGGGCTGACCGAGGTGTCGGCGTTCGTGTGGCTCGCGGTCGCCGGGGCGCTCGCCGCCTCCGCGGCGGTGTTCGCCATCGCCGCCGGCGGGTCCCGCGGCCCCACCCCGGTCACCCTGGTGCTCGCCGGGGCCGCGATGAGCGCCCTGCTCGGCGGGCTCGTCTCGGCGATCGTGCTGATGGACCACGCCAGCCTGGAGGTGTACCGGTTCTGGCGGCTGGGCACCCTGGCCGGGCGGCCCCTGGACGTGCTGTGGCAGGTGCTGCCGTTCATCGCGGCCGGGCTGGCGCTGGCCGCCGCCAACGCCCCCGGCCTCAACGCGCTGGCGCTGGGCGACGACGTGGCCACCGCGCTCGGGCAGCGGGTGCGCCTGACCCGCGCCACCGGGGTGGCCGCCATCGCCCTGCTCACCGGCGCCGCCACGGCCGCCGCCGGGCCGATCGCCTTCGTCGGGCTGGCCGCGCCGCACCTGGCCCGCGCGGTCGCCGGACCCGACCACCGGTGGATGCTGCCGCTGGCCGCCCCCGCCGGCGCCTGCCTGGTGCTGGCCGCCGACATCGCCGGACGGGTGGTGCGCGGCAGCGGCGAGGTGGAGGTCGGCATCGTCCTCGCCGTCCTGGGCGCCCCGTTCTTCATCGCCCTCGTCCGCAGGGGAAGGATGATCGCCCCGTGACCCCCGCCGCACCGCCCGCACCCGCCCCGCCCGGCCGCCGCCGCGCCCTGCGCGCCGGACCGCTCTCCTGGACGTGGAGGCCGCGCACCGCCGCCGTCGCGCTGCTCATCCTTGCGGCGCTGGCCGGGCTGTTCGTCCGGGCGCTGACCGCCTTCGACGACTACCCGATGGGCGCCGCCGACGTGCTCGCGGTGCTCGCCGGGGGCGGCGACCGCGGGGAGCGCTTCGTCGTGATGGAGCTGCGGATGCCCCGGGCGCTGACCGGGGCCCTGGTCGGCGCCGCCCTGGGGCTGTCCGGGGCGATCCTGCAGGGGGTGGCGCGCAACCCGCTCGCCAGCCCGGACACCCTGGGGATCGGCTGGGGCGCCTCGGTGGGCGCCGTCCTGGTGATCGTGCTCGGCGGCGGCTCGGGCGGGGTGAGCGGCGCGGCCGCCCAGTTCGGCGTGCCCGCCGGGGCGGTGGTGGGCGGCCTGGCCGCCGCCGCCGCGGTGTTCGGCCTGTCCTGGCGGTCCGGGGTGGCGAGCACCCGGCTGCTGCTGGTGGGCGTCGCCGTCTCGCTGATGTGCGCCAACCTCGTCTACTGGGTGATGACCTGGAGCGACCTGCAGGACGCGGCCCGCGCGCAGACGTGGGTGACCGGCAGTCTGCACGCCGCCGACTGGGACCGGGTCGGGGTGGCCGCCGCCGCGCTGGCGGTGCTGCTGCCGACGGCCCTGGTCGCGGCGCGCGCCGTGGCGGCGCTGGGGCTGGGCGACGACGCGGCGCGCGGCCTGGGCGTCCGGGTGGACGCCGCCCGGCTGGGCCTGATGCTGTGCGCGGCGCTGCTGGTGTGCGCGGCCACGGCGGCGGCCGGGCCGATCACCTTCGTCGCCCTGGCGGCCCCGCAGATCGCGCTGCGGCTGTGCGGCGCCGCCGAGCCGCCCCCGCTGACCTCGGCCCTGACCGGGGCCGCGCTGACGCTCGGCGCCGACCAGCTCGCCGCCGGACTGTTCGCCCCCACCCAGCTGCCGGTGGGCGTGTTCACCGCGGTGCTGGGGGCGCCGTTCCTGATGTACCTGATCATCCTCCGGCACCGGGAGGCCCGCCTGTGACCACCGACCGCTCCCCTTCCCCCGCCGCCGAGGCCCCTGACAGCGCCCTCATCAGCGCCCCCGACGGCGGTCCGTCCGGTGCCCCGGCCGCGTCCCGGCTGCGCGCCGAGGGCGCCACCCTGGGCTACGGCGAGACCGTGATCGCGCGCGACCTGGATTTCGCGGTCGCGGACGGCGCGGTGACTTCCGTCATCGGGCCCAACGGGTGCGGCAAGTCGACGCTGCTGCGGGCGCTGGGGCGGCTGCTGCGGCCCCGGTCCGGGCAGGTGGTGCTGGACGGGCGCCCGATCCAGCGGACCGCGCCCCGCGACGTGGCGCGGACGGTGGCGGTGCTGCCGCAGTCGCCGCTGGCCCCGCCCGGTCTGACCGTCGGCGACCTGGTGATGCGCGGGCGGCACCCGCACCAGAGCTGGTACCGGCAGTGGTCGTCGACGGACGCCGCGGCGGTCACCGAGGCGCTGGAGATGACCGGCGTGGCCGACCTGGCCGACCGCCCGCTGGAGCGGCTCTCGGGCGGCCAGCGCCAGCGCGCGTGGATCTCCATGGCGCTGGCCCAGGGGACCGAC
Source organism: Nocardiopsis suaedae (assembly GCF_027706745.1). Taxonomy (GTDB): domain Bacteria; phylum Actinomycetota; class Actinomycetes; order Streptosporangiales; family Streptosporangiaceae; genus Nocardiopsis_A; species Nocardiopsis_A suaedae. The sequence goes on along the minus strand of NZ_JAQFWP010000001.1, from coordinate 183,517 downwards.
CTGCTGCTGCTCGACGAGCCGACCACCTACCTGGACCTGGCCCACCAGATCGAGGTGCTGGACCTGGTGCGCGGCCTCAACCGGGACCACGGCCGGACGGTGGTGATGGTGCTGCATGACCTGAACCTGGCAGGCCGCTACAGCGACCTGCTGGTGGCCATGCACGACGGGGAGATCCGCGCCTCGGGCCCTCCGGATGAGGTCCTGACGCCCGACCTGGTGGCCGACACGTTCGGCCTGGAGAGCAAGGTCGTCCCCGACCCGGTGTCCGGCTCGCCCCTGGTGGTCCCGATAGGGGTGCGTGGCGCGGGCGGGTAGGAATCGCGCGGAGACCTCCCCGGCGGGAACCGGGAACGCTACGATCCCCGTAACGCCACCCGGTGCACCGTTCCTTCGTCCCCGCGACCGCCCGCTCCGTCCTCTTCGGTGGCGTCACGGCGGTGCGGAGCCGCACGCATCAAGGAGGACGAATGGACGGAGGACCCCCGAAGCAGGAGCCCGGCCCCGAACACCACCGCAACGAGAACACGGGGAACGCCGACAAGGTCTTCCAGGCCAGGGACATCCACGGGGGCATCCACCTCCACGGCGAGTCTCGTCCCCGCCGACGCCGGCGCCTGGTGCTCGCGTCGGTCCTGGTCGTGATGGCGGTGGCGGCGGTTCCTGCGGCCTACTCCACTGGACTCGTTCCGGCATCGCCCTTCGGCCGGGAGGGGGCGGAGGCCTCCGGCCAAGAGGGCGGGACCGGAGGGACCGGAATGGACACCGGAGGGGAACCGGGCGAGGCCTCCCCGTCAGAGGCGGCCCCCGTGGAGGCCGTCTACCTGGAAGACCTCGAGGACGAGGGGTCGGGCGTCGTCGTCAGCGACGGGACCGCCTCCATCGCCGGTACGCGGTATCCGAAGTCGGTCTACTACCGGCTGAACGCGGTGGCCGACGAGAAGGTGTTCACCTACACCGTGCCGGAGGGCTTCACCGCGTTCAGGGCCGTGGCCGGGGTCTCCGACGAATCCAGGCTCGGCACCACGATGGAGTTCGAGGTCCGGGTCGACGGAAAGGTCGCCGCTCAGAGCGGCGACATGGCGATGCAGGAGAGCCACGACTTCGACGTCCCGGTCTCCGCGGGCAGCAAGCTGGAACTCGTCATGCGCATCACCACCCCCGACGCCGGAGGCGGTGACAGGGACCGATTCGCCACCTGGGGAGACGCCCGCCTGGAAGGCTAGGAGCAACCGGACAGGGCCGCCGGTACGTCGAACCGTCCGCAGACCTTCGGCGGAAGGCGTCCTCATGGCGGCCGGACCGGTCCCTCCTCCTGGTCCATGACCACCCCTCGGCCGACCGACCGGGACGGCCCGATCACCGCGGCCTCCGCGGCGGTCGTGGGGACCGTGGCCGCGTGCATCCCGGGGAACGCGCTCGGCTGGCCGCTCGGTGCGCTCAGCGGGATGATGTCGACCGACACCACTCAGGCAAAAACGCCGCTCTTCGCTTTCTGGATGGCGGTCCTCGGCCTCATCACCGCCTTGGTCACCGCCCTCCCGCTGAGGGCCGTGCTCAAGGCCGCAGCCGTGCACGCCCCCTATACGCCAGAGCGGCCTCCCCGTCGACCAAGTTGGGGTTGCCGCCCGTCTCCAGAGAGTGGTTGGTCACTCGCACGCGTCGATGACCACTTCGGCATCAGCCCCGACACAGTCCGCCACCGCCTTCTCAAGCTCAAGCACGGCGTCCAGATCCGCGACCGCCACGAGCGGTAGAGACGCTCGCCACAGCGACCAATGCATGTTTCTGGAGCTACGGGTTAAGTCAACCGCTCCAACTGATCGATAATCCGATCCCAGAGCGCATCGAAGAACTCCTCTTTGGTATACTCTTTATCTTGGCCGCCCATGGAACAAAATACCGACAGATCGAACATGCGCAACTTCGACATTTGAGTATCACGATCAAAAAATGGCGCAGCGTGGCCATTACTCGAATTACCGTGAGTATTTATGTGATTCCCACCAACGACAAAGTTGAGTTTGTCATCGCCAAAGGGGCCGCCCTTGGTTATATCGAGAGAGTACACAGTGTGGCCCTGAAGTTCCACGCGAAGCATGATCATTGAATCTGTACGATTCACCGTGCCAATAAACCCAGCATCCTCCAATTGACGCACAGCGGAACTCAATTGCTCTGCCAAATAGTCGAATGCGATATTCAGTTCACGGTATTTGCTAAATTCTTGCGGAACGACCTTTGGCATTCGGTATTGCATGGCCTCACGCACGACTTCGCCAACTTCTCGCACCGCTTGCTGCGGATATATCCCAATGCGTTGCGCCACCGCATCCGCCAACCGTTCAGGGGTGTAGTCACCGGCCTTCAGGTAGTGAATGTGTGGGTGCAGGAGGTCTGCTGGCACCTGAACATCACCCCAGAGCACCGGGAGCACATAGCTGTCCCCCTGATTAACAGCGGCCATCATGGCAGCCGAGAACTCATCTTGCGGTATCGGCTTCGACAGATATTCAGTTGAGATAAACGGCACGAAATAGCGAGTTTTCGCCCCGTAAACTTTGCGCTGTTCCCGAATGAAGCTATTCCCCCACCACTCATTGGTGAGATCCCTGTCGTAGAAGACAGAGACTCCAAGCGCCTTGCAGGCTTCCACGAAGCGGGCAACGTAGCCACGTTGCTCGCCAGCAAACGAGACAGCTATATCGTATTTGATGTCGCTCATTTCTCTACTATACCCGAGATGGCTCGTACCGACCCAGGGCATGGCATACTTTACTCATGGTCGACTCCGAAGCAGTGAAGCTGGTCTTCTACTTTCGGCTCCCCTTCGATCTCCCGATCCCACCTGGTACGGGGTACGCACCGCGGCACAGCAGCAACCCGGACGATGCACACCGCGTGCAGATGACCGTTGCTCATACCCACATCAACTTCCACGATCTAGCGGAAGATCCTTACGGCCACGGGCTCGCCTCGCTCATCGATGGCTACGACCCTGGAAATGACGAGCGCTCTTGGCAAACCTGGGTACTCGTTCTCACAACCAGCCGCATTTACAGAGAAGAGTTCAATACACCCTCACCGACGAGAGAAGAACGAATATCCATCATCTTCGAGCGTTGCCTAGCAGCCGTCAACTCACTAATCGGCGCCTCACAGGTCGCTACCAAACAGACGATGATGCGCACCATCTCCAAAGAAGGGCTGGATCCTCGCATCGTCTACGAGATTCTTGATCAAGAGACCAATGAAGCTATCGACCGAAACTTCATTCAGGTACACAACAAGCCCTACAATGAACGTTTCCTGCCGTACTCTCCAGACGAAGCCGAACACACCCGCATCATCATTGGATACGAGCGACGGGGCGAAGCAGAAAAAAAGCCGCATCCGCTTCGCGTGGCCCGCCAATTGTCAGTCGAAGCACGAGCTCGCCTCATGAGTGGCGACGCCATGTCCGCAATTCTTTTTCTACAAACAGCCGTTGAAAGATATCTCTACGGAATCTTTGAACTAACCCTTGTCGACGAAGGCGAATCTCGGACAACCATTGAAGAACAGCTGAAGGCAACTAACTTCAGGCCCCTTTTTACCAAAATGCTCCCCGAGAGACTGGGTGGAAACTGGGACACGAACAACGATCAAAAACCCGCTGGAATCTACTGGAACCAACTGTACGATGTGAGGAACCGAGCTGTCCACGCTGGACGTGAACCGCACTGGAGAGAGGTAAACCCCGCATTTGAAGCCTTTGACGAGCTAATTTCCTTCGTCGAGGAACAAGTGACCAAAAAATACAAGACTTACCCCAGAACCTTGCTGGCCATCGCTGACCCTGGCGCTGGAGGTACCGATAATTTGACAGCGGCCCAACGCAAGCACGTCCAGCAGTTCATAGGAACAATCTATTGGTGGCCAGAGCAGGAAAACTAATTAACCATTCTGCTGTGTTGCCGACACCGGAATCTCCTCCACCTCACTCCGTCGTCAAGTCCTCTCACACGATGCCGTTCGGGCACTGGCGACGCTCGCACTGGACGACCTCGTCCGGCGTGACGAGGTCGACACTGAAGTCGTGCATGGTCTCGGGGATCTCTTCGTCAATCACCTGGAGCTGGTGCACGGGCGCCACGATGGTCGTCTCGTCGGTGACGAGCCCGGCTTCAATGAGGGGGCGCTACCTTCAGGTCGGAGTAGCCGACCTCTTTACCGATGCGCGCTCCAGAAAGGGACTACCCAAGGCGAAGATCAAGGCGCGGCTGCGCAAGGTCGAACAGCGACGCGCCGGCATCGGCGAACGCCTCGGCCGTACCAACGAGGACCGTGAGCTAGGCCGCCCGGTTGATCGAGGTGTGCCTGAAGCTGCTGGAGAACCCGCAGGAGCTGTACCTGCGCTGCGATGACCAGCAGCGGCGCATGCTCAAACAGGCCATCTTCCACGCCCTCTACCTGGAAGAGGACCGGATCGGTGGCCATGACCTCAAGGCGCCGTTCGACCGGCTGCACGCTTTGGCTAGCGTGCCCTCGCCCGTCTTCGGTGAGCAGGCCCAGAACGACCGTAGGGCCCTCCCCCCAGAGGGGAAGGACCCTACGCCGTTGAACTCCGTAGAGGTGCTACTAGGGGTTAACCGCTTGGGTAAGGGTTCTAGTAAGACCTCTATGGCTCCCGCGACTGGACTCGAACCAGTAACCTGCCGGTTAACAGCCGGCTGCTCTGCCGATTGAGCTACGCGGGATGGTGCTCCCGCCGCCTTCCGGTGGGATCGTGGGCCGGTCCCCCGTGGCGACAGGTAATACTCTAGCGCACCTTCAGGCGTGCTCGTGACAGCTTTCCCCGCCCCGATCGCCCTGCGCGCGGGCGGCTTCCGGGGACGGGGCGGCCGCGCGGGGTAACGTCGGACCCATCAGAACTCGACGCCGAGGGGTACCCATGCGCTACCGGATCACCTTCATCGCCGGCCTCGCCGTCGGCTACGTCCTCGGGGCCAAGGCCGGGCGCGCCCGCTACGAGCAGATCGCCGGGACCGCCCGCAGGATCGTGGAGAACCCCGCCGTCCAGGAGACCGCGGGCATCGTCGGGGCCCAGGTCGGCAACGCCGGCAGGACCGTCGCCGCCAAGGTGGGCGAGCGGCTCCCGGTCACCTCCGTCCGCGACTTCCTGTCCCGGCCCACCTCCGAGGAGGAGGCCGAGATGGAGGCGGAGATGGCCGCTGAGGCCGAGGCGTGGGCCGGGTCCAACGGCTCCGGTCCGGGAGGCGCCCGGTCCGACGCCGACAGGTGACCGGAGCCGGTCACCGCGGATCACGGTGCGGGCGGGACGCGGGGGACCGCACCCGCCCGCCCCACTTACCGCCGCGCGCCCGACGTTCTAGGGTGGGCCCATGAGATGGCTCCGCCCCTCCGTCCCCCGGGAGGTCCGCGACCGGCTCCGGCTGGAGCGGGGGGAACGCGTGCTGGCGCACGCCGACTCCCGCGAGGGGCCCCTCGTGTCCACCGACCGCGCCCTGCACCTGCCCGACGGGCGCCGCGTCTCCTGGCAGGACATCGACCGCGCGCGGTGGGACGCCGACGGCGAGGCGTTCTCCTTCACCGAGGAGGGCGCCGGCGAGCGCGTGTACACCGTCCCCGACCCGGGGCGGCTGGCCGAGACGGTGCACGAGCGGGTCACCGCCACCATCGTGGTCAGCCACCGCGGTGAGCTGCCGGAGGGCGGGTCGGGGTTCCGGCTGGTGGCCCGGCGGCCGCCGGGCGGCGCCGAGGTCGACTGGCGGGTGCACCTGGACGACGGCCTGGACCCGGACGACCCCCGGGTGCGGGAGGCCGTCGGGCGCGAACTCGCGGCCGTGCGCGAGCGGACCGGGGTATGAGCGCCCGTCCCGCCGGTCACTCCGGTCCCGCGCGGCCGGAGTCGGACGATCCACCGTTTTTCACCGCCCCTGAGAACATTCCGCCCCCAAAGGGGCTCTAACGTTGGGAAAGCCGGTCACGGCCCGCGTACTCTCCGGTACCGGTCTCCCCCCGACCACCACCGCACCACGGTCCCCCGAGCCGTACCGGGGCGCCGACCGACCGGCACGCCACACAGCGTCGTAGACAGGAGAACCATGGGGTCCCCGAACCCTCCCGTCCCACCGCACGGCCCCTCCGACCCGTACCGCGGGCCCGGCGCCGGGCCCGCCCCGGGGCAGGGCGCCCCCGGCGCTCCCGGAGCCCCGGGGGCTCCGGGCGTCCCGCCCGGGCAGAACCCTCCCGGGGCCCGGCCGACCCCTCCGGCCGGGGCGCAGCCGCCCGGGGCGCAGCCGCCCGGCGCCGTTCCCGGCGGCCACGGGCAGGGCCCCGGCGGGCCGTCCGGGCCCGGCGCCCCGGGTCCCGGCGGACCGCAGAACCCGTGGGACAAGCAGCCCGCCCCCGCACCGCCGTCCGCGCCCGGCAAGAAGCCGACCGGCCTGATCATCACCTTGGCCGTGGTCGTGGTCCTCGCCCTGGCGGGCGCGGGCGGAAGCGTGTACTTCTACATGCAGAACGAGCAGACCACCGCCGACCTCAACTCCGCCAACGACGAGATCGAGGCGCTCGGCGGCGAGATCCAGGGCAATGAGAAAGAGGCGGAGGAGCGAGAGAAGGAGGCGCAGCAGGCCTACGAGGACGCCGATCTCCCGGGCCTGTACGACGAGGTGACGACGCTCAGCGACGACCTCGACAGCTCGATGCAGGACTTCGCCGAGGCCTCCACCGACGAGGGCGCCAGTGCGGAGCAGATCGAGACGCTGTTCCAGAACATGTACGACTGCCTCGGCGCCCGCGAGGAGTACAACATGGGCGCGGCCGAGCACGCCGACCTGCTGGACCCGGACCTGCCGGCCTACCTGTCGGAGGACGACTACCCCTGCGGCCGGGACTTCTGGGGCGTGTGAGCCCGCGAAGCCCCGCACCGCGCCACGGGCCCAGCACCTGACTCGCAGGTGCTGGGCCCGGTCCGTGTCTCAGCCCTTCGGCAGGCCGCTCGCCAGGGCCTCCGCCAGGTGCACGGCGGTGCGGCCGGTCTCCTGCACGACCTGGGTGCGGCAGCTGAACCCGTCGGCCACCACCATCGTGTCCGGGTCGGCGCCCCGCACCTCCGGCAGCAGGGACTGCTCCCCCACCGCCTTCGACACCGCGTAGTGCCCCTCCTCGAACCCGAAGTTGCCCGCCAGGCCGCAGCAGCCCGAGTCCAGCACCCGGGTGCGGATGCCCGCCCGGTCCATCAGCGCCCGCTCGGCGTCGTAGCCGATGACCGCGTGCTGGTGGCAGTGCACCTGCGCCAGCGCGTCGCCCGCCACCCGCGGCGGCTCCCAGTCGGGGGCCGCCTCGCTCAGGAACCCCGCCAGCGTGTGCACCGACGCCGCCGTGCGCTCGGCGCCCTCGCCCGGCAGCAGCTCCTTCAGGTCGGTGCGCAGCGCCGCGGTGCAGCTCGGCTCCAGCCCCACGACCGGCACGCCCGCCCGGGTGAAGGGCTCCAGGGCCCGCACCGACCGCCGCATCACCCGGCGGGCCGTCCCGAGCTGCCCGGTCGACACCCACGTCAGCCCGCAGCACACCGGCCCCTTGGGCAGCACCACCCGGAACCCGGCGCTCTCCAGGACCCGCACGGCCGAGGCGGGCACCCGCGGCTCCAGGTAGGTGCCGAAGGTGTCGGGCCACAGCACCACCGCGCCCCGGTGCCCGGGCGCCGGGGGCCGACGCCGGAACCAGCGGGTGAACGTGGTGCGGGGGAACGACGGCAGGTCCCGCTCCCGGGCGATCCCCCCGGCCCGCTTCAGCAGGGCCGACAGCCCCGGCGTGCGGACCGCCCGGTCGGCCTCGGCCGGGGCCAGCGACGCCAGCCGCGCCCACACCGGCAGCCACCCCATCGAGTAGTGCGACGCCGGACGCAGCCGCCCCTTGTAGTGGTGGTGCAGGAACTCGGCCTTGTAGGAGGCCATGTCCACGTCGACCGGGCAGTCGCTCAGGCAGCCCTTGCAGGACAGGCACAGGTCGAGGCTGTCGCGGACCTCCTCCGAGCGCCACCCGTCGGTGACCACCTCGCCGTTGAGCATCTCGAACAGCAACCGCGCCCGCCCGCGCGTGGAGTGCTTCTCCTCCCGGGTGACCTGGTAGCTCGGGCACATCACGCCGGGCCCCTCGTGGCGGCGGCACTTGCCCACCCCCGAGCAGCGGCGCAGGGCCTTGGCGAAGTCGCCGCCGTCCTCGGCGTAGGAGAGCACGGTCAGCGGCGCCCTCCCCGAGGCGGGCACCCGCAGGTCGGCGTCGAGCGGGCGCGGGGCGACCACCGCGCCGGGGTTCATCAGCCCGCCGGGGTCCCACACCCGCTTGAACGCGCCGAAGGCCTCCATCAGCTCCGGGCCGTACATCCGGGGCAGCAGCTCCGAGCGGGCCCGGCCGTCGCCGTGCTCACCGGAGATGGACCCGCCGTGCGCGACCACCAGGTCGGCGGCGTCCTCCATGAACGCCCGGTAGTTCCGCACGCCCGGATCCGTGTCCAGCTCGAAGTCGATGCGCACGTGCAGGCAGCCCTCGCCGAAGTGCCCGTAGACGACGCCGTCGCGCCCGTGCCGCTCCATGAGGCGGTCGAACTCGCGCAGGTAGGAGCCGAGCCGCTCGGGCGGGACGGCGGCGTCCTCCCACCCCGACCAGGCCTCGGCGCCGGAGGCGGTGCGGGAGGTGAGCCCGGCCCCCTCCTCGCGGATCCGCCACAGGGCGCGGGCCTGCGCCGGGTCGGTGACCACCGCCGAACCGGCGGGGCGGGCGCCGCCCTTGAGCGCGGCGACCAGGGCGTGCCCCGCGGCGGCGGCAGCGCCCGCGTCCTCCCCGGCCAGCTCGACCAGCAGCCAGGCGCGCCCGTCGGGCAGGGCCACCCCGGAGCGGGCGCCGGGCCGGTCCAGCCCGGCGACCAGGCGCTCGTTGAGGCCCTCCACGGTGAGCGGGCCGTGCACGAGGATCTCGGGCACCGCGTCGGCGGCGGCGGGGGCGTCGGGGTAGCCCAGCACCGCCAGGGCCTTGGCGGGCGGCGCGGGCACCAGGTTCACGGTGGCGCCCAGGACCGTGACGCAGCCGCCCTCGGTGCCGGTGAGCGCCCGGGCGATGTTGCCGCCGTTCTCCGGCAGCAGCCGGTCCAGGGCGTACCCGGACACCCTGCGGGCCAGCCGCGGCATGCCGGTGCGCAGCGGGTCGGCGTATGCGGCGGCCAGGTCGCGCAGCCCGGCGTAGACGCGCCCCTCCCGGTCGGGCAGGGCCGCCCGCCGGTCGAACTCCTCCTCGGAGGTGGCGCCCACCCGCATCCGGGTGCCGTCGGCCAGCAGCACGTCCAGCGACTCGACATTGTCGGCGGTGGTGCCCCAGGCCACCGAGTGCGACCCGCACGCGTTGTTGCCGATCATGCCGCCCAGGGTGCAGCGGCTGTGCGTGGAGGGGTCGGGGCCGAAGGTGAGCCCGTGCGGGGCGGCGGCCTCGCGCAGCCGGTCCAGGACCACCCCGGGCTGCACCCGCGCGGTGCGGGCGTCCGGGTCGACCTCCTCGATGGCGGTCAGGTGGCGGGAGGCGTCGATGACCACCCCGGGTCCGATGGCGTTCCCGGCGATGCTGGTGCCCCCGCCGCGCGGGGTGAGGGGCACCCCGTACTCGGCGCAGACCGCGACGGCGGCGATGACGTCGTCGGCGGTGCGGGGCAGCACCACCCCGAGCGGGACGCTGCGGTAGTTGGAGGCGTCGGCGGTGTACAGGGCGCGGGTGCCGGGGTCGAAGGCCACCCGCCCGGCCACCCCGGACCGCAGGGCGCGCCGGAGGGCTTCGGTGTCGACCCCGTCGGGGGTCCCGGGTGCGGCGTCCCGGGAGGGGGTGTCGTCGGGGCCGGCGGTGCCGCTGAGGGTGTCGCGCATGGGCCCCACCCTGTCGCGGCGCGGCACCGCGTGACAACCGTCCGCCCGCGCGGCGCGCCGAATCCGCACCCGCCCCGCAACCTGACAGAAGATGTCAGGAAGGACGGGGACCCTGGAGGGCATGGACACGATGGAGAAGAACAGCGGCGGCGCGGCCGGTACGGGGGCGGGCGAGGGGCAGGGCGTTCCCTGGGCGGTGTTCGAGGAGGAGGCCCCGGAGCTGGCCGCGCGGGTGCGCGGGAGGTTCGAGCGGACCCTGCACCACGTGCTGGCCACGCTGCGCTCCGACGGGGCGCCCCGGGTCAGCGGGACCGAGGTGCAGTTCTACGGCCGCCACCTGACCCTGGGGTCGATGCCGGGCGCGGTCAAGGCGCGCGACCTCCAGCGCGACGGCCGGTTCGCGCTGCACGCCAACCCGGGCGAGGCGACCCGGGAGGACGCCGAGGAGGCCATGGGCGACGGGGACGCCAAGGTGTCGGGGACGGCGGTCGAGGTCACCGACCCCGAAGAGCTGGAGGCCTTCCGCGAGGTGGGCGTTCCGCCAGGACCGTTCCACCTGTTCCGCCTGATGCCGACCGGGGTGGTGCTGACCTCGGTCGAGGACGGCGGGCTGACGATCCGGCACTGGCGCCCGGGCGCGGGCGTGGCCGAGCACCGCAGGACGTGACCGGAGCGGCGGGGGCGGGCGGCCCCGCCTCCGCCGCCGGGAATCCGCTCAGTCGCCCTTCAGGGACTCGTCCATGGCCTCGACCAGTTCGGCGTCGGGGTCCATGTCCAGGTTCCACAGCATCAGGCCGGCCAGCTCCTCGCGGCGCACGTACGCCCCCTTCATCCGGACGATCCCGGGGGTGTCGTAAGTCCACCACTCGTCGCCGTCGTACAGCCAGTACGCGCCGTGGATCGGGTCGAAGAAGCGCTGGCCCGGACGGTCCCTCAGGTCGCCGTAGGAGTCGGTGGCCTCCCCGTAGTCGCCCTCGGCGGGCCCCTGGGCGGGCGCGTGGCGCCCGAAGTCCTCCGGGGACACCCCCGACCAGCCGCGTCCGAACCCGGGGAAGCCGAGCACCAGCTTCTCCCGCGGCAGCCCGTGGTCGAGCAGCTGGCGCACGGCCCGGTCGCCGCTGGGGTCGTCCTCGTCGCCGCTGGGGGCGTACAGCTGCGAATGGTGGGCGGTGGTGCGGCTCCACGACCCGGTGAAGTCGTAGCCCTGCACGGTGGCGAAGTCGATCGGCTCGAAGGCCTCGGGCTCGTAGCTGGCGTCGATGATCTCCGCGTCGTTGGCCAGCGACACCGAGAGCGTGTACTCCTGCCCGGTCTCCTCCTCCAGGGCGTCGAGCTGGCGCCGGAACTCCTGCACGACCAGGGTGAAGTTGCGGGGGTCGTCCGGGTGCTCGACGTTGTCCGGGTGCCCGGACCCGCCGGGCCACTCCCAGTCCAGGTCGATGCCGTCGAAGATGCCCGCGGCCGCGCCCGGCCCGCCCTGCGGCTCGTCGTTCAGCCGCGGGAGGTCCCCCCGGATCCACAGGTCGATGCAGGAGGACACGAACTCCCGGCGGGACTCCTCGGTGCGCACCGCCTCGGAGAAGTAGGTGGAGGTGTTCCACCCGCCGATGGAGATGCTCGCCGACAGGGACGGCTCCTCCTCCTGCAGCTTGCGCAGCTGGTTCAGGCTCCCGGCCAGGTCCTGCTCGTAGTCGTCGGCCGCGCCGTCCACGCTCTCGCCGGCGTCGTAGCGGCGCTGGTAGATCTCCCACGGCTGGTCGGCCTCGGGGTCGATGAAGCACCGCCCCTCGTCGCTGACCTCGCCGAAGGCCCACATCACGCGGGTGAGGCGCTCGGCGGCGCCGCTGTCGCGCATGTCCTTGACCGAGTAGCCGCGGTTGGCCGTGTTCCAGTCGGCGAAGTAGGCCAGCCTGCGCAGGCCGTTCCCGTCTCCGCTCCCGGCGGGCGCGTAGTCCACGACGCGGGTGAACGCGCCGAAGAAGAGGGCGCCGAGGGCCACTGCCGCGACGACCCCGATGAGTACCCGCCCCTTGCGGGGCGCCGTCTGCCGCTGCGCTGACATCACTAAGAAGGTAGCTTCAGGGCCCCTTCCGGAGTACACGGCCGGGTACACGCGGCCACATCAGGCCGAACCGCCGGGTGCGGGAACCCGGCGGCGCCTCCGGTCGTTCGCCCCGGCCCGCGCGGGGCCGGACCCCGGCGGCGGGCCGGACGGGACCGCGCCCTCAGTCCAGGTAGTCGCGGAGCATCTGCGCGCGCGAGGGGTGGCGCAGCTTCGCGAGGGTCTTGGACTCGATCTGGCGGATGCGCTCGCGGGTCACCCCGAACTCCCGCCCCACCTCCTCCAGGGTGCGCGGGTGCCCGTCGGCCAGGCCGAACCGCAGCTGGATGATGCGCTGCTCGCGGTCGGACAGCCCGCCCAGCAGGTCGACCAGGTGGTCCTGGAGCATGATGAAGGCGGCCGCCTCCACCGGGACCACCGCGTCGGAGTCCTCGATGAAGTCGCCGAAGTCGGAGTCCTCCTCCCCGATGGGGGCCTGGAGGGACACCGGTTCCTGGGCGATGCGCTGGATCTCCTGGACCCGCTCGTCGCCGCACCCGAGCTCCCCGGAGAGCTCGGCCGGGGTGGGTTCGCGCCCCAGCTCCTGGTGGAGCCGGCGCTGCACCCGCATCAGCTTGTTGATCGTCTCCACCATGTGCACCGGGATGCGGATGGTCCGCGCCTGGTCGGCGATGGCGCGGGTGATGGCCTGGCGGATCCACCAGGTGGCGTAGGTGGAGAACTTGAATCCCTTGGTGTAGTCGAACTTCTCCACGGCGCGGATGAGCCCCAGGTTCCCCTCCTGGATCAGGTCCAGGAAGAGCAGGCCCCGGCCGATGTAGCGCTTGGCGATGGAGACCACCAGGCGCAGGTTCGACTCGATCAGGCGGCGCTTGGCGCGCTCGCCTTCGCGGACGAGGTGGTCGAGGTCCTCGGCGAGCCCGGGGCCCATCTGCACGGGCACCGGACCCGACCGGGCCTGGCGCAGCTTCTCCGCCGCGAACAGCCCGACCTCGATCGATTTGGCCAGTTCGACTTCTTCTTCTGCCGTCAGGAGCGGAACGCGCCCGATCTCGCGCAGGTAGATCCGGACCAGGTCGCTGGTGGACGCGCGGCGGCCGGGGTCGGCCGGGGCGGCCTCCTCGGCGGCCGGGTCGACGACGTCGACCCCGTGCCGGACGAGTCCGCGGACGACCTGGTCCAGGGCGTCGGGTGACAGGTCCAGCCGCTCAAGGGCCGTGGCGACGTCGGCCACGGTGACCGGTTCCCCGGCACCGGAGCCCGCGACCAGCTGCGCCACCTGCCGGACCGGAGGCGTTTCGCTGGGCAGCACCGATAGAGCCACCCTTACAGTGTGCCCGCTCATGCAGCCGAATAGAGAGAACCAGTATTGTCACCTCACTGCTACCCCGCCCCGGCGATGCGCTCGCGCACCGCGCGTTTGCGCTGGCCGGCGGCGAGAAGCTCGGCGAAGACGCGGTTGTACTCCGCGGCGTCGGCGGCGGGGTCGAGCCGGGCCAGGCGCGATTTGAGGTTTGCCTCGGCCCGGTTGGCGGAATGAACAAGGATCGTGTCGATGATGTTGCGGGCGTAGCGCTCGTCCAGCTCGCCGTCGACCTCGACCCGCTCCACGCCCAGCGCGGTGACGAAGGCCCGCCGCTCCTCGTCGGGCGCGGCCTCGCGCAGCCGGGCGGCCCACTGGGCGCCGTCCCCGGCGGCCGCCACCCCGCCCTGGGCGCGGATGAGCTCCAGCACCGCCTTGTGCTGCGGCGCGGTGAAGGCGTCCTCGTCCAGCTCGTCGAAGCCGGCGGCCAGGCCGGGCGCCTGGACCGCGATCTTGAGCGCCTGGCGCTCCCGGTGCAGCGAGGGGTCGCGCAGGTCGTAGGGGGCCGCCCCGGCGGCCCCGGGCGGCGCGGCCGGGGCGGGGCCGCCGCGCGGCCTCCCCCCGCCGGTGCGGGCGCCGCGCACGTGCTGCTCCACCCGGCGGCGGACGAACTCCTCGTCCATGATGCCCAGCCACCGGTCCAGGTGGACCCCGTAGAGCTTGCGCACGCCCTCGTTGCGGATGCTGGCCACGATCTCGGCGGCGGCGTCCAGCCCGGCCATGCGGCCCTCGGCGGTGTCCAGGTCGTAGCGCTCGATGACCTCGCGGACCATGAACTCGTACAGCGGCTTGGCGTCCCCGATGAGGTGCTCGACCGCCTCGGCGCCCTTCTGCAGCCGCAGGTCGCACGGGTCGAGCCCGTCCGGCTCGACGGCGACGAAGGTCTCGGCGGCGAAGTTGTGCTCCTCGGCGAAGGCGCGCACGGCGGCCTTGCGCCCGGCCGCGTCGCCGTCGAAGGTGAACACCACCCGCGCGTTGGCGCCGCCCCGGTCCAGCAGGATGCGGCGCAGCAGCTTGACGTGGTCCTCCCCGAAGGAGGTGCCGCAGGTCGCGACGGCGGTGGGCACCCCGCTCAGGTGGCAGGCCATGACGTCGGTGTAGCCCTCGACGATGACGGCCCTGCCGCTGCGGGCCATCTCCCGTTTGGCCATGTCCAGGCCGTAGAGCAGGTGGCCCTTCTTGAAGATCGGGGTCTCGGGGGTGTTGAGGTACTTGGGCCCGTCGTCCCGGTCGGAGAGCTTGCGGGCGCCGAAGCCGACGGTCTCCCCGGTGACCTCGCGCACCGGCCACACCAGGCGGTCGCGGAACTTGTCGTAGGCCCCGCGGCGGCCCTGGCCGCCGAGCCCGGCGGTGACGATCTCCTTGTCGCTGAAGCCCTTGCCGCGCAGGTGCGCGGTGAGCGCCTCCCACCCGCCGGGGGCGTACCCCACCCCGAACCGCTCGGCGTCGGCGCGGGCGAACCCCCGGTCGGTGAGGAAGCGCCGCGCGTGCCGCGCCTCGGGGGCGAGCAGCTTCCCGGCGTAGAACTCCTGCGCGGCGCGGTGCGCCTCGATGAGCCGCTGCCGCTGCCCCTGGTCGCCGCGCTGGGTGTACCCGCCCTCCTCGTAGCGCAGCCGGATCCCGGCCTTGGCGGCCAGGGCCTCGACGGCCTCGACGAAGGAGATGTGGTCCATCTCCTGGACGAACGTGATGACGTCGCCGCCGGCCTGGCAGCCGAAGCAGTGGTAGAGGCCCCGCGAGGGGGTGACGTTGAAGGACGGCGACTTCTCGTCGTGGAAGGGGCACAGGCCCTTGAGCGAGCCGCCGCCCGCGTTGCGGAGCTGGAGGTACTCCCCGATCACGTCGGCGATGGGGGAGCGCTCGCGCACGAGGGCGATGTCTTCGTCTCTGATCCGTCCTGCCACGCACGCCAGGGTAGTCCTCGGCCGTGACTCCGGACGCAGGGGCCTCAGGGGGCCGTGGATCGGCGGGGCCCACTCGTGCGACATTCGAGTGGCGCACCTCACACGGGCGGGGTGCGCAGATGAGGAGGTGGCCGATGAAGCGGGCACCGGCGGCCGCGGCCGCGCTGCTCCTGGCCGCGCTCCCGGCTGCGGCCGGGTGCGAGGGGAGCGGGCGCGACCCCGGCACGGTGAAGGTCGTCTACCAGGACTTCGGCGCGTTCCGCGCGGCGGACGCGATCATGCGCACGGTCAAGGAGGAGTTCGAGGCGGCCAACGAGGGCGTCACCGTCGACCTGCACCCCATCGAGGCCCCGGCCGAGGACTACCAGACCCAGGTCAACCTGATGAACCAGTCGGCCTCCGAGGCCCCCGACATCCTCTACGAGGACAGTTTCACCATCAACCAGGACGTGGAGGCCGGGTACCTGCACCCCCTCGACGAGTACTGGGCGTCCTGGGAGGACGCCGACCAGTACAGCGAGCAGGCCGATGCCGCCGTGACCGCGCGGGACGGCTCCCGCTACGGCGTGATGCTCGGCACCGACACCCGCGGCCTCTGGTACAACCGCACCCTGCTGGAGCAGGCCGGGGTCGCGGTGCCCTGGGAGCCGGAGGACTGGGACGCCGTCCTGGAGGCCGCCCGCGCGGTGCAGGACGAGTTCGGCGACGAAGTGACCGCGTTCAACCTGTTCGGCGGCACCCCGGCCGGGGAGGTGTCCTCGATGCAGGGCTTCCAGATGCTGCTCACCGGCACCCCCGACCGCCTCTACGACGAGGGGTCGGGCACGTGGACGGCCGGGTCGCAGGGGTTCGTCGACGCCCTGGAGTTCTACGACACCGTCTACTCCGAAGGCCTCTCCCTGGACACCCGGGACATGCTCAACGCCAACGCCCCCACGCTCAACCTGGAGGAGCGGATGCCCCAGGGGGAGATGGCCATCAGCCTGGACGGGTCGTGGGCCACGCAGACCTGGATCGAGGGCGGCGCCAGCCCCTGGCCCGAATGGGAGGAGGAGATGGCGTTCACCGCCATGCCCACCCAGGACGGCTCCGCCCCCGGCGCCACCAGCCTCTCCGGCGGCTGGACCCTGGCCATGGGCGCGCAGACCGCCGACCCCGGCCTGGCGTGGGAGGTCATGGCCATGGCCCTGAACAAGGAGAACGCCGCCGAGTTCGCGGTGCGCGGCGCGCAGATCCCGGTGCGGGCCGACGTGGCCGAGTCCGAGGAGTACCAGGAGCGCTCCCCGATCGTCCCCGAGGCCAACGAGCTGGTCGACGTGACGCACTTCCGGCCCGCCTACGGCGAGTACCCGCGGGTGTCGCAGGCGGTCCAGCAGGCGACCGAGTCGGTGCTGCTCGGCGACGCCACCCCGGAGGAGGCCGCCGCCGCCTACGACCGCGAACTGGAGGAGATCGTCGGCGCGGACCAGGTCACCGGTGGGTGAGGGGGCACCGGGGCGCTCGGGCGGCGCGCGGGGCGGACGGGCGGGGCGCCACCCGCTCCTCCCCTCCCCCGCCGCCCGGGTGGCGCCGATCGCCCCGGCCGCCGTGCTGCTGCTCGCGTTCTTCGCCGCCCCCGTCGTCTGGACCCTGTGGGCCTCCTTCACCAACGCCGCCCTGACCGGCCCCGGGGCGGCCCGTACCGAGTTCGTCGGGCTCGCCAACTTCGAGCGCCTGGTCACCGACCCGGAGGTGCTGAACGCCACCGTCCTCACGGCCGTCTTCCTGATCGGCTCGGGCATCGTCGGGCAGACGGCGCTCGGGATGCTCCTGGCCCTGCTGATGCAGGGCCGGAGCCCGTGGGTGCGGTCGGTCGTGGGCGGCATCGTGGTCGGCGCCTGGGTGCTGCCCGAGGTGGTCGCCGGGTTCGTGTGGGCGGCGTTCCTGGAGAGCGGGGGGACGCTGAACCGGGTGCTCGGCGCCCTGGGCGCGCCGGAGCAGGCGTGGCTGACCACCGTGCCCATCCTGGCGGTCGTCCTGGCCAACGCCTGGAAGGGCACCGCCTTCTCGATGATGGCCTACTCGGCGGCGCTGTCCGAGGTGCCCGGGGACCTCAAGGACGCGGCCCGGGTCGACGGGGCCGGAACCGCGGGGGTGGTGCGGCACATCGTGCTGCCGCTGCTGCGCCGCACGGTGGCCGCGACCCTGCTCCTGGTCACCCTGCAGACGGTGCAGGTGTTCACCCTGATCTACGTGATGACCGCCGGCGGCCCGGGCGGGCGGAGCACCACCCTGCCGCTGCTGATGTACACCGAGGCGCTGCGGATGGGCGACATCGCCTACGGGACGACGGTCGCCCTGGCGCTGTTGGCGGTGGCGGGGCTGTTCTCGGCGGTGTACCTGCGCACGCTCCGTCCCGAGGAGGTCCGATGACGGCACGGACGGCACGGACGGTGCGGAGGGACCGGCAGGGGCGGGCGCCGGGGCGCGGCCCCCGCCCGTGGACGGTGGCCGCGCCCCGGCGGGCGGCCGCCGCCGCGGTGGTGCACGCCCTGCTGGCGCTGCTCGCCGCAGCGTTCGCCCTGCCCGCCCTGTGGCTGGCGGCGGCCTTCGACTCCGAGGCCGCCTCCCGGGCGCGGCTGCCCCGGGAGCCGACGCTGGAGCACTTCGCCACCGTGGCCACCCCGGACACCCTGTTCGTCCCGCTGGCGAACTCGCTGTGGATGTGCGGCGGCGCGGCGCTGGTGACCGTGGTCGCCTCGGTGCTGGCCGCCTACCCGCTGTCCCGCTTCCAGCTGCGCTTCGGCCGCCCGTTCCTCTACACGGTGCTCTTCGCCACCGGGCTGCCGATCACCGCGATCATGGTGCCGGTGTACAGCCTGTTCTCCCGCGTCGGGATGGTGGACTCGCGGTGGGGCGTGATGCTGTTCCTGGCCGCGGCCGGGATGCCGTTCGGGATCTGGCTCACCAAGAGCTTCCTGGACGGCATCCCGGTGGAGCTGGAGGAGGCCGCGTGGGCGGACGGGGCCTCGGCCCGGCAGTCGCTGCTGCGCGTCGTGGTGCCGCTGGCGCTGCCGGGCCTGTCCGTGGTGGGCGTGTTCACCCTGGTGCTGGCCTGGGGGAACTTCTTCGTGCCGTTCGTGCTGCTGCAGACCCCCGAGCGGCTGCCGGCCGCCGTGCGGATCTACACCTTCTTCGGGCAGTACGGCTCGATGGACTACGGACCGCTGGCGGCGTACTCACTGCTGTACACCCTGCCGGTGGTGCTGCTCTACGCCGCCGTCGCCCGCTTCCTGGGCGGCGGGTTCTCGTTGGGCGGCGCCATGAAGGGGTGACCCCTCCCCGGCGCCGTCCGTCCCGGCGGTGCCGGAGGGGCCGCCTCCGCGCCCTCCGAACAGGCCCCGGAGCCCTTCGAGGCCGGAGGCCAGCGTCCCCTTCTTGCCCAGCACGTCGAAGGCGACCGCCACCAGCAGCACCAGGCCCTTGATGGCCTGCTGCCAGTCCACGCCGAGCCCGATGATGGACATGCCGTTGTTCAGCACGCCCATCACCAGCGCCCCGACCACGGCGCCGACGACGGTGCCCACGCCGCCCGAGGCCGACGCCCCGCCGATGAAGGCGGCGGCGATGGCGTCCAGCTCGAACATGGTGCCCGCGCCGGGCGCGGCGAGGTTGAGCCGGGCGGTGAAGACCAGCCCGGCCAGCGCCGACAGCGCCCCCATGTTGACGAACACCCAGAACACGGTGCGCTTGGTGCGCACCCCGGACAGCTCGGCCGCCTTGGGGTTGCCGCCGGTGGCGTAGACCCGGCGCCCGGGCACGGTGGCCGCCATGAACAGCGCGTACCCGGCGATCAGCACCAGCAGCAGGGCGCCGACCCAGGGGACCCCGCTGTGCAGGGCGAAGGCGGCGCACAGGGCGAGCACCGCCGCCACGGCCAGCGCCTGCACCGCCAGGGCGGCGGGCGCGGGCACCACCCGGATCCCGTGCCGCAGCGCCCGGGAGCGGGAGGTGCGCAGGCCGACGACGACCAGGGCCGCCACCGCGGCGCCCAGGCCCAGCGGCACGAGGTCGACCCCGCCGGCCTCGAAGCCCGGCACGAACCCGGTGGCCAGCCTGCGCGCCGAGGACGGCAGGTCGCCGACCGACTCGCCGCCGAGCACGAGCAGCGTCAGGCCGCGGAAGACGAGCATCCCGGCCAGGGTGACGATGAAGGCGGGCAGCCCCACATAGGCCACCCAGAACCCCTGCCAGGCGCCGATCAACCCGCCGACCAGCACCGCCAGCGGCAGGACCACCAGGAGCGGCAGCCCCCATTCGGCGAGCATGATGGCCGATACGGCGCCGGTGAAGGCCACGACCGAGCCCACCGACAGGTCGATGTGCCCGGTGATGATCACCAGCATCATGCCCACGGCGAGGATGAGCACGTAGGAGTTCTGCAGGACGAGGTTGCTGACGTTGGCGGGGCGCAGCAGCAGCCCGCCGGTGAGGATCTGGAACAGCACCACGATCGCGGCCAGGGCGATGACCATGCCGTAGCGGCGGGCGTTGCCGCGCAGCGCCGCGCGCACCGAGGCGGCCCCTCCGGCCGCCGCGGCCCTCACCGGCCCCCCTCGGCGGCGCCCGCGGGCGGGGCGCCGGTCATGAGCGTCATGAGTGCCTCCTGGTCGGCTTCGTCGGCGGGCAGGCAGCCGGTGATCCGCCCCTCGCACATGGCGTAGACGCGGTCGCACATGCCCAGCAGCTCGGGCAGCTCCGAGGAGATGAGCAGCACGCACGCCCCCTCGGCGGCCATCGCCCGCACCGCCTCGTAGATCTCGTACTTGGCGCCGACGTCGACGCCGCGGGTGGGCTCGTCCAGGACGAGCAGGTCGGGGCGGGTGTACACCCACCGGCCGAGCACCACCTTCTGCTGGTTGCCGCCGCTGAGCTCGACCACCGCCTGGCCGTTGTCGCGGCAGCGCACCCCCATGCGGGTGCGCAGGTCCTCGGCGACGGCGTGCTCGGCGGCCGCGTCCACCACCCCGCCCCGGCCCAGGCGGCCCAGCCCGGCCAGGGTCAGGTTGGAGCGCACCGGGTCGTCCAGGACCAGCCCGAGCTCCTTGCGGTCCTCGGGCACGTAGGCGATCCCGGCGGCCACGGCCTCGGCCGGGTGGCGCGGGGCCAGCGGGGTGCCGTCCTTGAGCAGGGTGCCGCGCACGTACCGCCCGTAGGAGCGGCCGAACAGGCTCATGGCCAGCTCGGTGCGGCCCGCGCCCATCAGCCCGGCGAGCCCGGCGATCTCCCCGGCGCGCACCTCCAGGTGGGCGCCGTCGACGATGCGGCGGCCCCGCTGCACCGGGTGGTCCACGGTCCAGTCGCGCACCTCGAAGCGCACCGGCCCGGCGCCGCCGGGCGGACCGGGGTAGCGGTGCTCCAGGTCCCGGCCGACCATGCCGCGGATGATGCGCTCCTCGGTGACCTCCCCGCGGGCGCCGTCCAGGGTCTCGATGCTGCGGCCGTCGCGCAGCACGGTGATCCGGTCGGCGACCCGGGTGACCTCGCCGAGCTTGTGGGAGATGAGGATGGAGGCGATGCCCTGCTCCTTGAACTCCAGCAGCAGGCGCAGCAGGGCGTCGCTCTCGGCCTCGTTGAGGGCGGAGGTGGGCTCGTCGAGGATGAGCACCCGCACCTGCTTGGCGATCGCCTTGGCGATCTCCACGAGCTGGCGGCGGCCCACGCTGAGCTCGCCCAGCGGGGCGGAGGGGTCGGCGTCCAGGCCGACCCGCTCCAGCAGGTCGCGCGCGCGGGCGACCGAGACCTCCTGGTCGACGACGGCCAGGCCGAAGCGCCGGCGGGCCCGCTCATTGCCGAGGAACACGTTCTCGGCGATGCTGAGCTGCGGGACCAGCGCCAGCTCCTGGTGGATGATGGCGATCCCGGCGCGCTCGCTGTCGGAGGTGGAGGAGAAGCGGCGCTCGCTCCCCTCCACCTCGATGCGCCCTTCGTAGGTGCCGTGCGGGTGCACCCCGCTGAGCACTTTCATCAGGGTGGACTTCCCGGCGCCGTTCTCCCCGGTGACGGCGTGGATCTCGGAGGGCCGGACCTCCAGGTCGACCCCGTCCAGGGCGACCACGCCCGGGAAGGTCTTGCGGATGCCGCGCATGCTCAGCGCCGGCGGCCCCCAGTGGTCGGCGGCGGTCATTTCAGGTCCGACTCCTCGTAGTAGCCGCTGTCGATGAGGACCTCCTCGTAGTTGGAGGCGTCCACCGAGACCGGCTCCAACAGGCGGGCGGGCACGACCTTGGCGTTGTTGTCGTAGGACTCGGTGTCGTCGACCTTCGGCTCCTCGCCCTGGGCGAGGGAGGCGGCCATCCCGGCGGCGGCGTCGGCCAGGTCGCGGGTGTCCTTGAACACCGTCTGGGTCTGCTCGCCGTCGATGATGGACTTGACCGAGGCGGTCTCGGCGTCCTGGCCGGTGACGACCGGCAGCGGCTTGTCGCCGGTGCCGTATCCGGCGCCCTTGAGGGAGGAGATGACGCCGGTGCTGATGCCGTCGAAGGGCGAGAGCACCGCGTCCAGCTCCTCGTCGGAGTAGTGGGCGCCGAGCAGGTTGTCCATCCGGTCCTGGGCCACGGCCCCGTCCCAGCGCATGGTCGCGATCTGGTTCATCTCGGTCTGGCCGCTGGGCACCTCCAGCACGCCGTCGTCGATGTAGGGCTGCAGGACCGACATGGCGCCGTCGAAGAAGTAGTAGGCGTTGTTGTCGTCGGGCGAGCCGCCGAACAGCTCGATGGTGAAGGGGCCCTCCTCGTTCTCCAGGTCCAGCTGGTCGGCGATGTACTGCCCCTGGAGCTCGCCGACCTTGAAATTGTCGAAGGTGGCGTAGGCGTCCACGCCCTCGGCGTCCATGATCAGCCGGTCGTAGGCGAGCACGGGGATGTCGGCGTCCTCGGCCTGCTGGACGACGTCGGTGAGGGCCTCGCCGTCGACGGGGGCGACGACGAGCACGTCCACGTCCTTGGTGATCATGTTCTCGATCTGGGCGACCTGGTCCTCGACGACGTCCTCGGCGTACTGCAGGTCGGCGCCGTACCCGGCCTCCTCCAGGGCGGCGACCATGTTGTCGCCGTCCTGCACCCACCGCTCCCAGGACTTGGTGGGCATGGAGATGCCGACGGTGCCGTTCTCGCCCTCGGGGCGGGCGGCGTCGCCGACGCCGCCGCAGGCGGTCGCGGCCAGGGACAGGGCGGCGCCCAGCGCCGCGGCCGCCAGGGCCGTGCGCCGGGCGGGGTGCTTGCGCGTCGTGTCCATCTGTCTCGCCTCCTCTAGGCGGGCGCGGTGCCCGCGAGTTCCACACAGGTCCAGGAGACCGGCGGCAGGACCGCCGTGAGGCGTCCGCCGTCCAGGCGCACGTCCTTGTTCTCCTTCAGGGCGACCCGGTCGGGGTCGTCGGCGGTGTTGGCCGCGTACACGTCGTCGTCGGAGAGGGTGAGCGCGGAGACGGCCTCCATGCCGCCCAGGCCGCGCAGGTCCACGGAGACCTCCATGGGGGTGTCGGTGGAGCGGTTGACGAGGAAGAGGGCGGCGCGGCCGGACGCCGAGTCGTGGGTGGCGGCGGCGTCCAGCAGCGGCACCTCCCCGTAGAGGGCGGTGTCGTGGCGGGGCGCGGAGGGCTCGACGCGCAGCACCTGCCCGCGGGCCGCGGCGGCGGTGCGGGCGAAGGGGTGGAAGATGCTCTGGCGCCAGGCGCGGCCGCCGGGCTCGGTCATGATCGGCGCGATCACGTTGACGAGCTGGGCCTGGGAGGCGGCGGTGACACGGTCGGCGTGGCGGAGCAGGCTGTTGAGCATGCCGCCGACGACGACGGCGTCGGCCGCGCTGTAGCGGTCCTCGATGACGCGCGGGGCCGCCGGCCAGTCCGTCGGCGGGTCCTCGGCCTGCTCGCGCTGGAACCGGCTGAGGTACCACACGTTCCACTCGTCGAAGGAGAGCATGATCTTCTTGGAGCTCTTGCGGCGCGCGCCGACGTGGTCGGCGGTGGCCACGACCTCCTCGATGAAGCGGTCCATGTCGGCCGGGGCGGCCAGGAAGCTGCGCAGGTCGCCGTCGTACTCCTCGTAGTAGGCGTGCAGGGAGACGAAGTCGACCTCGTCGTAGCACTCGCCGAGGACCTCGGCCTCCCAGGCGCCGAAGGTGGGCATGGACCGGCCCGAGGAGCCGCAGGCGACCAGCTCCAGGCCGGGTTCGGCGGTGCGCAGGGCGCGGGCGGTCTCGGCGGCCAGGCGCCCGTATTCGCGGGCGGTCTTGTGGCCGAGCTGCCAGGGGCCGTCCATCTCGTTGCCCAGGCACCACATGCGGATCGCGTGCGGGTCGGGCGAGCCGTTGGCGGCGCGCATGTCGCTGAGCGCGGTGCCGCCGGGGTGGTTGGCGTACTCGTGCAGGTCCAGGGCCTCCTGGATGCCGCGGGTGCCCAGGTTGACGGCCATCATCGGCTCGATGTCCAGGCCGCGGGCCCAGCGCATGAACTCGTCGAGGCCGAACTGGTTGGTCTCGGTGCTGTGCCAGGCCAGTTCGCGGCGGACGGGGCGGTCCTGCTTGGGGCCGACGCCGTCCTCCCACCGGTAGCCGGAGACGAAGTTGCCGCCGGGGTAGCGCACGGTGGTCACGCCCAGCTCCCGGATGAGCGCGGCGACGTCGGTGCGCAGGCCGTCGGCGTCGGCCGAGGGGTGGTCGGGCTCGTAGATGCCGGTGTAGACGCAGCGGCCCATGTGCTCGACGAAGGAGCCGAACAGCCTGCGGTGGACGGGGGCCACGGCGAAGGCGGGGTCGAGCGTGAGTTCGGCCTTGTGCACGCGGGGTCCTCTCTGGGGTGGTCGGGGCCCCGGGGCCGGTGGGCCCCGGGGCGGTGGTCGCTCGGTGGGCTCGGTGCGCTCAGTGCGCGAGGACGGGCCAGCCGTCGCCGGTCCACTGGACGGGCTCGATGCCCATGCGGAAGTCGCCCGGGGTGCCGTAGGGGCCGTAGGTGTGGTAGGCGATGTGCCCCCCGGACAGGGACTGTCCGCCGGCGGCGACGTCCTCGCCGCGGTCGGCGAGGATGACGGTGCCGCCGCCCTCGGTCATGGGCACGCCGTCGGCGTCGGTGAAGGGGCCGGTGGGCTCGTCCGCGCGGCCGACGGCGATCTTGTAGGTGCTGTCGGTGCCCTGGCAGCAGGCGTCGAAGGAGACGTAGAGGTAGTAGTCGCCGCCGTGCTCGGCGATGTAGGGGGCCTCGATGCGGTTGGCGCCCTCCTGCCGGTCGGCGATCCTGAAGGGCTCGGCGCCGTCGGCGGGCTTCCCGTCCGGCCAGGCCAGGGGGACCATGTAGATGCCGCCCCAGTGGGAGCCGAAGGCCATCCACGGGTTCCCGTCGGAGTCCTCGGTGATGCCCGGGTCGATGGCGTTGTAGGGGTCGCCCTCGTGGCTCTCGAAGACCTTGCCGCGGTCCACCCATTCGTAGTCGGGGTCGTCCGGGTCGAGGGTGGTGTTGGTGGCCAGGGCGATGAGGGAGCGCTGGGAGCCGAAGGTGGAGGCGGAGTAGTACAGGTAGTAGGTGCCGTCGTGCTCGTACACCTCGGGCGCCCACAGGTTCTCCACGCCCGGGATCTCCTGGGACAGCCAGGCGGGCTTGGTGTCCCAGACGGTGCGGCCCTCTTCCCAGTGGCTCCCGTTGGGCGAGGTGAACATCCGGATGTTGCCGTCGCCGATGCCGGCGTCTCCGGTGCCGAAGGCGTACCAGTCCTCCCCCGGCCCTCCGGCGACCAGACCGGGGTCGTGGACCCCGGTGTCGCCGGTGAGCGGGGGCGGCGGGGCGGCGGAGTCGGCCGACACCGCCGAGGCGGTGGAGCCCTGCGGGGCGGGCGCGCACGCGGCCAGGGCGGCCAGGGCCGCGGCGGCGGCCGCCGCGGTCAGCGGGGTGCGGGTGCGGGGCATGGGGGTACCTCCGGTTCAGGGGGGGTGCTGCGAAGGTGCTGGTGGCGGGTGTTCGGATCGGGGACGGGGGCGGGTGGGGCTACTTCAGCCCGGCGTCGGTCACGCCGCGCACGATCTGGCGCTGGAAGACCATGAACACCGCGATCAGGGGCGCCGCGCCGAGCACGGCGGCGGCCATCTGCTGGGCGTACTGGATGCCGTAGGCGCCCTGCACGGTGCCCAGGCCGACCGGGACCGTCATCAGGGCGGGGTCGGTGGTCGCCACGAACGGCCACAGGAAGTTGTTCCAGGCCTGGACGAAGGTGAAGATGCCGACGGCGGCCAGGATGGGGCCCGACATCGGCAGCACCACCGAGGTGAGCACCCGCAGGTGCCCGGCGCCGTCCAGGTGCGCGGCCTCCAGGTAGTCGCGCGGGATGGCGTCGAAGAACCGCTTGAGGATGAAGATCATGACCGGGGCCACGACCTGCGGCAGGGCCACGCCCCAGTAGGTGTCGACCATGCCCAGCAGCCGCATCTGGTCGAACAGCGGCACGATCAGCACCTGCGGCGGCACCATGATCCCGGCGATGAACAGCAGCAGCAGGGCGTTGCGGCCGCGGAAGGAGGTGCGCGAGAAGGCGTAGGCCGCCATCGCGCACATCACCAGGGTCAGGGCGGTCACCAGCACGGAGATGACGGTGCTGTTCACCAGCCACTGCTGGATGTCGCCGCGGGCGATGACCAGGCGGTAGGCCTCGACGGTCGGCTCGACGGGCAGCCACCGGATGGGCACGGCCGTGGTCTCGGCCTCCGGCTTGAGCGAGGTCAGGACCGCCCACACCAGGGGCAGCAGCCACAGCAGGGCCAGCACGACGGCGGAGACGGTGGCGGCGGCCCCCGTCGGGGAGATGCGCCGCCGGCGGCGGGGGGCCTGCGGCACGGGCGCCGCGGTGCGGGGCGCGGCGGCGGGGGCGGCCTCGGTCGGGGCGCTCATGCGGTGTTCTCCTTCCTGGTGAACAGCCAGAACTGCAGGGCGGAGACCGCGATGATCACGGCGAAGAACAGGTAGGAGATGGCCGAGGAGTAGCCGATGCGCAGGTTGGTGAAGCCGCTGTCGAAGATGTAGCCGATGATCGGGCGCGCGGCGTAGTCCGGGCCGCCCGAGCCGTTGGTCATCAGGTAGGCCTGGTCGAAGAGCTTGAGCGAGGCCACCATCTGCAGCAGCACGACGATGGCGGTGGTGCGGTTGAGCAGCGGCAGGGTGATGCGGCGGAACCGCTGCCAGGCCCCGGCCCCGTCCAGCGAGGCGGCCTCGTACACCTGGGACGGGATGCCCTGCAGGGCGGCCAGGTAGAGCAGGTAGTTGAAGCCGACCGTCCACCACACGGTGGTGATGGCGATGGACAGCAGCACCGTTCCCTCGTCGCCCAGCCAGTTCACCTCGGGCAGGCCCAGACCGGTCAGGGCGCCGTTGAGCATGCCGAACCCGGGCTGGTAGATCCACACCCAGATCAGCGAGACCACCGCGACCGGCAGCAGGAACGGGGAGAAGAAGGAGAAGCGCAGGAACCAGCCCACGCGCACGGCCCGCTGGGTCAGCACCGCCATCAGCAGCGCGACCGCGACCAGCGGCGGGGTGGTGAGCAGGGTGAACAGCAGGGTGGTCCACAGCGACCGCCACACCATCGGGTCGGCGGCCATCTCGGCCCAGTTGTCCAGGCCGACGAACGAGGGGGCGGTGCCGACCAGGGAGCGGTCGGTGAAGCTGGTCCACAGTCCGGCCGCCAGCGGCCAGAGCAGGAACAGAACGAAGAGCAGGGCGAAGGGCAGGACCAGGGCGGGGCCTGCCAGGTCGGCGCGGCGGGCGCGCCGGGGCTCAGAGCCGGTGGCGGAGGTTCCGCCGGTGTCGGATCTGCTCGCCCGGCCCGCCGTCGGGGGTGCGGTCATGGCGGACTCCAAGAGCGTGCCGGAGGGGTGGGCCCCGGTCAGACCGGGGGCGGGGTGTCGATGAGCTTCTGGACGGCGCGTTTGAAGGCGGCCAGGGTCTCCTCGGGGGTGGAGGAGCCGTTGTGCACGCCCGCCATCACCGAGTTGGCCTCGGACATCAGCGCGGCGGCCGACCCGCTGAACCAGGCGTCCGGGTCGAGCTGCACGTCGTCGGCGGCCGCGCGGTACTCGGCCTGCGGCTCCAGCGCGGCGTAGTCCTCGCTCTCGGCGACCGGAAGGTAGGCGGGGGTGTGGCCGCCCCCGGCCCAGATGATGCTGTTCTTGAGCATCCAGGCGGCGTAGGCCACCGAGGCGCGGACCGCCTCCTCGTCGGGTTCGCGCCGGTGCGGCAGCACGAACACGTGGGAGTCGCCCTGGCCCAGCTCGTCGCCGAAGACGCCGGGGAACGGGCGCATCCCGAAGTCCATGCCCGCGTCCTGCATGGTGGGCAGCTCCCAGTTCCCGGCGAGCATCAGCCCGGCGATGCCGTTCTGGAAGCGGGCGGGGGTGCCGGGGGCGTCGGAGGCCTTCGGAGCCAGGCCCTCCTCGCTGACGCGGCGCAGGAAGTCCAGGCTCTGCAGCGCCTTGTCGTCGTCGAGGCCGAGCTCGTCCTCCAGCGCCATCTCCCCGCCGAGCTGGCGGTACAGCGACCAGAACTGGCGCCAGGCCCCGGTGGTGTCCATGACGATGCCGAAGTGCCCGGTGACCTCCTTGACGGCGGCCAGCACGTCGAACAGGTCCTCCACGCCGGAGGTGCGCACCAGGGTGCCGTCGGACTCCAGCACCCCGGCCTGCTCGCAGACCTCCCGGTTGTAGTAGGTGACCACCAGGTGGGTGTCGAGCGGGATCGCGTACAGCTCCCCGTCGACGGTGGCCTTCTCCCACAGGGCGGGCCGGACGGTCTCCTCGGTGATGCCGAACTCGGCGAGCACGTCGCGCGGCACCGGGTCGATGAGGGTTCCGGCGCCCATGCCCTTGACCCGGGACAGGTGCAGGGTGCCGATGTCGAACGAGCGGCCGCCGGCGGCGCCCATCGCGAACTTGGTGTAGTAGGGGTTGCCCCACAGGTAGGTGGTGGGGCGCAGGTCGTATTCGGGGTGCTCGTCGGCGAACCGGTCGTGCATCTCGACCATGCGGGCCCCGTCGCCGCCCGTGAACAGGTTCCACTGGCGGATCGGGACGGGGGCGCCGGTCGCCGCGGCGGTCGTGCCCCCGCAGCCGGCCAGGGCGAGCCCGGCGGCGCCGAGCCCGCCGGCCAGCAGCGCGCGGCGGCCGATCCCGGGGAGCGGTGGGTGGGGCGGGTCGACGTTCATGGGGTGCTCCTGTGACGTCGCGGAGTCGGGAGAGGAGGGCGCCGCCGCTCCCCCGCGCGGAGGGCGGCGCCGATGGGGCGGGTCAGACCGGGCGGTACTCGACCCCGGCGGCGGTGCAGAACGACTCCCAGTCGGCGGCGGTGCGGCCGGGGGTCATGGTGATGTGGTGGGTGCCGCCCGCGGCGAGCCACCCGTCCATGCAGCCGCGCACCCCGCTGTCGGGGCGGAACATGCCGTAGGGCATCTCCAGGGACGGCATGGGCGGCTCGTCCAGCACCTCGCCCTCGGCCACCACCAGGCGGAAGCGGCCGCCGCCGAGGGTGACCAGGCTGGCCAGGGTGGCCGGGCCGGGCTGGATGCGGAACAGCAGGGTGGGCGGGTCGTCCAGGCCGCCGATGGCCAGCGGGCGCTTGATCAGCCGCACGGGCTCGTCGTCCCGGGCGACCTTCCAGTTGCCCTCGCCCATGTGGCTCATGAGGATGGCGTCGCGGGGGAAGTCCATCGCGTACATCTCGGTGAAGTGCCCGATGCCGCTGAGCCGGTGCCCGGCGTAGACGAGCGCGGCGGCGGGCACGTCGCCCTCGCCCGCGAAGCCGTAGCCGCGCGCCATCAGGCTGGATGCGGCGGCCATGGGCAGCCGGGCGAAGCGGCCGTCCTCGCCCAGGGCGTCGAAGTGGGTGGAGTAGGCCGAGCAGCCGTGGCGCTCCAGCACCCGCTCCAGGCCGAGCTGGAGGCGGGCGTGGTCGTCCAGCTCCTCCTTGGACAGGCGGTCGTCGATCTCGAAGCGGCCGCGCTCGGCCTCCAGCAGCTCGGCGACCTCCTCGGAGGTCAGCGCCTCCATGGTGCGGCGCAGCTCGCCCTGGGCGATGTGCACGACCTCGGGGCCGAGGCTGCGCAGCAGCTCGCTCTCGTCGACGCGGGCGTCGCCCATGCCGTTCATGGGGTAGCCGAACACGCCGACCTTGAGCTCGGTCAGGGCGGTGGCGGCGCGGGCGGCGCGGGCCCAGCGGCCGACGCGCTCGCGGAAGGCGGGGGCGCGGCGGTCCTCGGTGACCACGTCGAAGGGGAGCCCGGCGCGGACCATGGCGTTGGCGGTGTCCTGGGCGCCGTGGATGCCCTGGTTATAGGTCATCTCGGCCATGCCCCAGCGGTCGGTGATCTCCGACTCGGGCTGGATGTTGGCCAGGCACACCGGCAGGCGCATGTGCTGGAAGAGCCGGGTGACGCGCAGCGAGGGCCCGTAGGTCAGCATGACCACCAGGACGCCGTCCAGGCCCGCGTCCTCGAAGCCGCGCACCGCCGCCTCGGCGTCGGCGCGGCCGCGCGCCGGGGGCGCGACGGTGACCTCGGCGACGCCCTCCAGGGAGTCGGCGACCTCGCGGGCGTAGGCGTGCTGGCGCTCGGTGATGCCGGGCAGCATGTCGTCGTAGAGCGGCTGCATGATGCCCAGCAGGCCGATGCGGGGAAGGTCGCTCACGGGTGCTGTCTCCTTTGGCCGTAGGCGTTCTGGTAGCGGTCGTAGAGGGCGTCGACGTGCTCCTGCGGGAGCGGTTCGACGGGTCCGCCCTGGCGGGCGATGTGCACGGTGCGGGCGACGTCCTCGCACATCACGGCGGCCTTCACGGCGGACTTGGCGTCCTTGCCGACGGTGAAGACGCCGTGGCTGCGCATGAGCACCGCCGGGGAGCGGTGGCCGCGCAGGGTGGCGACGATGCCGCGGCCGATGTCGTCGCCGCCGATCAGCGCGAAGGGGCCGACCGGGATCTCGGCGCCGAACTCGTCGGCCATCGCGGTGATGGCGCAGGGGATGGCCTCGCCGCGGGCGGCCCAGGCGGTGGCGTAGGTGCTGTGGGTGTGCACCACGGCGCCGACCTCGGGCATCTCGCGGTAGACGTAGGCGTGCGCGGCGGTGTCGCTGGAGGGGCTGCGCTCGCCGTCGACGGGGGTGCCGTCCAGGTCGCAGACCACCATCGAGGCGGGGGTGAGCTCGTCGTAGGACAGGCCGCTGGGCTTGATGGCGAACAGGTCGGTGCCCGGGACGCGCGCCGACACGTTGCCGCTGGTCCAGGTGACCAGGTTCCAGCGGGGCAGCTCGGCGTGGAGGTCGCACACCTCGCGGCGGGTGCGCTCCGCGGCCGCGGCGGCCTCCGGCGGCAGGGCGGTGGTCATCGGATCCCCTCCTCGTGCTCGGCCCCGGCGGGCGCCCCGTCCCCGTTCAGGGCGGCGTTGCGGATGGCGCGCAGCCGGTGGAGCGCGTCGCTGCCCCCGCGGCCGAAGTGGTCGTGCAGGTCGGTGTAGACGGCGTAGAGGCGGTCGTAGGCGGCGGTGCGGGCGGGGTCGGGCAGCACCGCGTCGCGGGTGCGCCCGCCCATGGCCGCCGCGGCCTCGGGGATGCCGGGGTAGGCCCCGGCGGCCGCGGCGGCGTGGACGGCGGCGCCGGCGGCCGGCGCCTGGTCGGAGTCGGCCAGGTGCAGGGGGCGGCCCAGCACGTCGGCGTAGACGCCCATGACGAAGGGGTTGCGCTTGAGGCCGCCGGCGACGGTGAAGCCGTGCACCGGCACCCCGGAGGTCTCGAAGGCGTCGACGATGGTGCGGGCGCCGTAGGCGGTGGCCTCGACCAGGGCGGCGTAGACGTCCTCGGGGCGGCTGGCCAGGGTGAGCCCGGCGATCACGCCGGACAGGTCGTGGTCGACCAGGACGGAGCGGTTGCCGCTGTGCCAGTCGAGGGCGACCAGGCCGTGGGCGCCGGGCGGGCGCCCGGTGGCGCGGCGGGAGAGCAGGTCGTGCAGGGACTCGCCGTTCTCGGCGGCCTCGCGGGAGGCCGCGCCCCCGGCGAAGGAGTCGGCGAACCAGGCGAAGATGTCGCCGACGCCGCTCTGTCCGGCCTCGTATCCCCACAGGCCGGGGACGATGCCGCCGTCCACGACCCCGCACATGCCGGGGACCTCGGCGGGGGCGCCCGCACCGGCCTCGGCGTTCATCACGTGGCAGGTGCTGGTGCCCATGATGGCGAGCATCTCGCCGGGGGCGACGGTGTCCGCGGAGGCGGCGGTGACGTGGGCGTCGATGGTGCCGACGGCCACGGGGGTGCCTTCGGGCAGGCCGGTCCAGGCGGCGGCGCGGGCGGTCAGGCCCCCGGCGCGCTCGCCCTGGGGGGACAGGGGGAAGGCGATCTTGTCCTCGGCGAAGGAGGCGAAGCGGGGGTCGAGGGCGGCGAGGAAGTCGCGGGCGGGCCAGGCGCCGTCCTGGTGGATGCCCTTGTAGCCGGCGGTGCTGACGTTGCGGGTCTCGCGGCCGCACAGCTCCCAGACGATCCAGTCGGCGGCCTCGATCCAGCGGTCGGCGCGGCCGTAGGCCTCGGGGTCCTCGCGCAGCACCTGCAGGCCCTTGGCGAACTCCCACTCGGAGGAGATCTTGCCGCCGTAGCGGGCCAGCCAGGGCTCGCCCCGCTCGGCCGCCAGGGCGTTGATGGCGTCGGCCTCGGGCTGGGCGGCGTGGTGCTTCCAGAGCTTGGGGTAGGCGTGGGGGCGGTCGGCGAAGCCGGGGACCTCGCACAGCGGGGTGCCGTCGGCGGTGGTGGGCAGGACGGTGCAGGCGGTGAAGTCGGTGC
The DNA here is from genome assembly GCF_027706745.1 of Nocardiopsis suaedae. Lineage (GTDB taxonomy): Bacteria > Actinomycetota > Actinomycetes > Streptosporangiales > Streptosporangiaceae > Nocardiopsis_A > Nocardiopsis_A suaedae. Next base: position 151,447 of record NZ_JAQFWP010000001.1, on the reverse strand, counting down.
CGATGCCGATGACGTCCGCGGGGTCGGTCCCGGCGTCGGCCAGGGCGGCGGGGACGGCGCGGCGCAGGACCTCGCGGTAGTCCTCGGGGACCTGCAGGGCGGTGTCGGGGGCCAGGGCGGGGCCGCCGCCGGGGAGGCGGTCGGTGAGCACGGCGTGGGCGTAGGGGTGTTCGGCGGCGCCGAGCTCGGCGCCGTCGCGCACCCGAAGCACCACGGCGCGCCCGGACAGGGTGCCGAAGTCGACGCCGACCACGGCGGCGCCGGCCGGGATGTTGTGAGCGTTAACAGCGGCGGTCACGGGGGGTCCTCTCGGGGCGGGCGTCGGACGCGGCGGGCTCTACGGGCGGGGGTCGGGGAACAGCGGGCGGGGGCCGGGGGTCAGCGGGCGGGGGCGCCGCAGCTCGCGCGGACGACCATGCGCGCGGGCACGACCTCGCGGGCGGCGGACTCGGCGGCGGGCTCCCCGCTGTCCAGCAGGTCGAGCAGGATGCCGATGCCGCGGCGGCCGACCTCGGTGAAGTCCTGGGCGACCGTGGTGAGCGGGGGCGAGTAGTAGGCGGCCTCGGGGACGTCGTCGAAGCCGACCAGGGAGACGTCGTCGGGGACGCGCACACCGGCCTCGGCGAGGGCGCGCAGCGCGCCGACGGCCATCTGGTCGTTGGCCACGAACAGGGCGGTCGGCAGGGCGTCCCGCTCGACCAGGCTCCCCGCCAGCTCGTAGCCGGAGCGGGGGCGCCAGTCGCCGAACAGGGGCGCGCCGACCGGGGCGCCGGCCTCCTCCAGGGCGCCGCGCCAGCCCGCGACGCGGGCCTCGGCCTCCAGCCAGTCGCGGGGCCCGGCGATGTGGCCGACGGTGCGGTGGCCCAGTTCGAGCAGGTGCCGCACGGCCATCCGGGCGCCGCCCTCCTGGTCGACGCAGACGACGGGCAGCTCGCGCGCCTCCCCGCCCTCCACGGCCACGACCGGCGCGCCCCCGGCCCATTCGGGCATGCCCTCCAGCACCGAGCGCTGCGGGGCGATGACGACGTAGCCCTCGACGGACTGCCGGGCCAGGTGGTCCATGGCCTCGCGGACCTGCCCGGCGGAGGCCTCGGTGAGGGTGACCACGCTGAGGTAGTACCCGGCGGCGCGGGCGGCGTGCTCGATCCCGGTGAGGGTACGGGCGGGGCCGTAGTGGGCGGTGTCCACCGCGACCACCCCGATCACCCCGGTGCGCCGGGTGACCAGGGCGCGGGCCGAGGAGTTGGGCCGGTAGCCCAGCTCGTCGATGGCCGCGAGCACCCGCGCCTGGGTCTCGGCGCGCACGTTCGGGTGCCCGTTCAGCACACGGGAGACGGTCTGGTGCGAGACCCCCGCCGCCCGCGCGACATCGGCCATGACGGGCATACGCCCGGGTGGGGCCGCCATGGGTCCCTCCTCCACTGCACTCGGGGAGCTGTGACGTGGGTGACATTGTTAGCGCTAACATTCACGCCGTCAAGGGGGCGGAGGGAGATCACGGTCCCCGCTCGCGGGATCACTTTGCGCAACCGGTCACCGGTGTACACGTTCGATGTGCGGAGTTGGGTGTATGAGGAGGATCGACATCGGGATCGACGACGACCTGATCGCCGCCGCCACGGACGAGTTCGAGGTGCGCACCGAGCGCGAGGCCGTCGACCTCGCCCTCCGGCGCGCCGTTGGCCCCCCTCAGCCAGGAGTTCCTCCTCAGCCTCCGCGGTGTGGGCCGGGAAGGGGGCCTTGAGGAGATGCGGAGCCCTCGGTTCCCCGACTCCGAGGAGCCGGAATGACGGGGACACATCTGGTCGCCCCATCCGCTTGGATCGAATATTTGCGGAAGACCGGGTCCGAGACCGACCTTTTCGTTTGCTCCGTCATTCATTCCGAAGCCGGTCCGGCGACGACCGGATCCGTGATCGCCGAGTTCCTAGAGCAACTCGCCGGAGGTCTCAGACCGCTCTCCATGGACCCGCGCACGGACCACCATCAGCTCGCCCGAACCAGCCCACCGACACAATGCGAGACCGCCCCCCATCGGCCGGCATGCCGGTTCACCACTGCTTTCCGCTGCGAGAAGGCGGGTGGGGGCCGGCGTGTACATGGGCCCGCATCCCTTGCGGGTCGAACAGGATGAGCAATTCGACGGCGCCACCGTCGGCACTGCCCAGCCAGTGCGGCGAGGAGGTGGCGAATTCGGCCGCCTCCCCTGGCGACAATTCCAGGTCACGGTCGCCCAGGACGAGCCGCAGGCGCCCGTTGAGCACGTACAGCCATTCGAAGCCGTCGTGGGTCTGCGGTGTCGGTTCGAGCGGTTCCGCCCGGGCGGGGATGATCATTTTGAAGGCCTGCACTCCGCCCGGCCGCCTGGACAGGGGCACGAAGGTCATCCCGAAGCGCCGGATCGGCGTGAGGTGGATGCGGGGGTCGCCGGTGCGCGGGGCGCCGACGAGCTCGTCCAGCGGAACGCCGTAGGTGCGCGCCAGAGGCAGCAGCAGCTCCAGGGTCGCCCGGCGCTGACCGCTCTCCAGCCGGGACAGGGTGCTCTCCGATACGCCGGTCGCCGCCGCCAGGCCGGCGAGGGTGATGCCGCGGTGGCGGCGCAGCGCGCGGAGTCTGGGCCCCACCGCGTCGAGCACCTCGCCCGTTTCGCGATCCATGGGGGCCACCTTGCCAGAACCGCAAGTTCTCGTGCCATGCCGAGGGGCGCCCGGTGACACTTGGCCCGCACCGACGGAAGGAGCACGGATGAACGCCACCGATGCGGCCGCGTTCTGGGACGACCTGTACGCGGCGCGACCGGCGGCCCCCCGGCCGCGGCCGAACGCCCGGCTCACCGAGACGGCCACCGGCCTGTCGCCGGGCGAGGCGCTGGACCTCGGCTCAGGCGGGGGCGGCGACGCGCTGTGGCTCGCCGAACAGGGGTGGCGGGTGACCGCCGCCGACATCTCGGATGTGGCGGTCGACCGGCTCGCCGCCCTTGCCGCCGCCCGCGGCCTCGGCGGCCGCGTCACCGCCGTCCGGCACGACCTGCGCGGCCCTTTCCCCCAGGGCGAGTTCGACCTGATCTGCGCCCACTACCTGCACACCCCTTTCGAGCTGGACAGGACGGCCGTCCTGCGCTCGGCCGCGCACGCGCTGCACCCGGGCGGGCGGCTGCTGGTCGTCGACCACGGCTCGACGGCGCCCTGGTCGTGGAACCAGGACCCCGACGCCCGCTTCCCGGGCCCGGGAGAGGTCGCGGCGGACATCGGCCTGGACCCGGCGGGATGGACGGTCGAACGGGCCGATTCGCCCCGCCGAATCGCGAGCGGACCAGGCGGGCAGACCGCCGAGGTCGTCGACCACGTCCTGCTCGTCCGCCGCACTGCCCGGGCCGACGGCCAGTAAGGAGAGCACCGTGTCCACCGCTCCACGTCGCGACCGCCGCCGTGACACCCCGCCGCCCCGGACCGGGAGCGGCGAGGCCGAAGTCCTGCGCGGATTCCTCGACTACCTGCGCACCTCGATCGCCGTGAAGGTCGACGGCGCGCCCGAGCCACAGGTCCGGACGGCCGCGGTGCCCACAGGAACGAACCTGCTGGGCCTGCTCAACCACCTGACCTGCGTCGAGCGCTCGATGTTCCTGGGAGACGAGGTGGCCGACTGGCAGGCGACGTTCCACGCGGCGCCGACGGACGGCGCGGCCGAGGTCGTGGCCCGCTACCGGGAGGCGGTCGAGCGCGCGAACGGCGTCCTCGACGGCTGCACCGACCTCGCCGCACCGGTCCCCCGACCGGGAGGACGCCCCGCTCCCAGCGTCCGGTGGGCGCTCACGCACATGATCGAAGAGACCGGCAGACACGCGGGCCACGCCGACATCGTGCGCGAACTGATCGACGGCACGACCGGGCGCTGACAGACGGAGCGGCGACGACGAGCCAAGGGGGCGGCCCATCCGGCGGCGCTGTCGGGTGTACGGCGTGGGCACGGTCCCCGTGGAGGGCGAGGCGGCCTTCGGCCGCCCGTCGAAGGAGAACCCGAACGGCACGGGTTCAACCGCTCCAGCGGAAACCATCGAGGACGGTGACGGCGGCGGGAGGACGGCCTCCTGCCCTGGTCGGAAGCGCAAGGAGGCCGCCCACCCGGAACCACCGCGCGCACCGGGGCAGGGTGGGCCCGCCGAGCAAGGGCGACCACGCACCAACGGAGGGCGGGGATACACCCCCGACCGCCGAACCCGCACCAGCAACGCCGACGACCGCCCCGCCCTGGCATCGGGCGTCCATCCACCCGCCCGCGCCGCGAACCGGGCGCCGGTGTGCCTCGTCAGTTCTTCAGACGCGTGTGCCAGGCCGCTGCCGACGTGTCGGTCAACGACGCCACCTGGTCCACCACCACGCGCAGCGCCGCCGCGTCGTCCTTCGCCCCGGTGAAGGCCGGGCGCAGAGGCGGGTCCAGGGTGTGCGGTGCGCCGTGCAGCACCAGTTCGACCAGTTCGGCGATCAGCTCCCGCTCCTGGGCCTGGTAGGCCAGTGCCTCCGACCGCTCCATCACATAGTGCGCCGCCACGGCCTTCAGCAGCGCGCACTCCAGCAGCGCCCGGCGCGGCACCGCCAGGTCGGCGGCGTACCTGGTGAGCGGCGCCGGACCGTAGCGGGCCCGGGTGGCGCCCTCGGCCGCCCGGCACAGCCTTCCGATGAGCTCGCTCGTGAGGTTCTTCAGCGCCGCCAGCGACTCCAGGCCGCCGTCGTAGCGGCGCGGCCAGAACGGCTCGGCCAGCAGGCCGGTGAACGCCTCTTCCAGCTCCTCGGCCGGGGCGTCCGTGTAGCGCCCCGCGGCGGTCGCGCTCACCGCCGCGCGCTCGGCCGGGCTGTGCAGCGCGTCCAGGCGGACCAGCCCCGCGTACAGCCCGTCCTCCACGTCGTGGACCGAGTAGGCGACGTCGTCGGCCCAGTCCATCACCTGCGCCTCGAAGCAGGTCCTCCCCTCGGGCGCGCCGCCGCGGACCCAGTCGAAGACCGGGGCGTCGTCGGGGTAGCAGTTGAACTTGCGCCCGTCTCCCCCTCCCCCGCCGCGCTGCCAGGGGTACTTCATGGTGGCGTCGAGGCTGGCCCGGGTCAGGTTGAGCCCGGCCCCGGCCCCGTCCTCGCCGACGACCTTGCCTTCCAGGCGGGTGAGGATGCGCAGGCTCTGCGCGTTGCCCTCGAACCCGCCGCAGGCGGCCGCCGCCGCGTCCAGGGCGCGCTCCCCGTTGTGCCCGAACGGCGGGTGCCCCAGGTCGTGCGAGAGGCAGGCCGCCTCGACGAGGTCGGCGTCGCACCCGAGGGCCGCCCCGAGTTCCCGCCCGATCTGGGCGCACTCCAGCGAGTGGGTGAGCCGGGTGCGCGGGAAATCGCTGGCCCCGGGCCGCACCACCTGTGTCTTGGCGGCCAGCCGCCGCAGCGCGAAGCTGTGCAGGACGCGGGCCCGGTCGCGCTCGAAGGGGCCGCGCGCCCTGCTCTTGGGCGGTTCGGGGGCGCGGCGCTCCCGGTCGCGGCGGGTGTAGCCGCCGGGCGCCCGTTCATCCTCGGGAAGGGCCATGGGCTAGGCGGCGTCGGTTCCGGCGTCGATGTCGAGGTCGGCGTCGGCGCTGTCGCCGAAGAGCCAGTAGTACCAGAGCGACCCGGTCTCGCGGGTGATGTACCAGAGCTGGGTCTCGCGCTCGATGACGGCGGGCCCCGACCGCACGGGCGAGGTGTGGGCCTCCATGTCCTGGTCCTCGGCCATGAGGCGGGAGCGCAGGCTGTGCCAGGGGTCGGTGACGATGACGGTGCTGGTCCACCCGTTGTCCCGGAGGACGTCGCTGACGGCCTCCACACTGCGCAGGGTGTTGCTGCCCTCTTCGACGGCGACGACCGACTCGGCGGGGACGCCCTGTTCGACGAGCCAGTCGCGGCCGGAGCCGCCCTCGGTGTAGTTGTCGCCGGGCTGGTTGCCGCCGACGGTGACGATGGTGGGGGCCACCCCTTCCTCGTAGAGGTGGGCGGCGTGCTCCAGCCGGGCCTCGAAGATCGGCGAAGGGCGCCCGTTGTACTGGCTGGCGCCCAGGACCAGGATCGTGTCGGAGGGCGGGCGCTCGTCCTGGCGGGCGGTCCACCACACCCAGGCCCAGGTGGCGGGGGGAAGTGCGATGGCCGCGACCACGAGCAGGGCGATGATGCGGCCGAGGCGGATGCGGGGGCGCCGGCGCGGCGGGCGCCCTCCGCCGCCTCTCCCCCGTTCACGGGGGCCGGGCGGGTCGCCGGGCCCGTCCGGGCCGCCGGGGTCCCACGGGTCCGGCTCGGGTCCACCGAACGTGTCGCCCCCGCGGAGGCGGTCCAGGCCGTCCGGGTCGTCCAGGTCGTCGATGATCTCGGGGGTGGGCCCCGGGGCGCCGCCGGGGCGGGTGAAGACCCGCGTGGCCTCGGCTCCGGCGGACCGGGGCCGCTCGAAGACCTGGGTCGCCTCGGGCTGCGGGGGGCCGCCGTCAGGCCGCCCGTCGCGCGGCTCGTCCGCACGTCCCTCGCCGGCTGTCCGCACCTTCACCCCCGGGGCCGATCGTGTGGTTCGCCCGACCATAACCGACAACCGCGCCGGAGCGGGCGCTCGTGTCCGGCGCCCACAGAGTAGTGGACGGGGCGCTCACCACGAAGGTCGAGATCATATTACGGGAAGGTCTCATGTCGTGACATGCCCCTCCCCGCACCTCGCCGGCCCGTTCCGGCCGCCGTCGGCCCCGGCTCACCCCTCCTGGACGGCCGCGCGACCGGCCTCCAGACGGGCGACCGGCACCCGGAACGGCGAGCAGGACACGTAGTCCAACCCCACCCGGTCGAAGAAGTGCACCGACGCCGGGTCGCCCCCGTGCTCGCCGCACACGCCCAGCTTCAGGTCGGGCCGGGCGGCCCGCCCCTCCTCGACGGCGGCGCGCACCAGGCGCCCGACCCCCTCGACGTCGATCGTCTCGAACGGCGACACCCCGAACACGCCCTTCTCCAGGTACTGGGAGAAGAACGAGGCCTCCACGTCGTCGCGGGAGAAGCCCCAGACGGTCTGGGTGAGGTCGTTGGTGCCGAAGGAGAAGAACTCGGCGCTCTCGGCGATCTGCCCGGCGGTCAGTGCCGCCCGTGGCAGCTCGATCATGGTGCCGATCGGGAATTCCAGCTCCACGCCGTACTCCTCGGCGACCTCCCGGACGGTGCGCACCGCCTCCTCGCGGATGATCTCCAGCTCCTGCACGGTGCCCACCAGCGGGATCATCACCTCGGGCCGGGGGTCGCCGCCGGCCCGCAGCCGTTCGGCGGCCGCCTGGGCGAGGGCCCGCACCTGCATGGTGAACAGGCCGGGGACGACCAGCCCCAGCCGCACGCCGCGCAGCCCCATCATCGGGTTCTGCTCATGCAGCCGCTGGACGGCCCGCAGCAGCCGCCGGTCGTTGTCGTGCCGCTCGCCGCGCTCCTGGGCCAGGGCCACCCGCACCGACAGCTCGGTGAGGTCGGGCAGGAACTCGTGCAGCGGCGGGTCGATCAGGCGGACGGTGACCGCGAGCCCGTCCATGGCCTCCAGGATCCCGGTGAAGTCGGTGCGCTGCAGCGGCAGCAGCCCTTCCAGCGCCTCGTCCCGCTCGGCCCCGTCCTCGGCGAGGATGAGCCGCTCGACCAGGGGCCGCCGCTCACCGAGGAACATGTGCTCGGTGCGGCACAGCCCGATGCCCTGGGCGCCCATCCGCCGCGCGCGGGCGGCGTCCTCGGGGGTGTCGGCGTTGGCCCGTACGCCCAGGCGCCGGTCGGCGTCGGCGCGGCCCATCACCCGGTGCACGGCCCGCACCAGGTCGTCGGCCTCCTCGCCCTCCGGGTCGAGGGTGCCGTCGAAGTACCGCACGACCGGGGAGTCGACCACCGGCACCTCGCCGAGGAACACCTCGCCCGTGCTGCCGTCGATGGAGATGAGGTCGCCCTCCTCCACCACCCGGCCGCCGGGGGCGGTCATCCGCCGCTCCTTGACGTCGATGTCGAGCTCCTCGGCGCCGCACACGCAGGTGGTCCCCATCCCGCGGGCGACGACGGCGGCGTGCGAGGTCTTGCCGCCGCGGCTGGTGAGGATGCCCTCGGCGGCGAGCATGCCCTCCAGGTCGTCGGGGTTGGTCTCGCGGCGGCAGAGCACGACCTTCTCCCCGGCGCGGGCGCGCTTGACGGCGGCGGCCGAGTCGAAGACGGCGCGCCCCACGGCGGCGCCCGGGGAGGCGTTCATGCCGCGGCCGAGGACGTCGCGCGGGGCGGCCTCGTCGAAGCGGGGGAACATGAGCTGGGCGAGCTGGTCGCCGTTGACCCGGGTGATCGCCTCGTCGGGGGTGATCATGCCCTGTTCGACGAGCTGGTCGGCGATGCGGAACGCGGCGGCCGCGGTGCGCTTGCCGACGCGGGTCTGCAGCATCCACAGCTTGCCGCGCTCGATGGTGAACTCGATGTCGCACAGGTCGCGGTAGTGCTCTTCGAGCGTGCGCATGATGCCCATGAGCTCGTCGTGGCTCGCCTCGTCGATGCGCTCCAGGTCGGCCAGCGGCACGGTGTTGCGGATGCCGGCGACGACGTCCTCGCCCTGGGCGTTCTGCAGGTAGTCGCCGTAGACGCCCTGGCGGCCGGTGGCCGGGTCGCGGGTGAAGGCGACGCCGGTGCCCGAGTCCATCCCGAGGTTGCCGAAGACCATGGCGCACACGTTGACCGCGGTGCCCAGGTCGGCGGGGATGCGCTCGCGGCGCCGGTAGAGCACGGCGCGGGGGGCGTTCCAGGAGTCGAAGACGGCCCGGACGGCCAGGTCCATCTGCTCGCGCGGGTCGGTGGGGAACGGGCGGCCGGAGGCCTGCAGCACGATGTCCTTGAAGGCGGCGACGAGGGCGCGGAAGTCCTCGGCGCCGAGGTCGAGGTCGCCGTCGGCGCCGATCGCGCGCTTGCGCTCCTCGATGGCGTCCTCGAACAGGTCGCCGTCGATGTCCAGCACGGTCTTGCCGAACATCTGGACGAGGCGGCGGTAGGAGTCCCAGGCGAAGCGCTCGTCGCCCGACTGGGCGGCGAGCCCGCCTACCGAATCGTCGTTGAGCCCGATGTTGAGGACGGTCTCCATCATGCCGGGCATGGAGAACTTGGCCCCCGAGCGGACGCTGACGAGGAGCGGGTCGTCGGGTTGCCCGAGCCGCTTGCCCATGGCCGCTTCGAGGGCGGTGAGCTTCTCGGTGACCTGCCCGGCCATGCCCTCGGGCATGCCGCCGCTCTCCAGGTAGGCGCGGCAGGCCTCGGTGGTGATGGTGAACCCGGGCGGGACCGGCAGACCCAGGTTGGTCATCTCGGCGAGGTTCGCGCCCTTGCCGCCCAGCAGGTCCTTCAGGTCCTTGTTGCCTTCGCTGAACTCGTAGACGTACGTGAGCACGTGGATCTCCTCCGACGGGACCGCTCGATCTCGTCGCGTCCGTGGACCAATCCGGCCGCCTGCCTCCTTCATTCCCCGCTCTCCCTTCACATCTTCACTGGTCATCAGGATTTTAATGGTCTAGACCAATGGTTCAGGAAGGGTAGACGTTCCCCTGGGTCGGAGAAAAGAAACGGGGTTGCGGGACGCAGGCGATCGGCGTGGTCAGGGACGCTTGCAAGCACGGTAGCAGGCGGCGGCCGCCGCGCCGGGGCCCAGACCCCCGAAAAAGACCACTGCCCCCTGTGCCGCACCCCACATTTCTACTGGTAGGTAACCTACGCGACCGTAGGTAGAGTCGGTCCGGGGCCGCCCCCCGCGGCGCCGCCGCGCAGCGCCGCCGCTTTCTGGGCCCCGCCCCCACACGAGGAAGAAGGCACGCCGTGACCGCACCATCCGCACCCCCCGGAACCGGGGGGTCGCAGCCGCCGCGCACCGGCCCGGCCGAGCTGCTGCGGTCGGTCAAACCCAGACTGCGCGGCTGGCTCCACCTGGGCACCGCCCCGCCCGCGCTGGCCGCGGGCATCGTCCTGACCGCCCTGGCGCCCACCACCGCCGCGCGGATCTGCGCCGCGGTCTACGCGCTGGCCGCGGTGCTGCTGTTCGGCACCTCGGCCGTCTACCACGTGGGCCGCTGGTCCTCCCGCGCGGTGGCGGTGCTGCGCCGCATGGACCACGCCAACATCTACCTGATCATCGCCGGGACCTACACGCCGTTCGTGGTGCTGGTGCTCGAGGACCCGCTGCGCACCGCGATGACCGCGCTGATCTGGGGCGGCGCCGTGGCCGGGGTGCTGTTCAAGATGTTCTGGCTGAACGCGCCGCGCTGGCTGTCCACCGCGCTCTACCTGGCCATCGGCTGGGTGGCGGTGCTCTTCATCCCCCAGCTCGTCCAGGGGATGCACCCGGCCGCCTGGATCCTGGTGCTGGCCGGGGGCCTCCTCTACAGCGCCGGCGCCGTCGTCTACGGGGCCAAGCGGCCCGACCCCGCCCCGCGCTGGTTCGGCTTCCACGAGGTGTTCCACTCGCTGACCATCGCCGCCTACATCTGCCACTACATCGCGGTGTCGATGGTCGTCTACGCCCAGGCCTGAGGCCGTTCGCCGGTGGGACGTGTTCTCGCCGCGCCGGTCACGCACGGAATCACGATTCGCTTACACGGGCGGGCACCGAGGCGGAAACCTCTTACCCGACGGCGCATATCGGGCTAGCGTGAGAACAGGTTCTCCCGGACATGTGCACCGGGGGTCCACAGCGGAGGCGGCCGGAGACCATATCCCCCCGGGTCCGGCCGCCTCTCTCCTGTGCTTCCCGCGCGCCTCGGGGCGCGCGGCTCAGCAGCCGGCGGGCAGCCGCTCGAACAGGTAGGTCTCCACCCGGTCCAGCGAGACGCGCTCCTGGGACATGGTGTCGCGCTCCCGGACCGTCACGGCGTCGTCCTCGAGGGTGTCGAAGTCGACCGTGACGCAGAACGGGGTGCCGATCTCGTCCTGGCGGCGGTAGCGGCGGCCGATCGCACCGGCGTCGTCGAACTCGGTGTTCCACCGCTTGCGCAGGCGCGCGGCCAGGTCGCGGGCCTTGGGCGACAGGTCGGAGTTGCGCGACAGCGGCAGCACCGCGGCCTTGACCGGCGACAGGCGCGGGTCCAGCGCCATGACCGAGCGCTTCTCCATCTTGCCCTTGGCGTTGGGCGCCTCGTCCTCGCGGTAGGCGTCGAGCATGAACATCAGCATCGCGCGGTCGACACCGGCCGCCGGCTCGATGACGTAGGGGACGTAGCGCTCGTTGCTCTCCTGGTCGAAGAAGGACAGGTCCGCGCCGGACTTCTCCGAGTGGGTGCTCAGGTCGTAGTCGGTCCGGTTGGCGACGCCCTCCAGCTCGCCCCACTCGGCGCCCTGGAAGTTGAACCGGTACTCGATGTCGACCGTGCGCTTGGAGTAGTGCGAGAGCTTCTCCTGCGGGTGCTCGTACAGCCGCAGGTTGTCCTTGCCCACGCCCAGGTCGAGGTACCACTGCATGCGCTGGTCGATCCAGTACTGGTGCCAGTCCTCGTCCTCGCCCGGCTTGACGAAGAACTCCATCTCCATCTGCTCGAACTCGCGGGTGCGGAAGATGAAGTTGCCCGGGGTGATCTCGTTGCGGAAGGACTTGCCGACCTGGCCGATGCCGAACGGGATCTTCTTGCGCGCGCTCTGCTGCACGTTGAGGTAGTTGATGAAGATGCCCTGCGCGGTCTCGGGGCGCAGGAAGGCCAGGCCGGTCTCGTCCTGCACCGGGCCCAGGTAGGTGCGCAGCAGGCCGTTGAACATCTTCGGCTCGGTGAAGGAGCTCTTGGCGCCGCAGTTGGAGCAGGCGATGTCGGCCAGGCCGTTCTCCGGCTCGCGGCCGTGCTTCTCCTCGTAGGCCTCGATGAGGTGGTCGGCGCGGAAGCGCTTGTGGCAGGACTGGCACTCGGTCAGCGGGTCCACGAAGGCCTGCACGTGGCCGGAGGCCTCCCACACCTCGCGGGCCAGGATGACGCTGGAGTCCAGGCCGACGATGTCGTCGCGCTCCTGGACCACCGACCTCCACCACTGCCGCTTGATGTTCTGCTTCAGCTCCACACCCAGCGGGCCGTAGTCCCAAGAGGCGCGCAGACCGCCGTAGATCTCACTGGAGGGGTACACCAGCCCCCTGCGCTTCGCGAGGTTGACGAGCTTGTCCATTGCCTCAGACTTGGCGGCCATGTTCTCTCTGACTCTCCATCCGGCTGGCGGTCGGCGGATCGCGCGTCGGCGATTCGGTGGTGTGCGGTCGGACCGGTCTCCCGGGCGCGGCCCCGGGACCGGTGAGTGAGGGCGCCGTCACCGGCGCCCCGCTCCCCCGACGATACGCGGGAGCGGCGGCCCCTGCGACCGATTTAGCCGCCCCCGGGCGTGGGGACGTTCACGATCTCATAGGCGGTCGGCTCGTCCCTGGCCTGGGAGAGCAGCGGCACAGCGGCCATGCGGACCTCGAAGTCGGACAGGGCGCGGCGGTAGTGCCCGGCGCCCTCCCACTCGGTGACCACGGTCCACAGCTCGGGGTCGTCGGCGGCGCGGCCCACGCGCGAACCGACGAACCCGGGGCGGGCGCCGAGGACGCGCAGCGCTTCGGCGGCACGCGCGCGGAAGTCCTCGACCTGCTCGGCGGGAACGGTGTAACGGGTGATGACGATCACCGCTCCATCATCCCACCGCCGCGGCGGCGCCCGGTCCGCCCGCCGGAGTGGTGTACTGGTCTAGACCGCACCCGTGACAGGAGGGCCCCGCCGTGACCGAACCCGCCGTTCCCAGCACCGCCGTTCCCGGCACCGCCGGCGCCACCGGACCCGAGACCGGCCCCGCGGCCGCTCCCGGCACCCTGGCCTTCGAGATCGTGGTGGAGGGCGCCGCCGGGGCGCGCACCGCCCAGCGCGCCGGGGCCGACCGCGTCGAGCTGGTCTCGGCCCTGGTCGACGGGGGCCTGACGCCCAGCATCGGCACCGTCGAGGCGGTCCTGGAGGCCGCCCCGGGCATCGCGGTCTTCCCCATCGTCCGGCCGCGCGGGGGCGACTTCGTCTACGACTCCGGCGAGCTGGACGCCATGGAGCGCGACGTGCGGGCGTTCACCCGCGCCGGGGCGCACGGGGTGGTGCTCGGGGTCCTGACCCCCGACGGGGAGGTCGACCGGGAGGCGATGAAGCGGCTGCTGTCCGCCGCCGAAGGGATGGGCACCACCTTCCACCGGGCCTTCGACGTGTGCGCCGACCCGGTCGGCACGCTGGAGGCGCTGGTCGGCATGGGCGTGGACCGGGTGCTGACCTCGGGGCAGCAGGCGAGCGCACCGGAGGGCGCCGACCTGATCGCCGAGCTCGTGCGGCGCGCGGCCGGGCGGATCGCGGTGATGCCCGGGGGCGGGGTGCGCGACGGCAACGCCGCCGAGCTGGTCGCCCGCACCGGGGCGCGGGAACTGCACTTCTCCGCGATGGACACGGTCCCCTCCCCCGTGCGCCACCGCAACCCGCGGGTGCGGATGGGCGGCGGGACGGTGCCGCCGGAGGACGTGCGCACGGTCAACTCGGCCGAGAAGATCGTCCGGGTGATGCGCGCGGCGCGCGGGGCCGTCGCGCCCTGACACCGACATCCCGCGTTGATCTCGGGAGAAACGCCCCTAAAACCGCGCGGGTAGCGTCGTTTCTCCCGAGATCAACGAGCGGAGGGGACCGCCCGGTCAGTCCTTGCCGAAGACCCGGTCGACGACGCGGGCCGCGGCCCCGCCGTCGTCCAGCGGGCAGAACTGCTCGGTGAAGGCCCGGTACGTGTCCGCGGCCGCGTCGGCGACCGCGTCGATGTCCCGCAGCGCCGCGATGACCTCGTCCGACTCGGTCAGCAGCGGGCCCGGCGCGGTCTCCTCGAAATCGAAGTAGAACCCGCGCAGGTTGTCCCGGTAGCTCTCGATGTCGTAGGTGAAGAAGAGCATCGGGCGCCCGGTGTTGGCGAAGTCGAACATCATCGACGAGTAGTCGGTGACGAGCACGTCGGTGATCAGGAACAGCTCCATGATCTCCGGGTAGAGCGAGACGTCCCAGACGAAGTCCTCGCCCACGATCGGCACGCTGTCCACCACCCGCGGGTGCCGCCGCACCAGCAGCACGTGGTCGTCGCCGAGCTTCTCGTACATCCTGCGCAGGTCCAGGTGCAGGTCGAGCTTGTGCTTGCCGCGCGTGTAGTACTTGTCGTCGCGCCAGGTGGGCGCGTAGAGCACCACCTTCTTGCCCTCGGGCAGCCCCAGCGCGCGGCGGGTCCGGGCGGCGATCTCCTCCCGGTCCGGAGCGAAGAAGATGTCGTTGCGCGGGTAGCCGGTCTCCAGGATCTCCCCGTCGAACCGGAAGGCGCGGCGCAGGATGGGCGTCGCCCAGGGGCTGGGCGAGACCAGGTAGTCCCACTGCTGCGTCTCCCACGCCAGCTTGTCGTGGTAGTCGCGGGACTTGCCGCGGATGTTCTCGATGTCGAAGCCGATGCGCTTGAGCATCGACCCGTGCCAGGTCTGCACCACCACCTGGTCGGGACGGCGGGCGAACCAGGCCGGCTGGCGGGAGTTGGTGACGATGTAGCGGGAGCGGGCCAGCGCCTCGTAGAAGTCGCGGCCGTTGTGCCGCACCGGCTCCAGGTCCTCCGGCAGGTTCACCTGCCCGTCCTTGACCAGCCAGGACATCGGGTGGTCGGCCCACTGCCCGCCGCGGCGGCGCAGCTCGGCGTAGATGCTCTGCGGGCTGTCGGAGAACTGGCGCCCGGTGTAGCTGTCGAAGAGCACGCTCTCGCGCACCGGCTCGCGGCGCAGCGCCGGGTAGACCTCCTCGCGCAGCGTGCGCTGGGCGAAGGAGCCGCGCTCCTCGGGGCGCAGGTCGCTGTCCACCCGCAGCACGGGGGTGTCGAAGCCGGAGTCGGCGAAGGTGTAGCCGCGCTCCCCGGTGTCCATCCGCAGCGGCAGCTCGCGCACCACGTCCGGGTCGATCTCGGCGCCGACGTCGCGGGTGGTGCCGTCGTCCAGCGCCACGCGCGCCCACAGCTGGTAGGTCCCGGCGGGCAGCGGGAGCGTGCCCGAGAGGGTCGCGATGGCGGAGGGGTCCAGGCGCGCGGTGAAGGAGGCGCCGTCGCGCTCCAGGGCCACCCGGTGCTCCTCGTCGCGGCCGCGCGCCTTGAACACGAGCTCGGTGTCGGAGGAGGCGCCGTAGTGCCCGGTGAGCACCAGGTCGCGGTCCTCCCAGCGGGCGCCGCGCACGACCGGGTGCGCCCACCCGGCGCGCAGCCGCAGGTAGCCGGTGCCGGTGCGCTGCACGGCGACCTCGTGGCGGCCGTCGCCCACCGGGTGGGTGGGGGTACCGGCCTCGTCCGGCAGCACCAGCGGCAGCGCGGTGCCGTCGGGGGCGGCCAGGGCGGCCGTCCACCGCTCCTGGCGCAGCAGGCCCGGCCCCTCGTCGACGGCCCCGGCCAGCAGGTCGGCCACGGGCACCCGGGCGGTGAAGCCGCCGTCGGCGGCCTCCAGCGGGTACTCCAGGCGGGCGGTGCCGGGGCGGCGGGTCAGCCGCAGGGCGGTGCAGGAGGCGGCGGGCGGGGAGACGTACTCGCCGCGCAGCGCCAGCACCGGTCCGCCCGGGGCGTCCTCCAGCCCCTGCCCGATGACGCGGGCGCGCACCGGGGCGACGGCCAGGGAGAGGTGGCGGTCGCGGTCCCACTCGGGGCGCAGCCACACGTCGCCGGTGATGCGGCGGTAGGGCGGGCGCTCGGCGGGGCCGGACACCGGGTTGGCGATGATGCGGCGGCGCACCAGGCCGCGGTTGACCACCACCAGCTCCAGCTTCCAGGAGGTGGCGCGCCACTTGCCGGCCAGCCGCAGCCGGGCCGGGTCCACGGTGATCTCGAAGCCGCCGTAGTCGTGGCGGGCGGCGTCGGGCAGGTCGGGCAGCCGGTACTCGGCGGCGCGCAGCACCTTGACCGGCACGGGGATGCGGCGGCCGGTGTCGGCGTTGACGGCGAAGGCCAGGAGCTGCTGCTGCCAGCGGCGCCCGGCGCGCAGGTTGAGCACGCCCACACGGCCGCCGACGACGAGCTTGCCGCCGCGCCACTCCACCCGCTCGGTCTTCTGCCGGACCTTCAGCTCCGACTGCAGCCGGTAGACGTCGCGCGGCACCCCGGCCGCGGGGTCCTCGAAGAAGGGGTAGCGCACGAAGTACTGCAGGCCGCGGCGGACCACCGGGGCCTTCTTCAGCTCCACGCTCTTCTGGAAGGTGACGGCCTCGAGGAGGCGGTCCAGGTCGCGGCAGCGCACCAGGTGGAGGTTGAGGCGGTGCAGCGGGGCCAGCCCGTCGACCACCGCCGGGGCGGTCCCGGACAGCTGGTCGCCGACCAGGTCGAGGAAGCGGGCGCGGCCCTCGTCGTCGGCGTCGTCGAGCGCGAGCAGGACCGAGCGCACGTCGTTGCGGAACGCGTGGGCGTCCCACAGGTCGCGGTCGGAGGCCGACAGCGAGGTGGAGAGCGCGGCGACGGCGCGCAGGCGGCGGTCGAGCACGGCGGTGTCGCTGAGCGGCGGCCCCTCCGCCCGGTCGCGGCGCAGCAGCACCGGGGCGGGGAGGACGTCGACGGCCGCGGCGGCGAACAGCGCGCGCACCGCGGCCAGGTCCTCGTCGGCGTCGTCCAGGCCGAGGTCGGGCAGGGACTCCCAGAAGTCGCGGCGCCAGAGCTTGTTGCCGAACAGGCGGTCGCGCAGCAGCGAGGAGGTGGCGTGCACGTCGACGCCGGTGCGGGGCTTGCCGAAGATCTTGCGGTGCCGCGACGAGGGCCGGGCGCCCAGGTCGTTGAAGCGGTACACATTGCCGGTGGCGGCCTGGGACCCGGAGGCCTCCAGGGAGTCGGCGAGGTAGGACAGGGCGTAGCCGGGCAGGGTGTCGCCGCCGTCGAGGAACATCAGCAGGTCGCCGGAGGAGGCGGCGGCCCCGGCGGCGCGGGCCGCCGCGCGCCCGGCGGCGGGCTCGCGCACCAGCACGGCCGCGACGCCCTCGGGCGGGGCGGCGGCGAACTCCTCGGCGGTGGCCCGCCCCTCCTCGCGGACGGGGCCGACCGCCTCGCCGTCCTCGCCCTCGGCGGGCTCGGCCGCGTCGGAGGACCCGGAGGAATCGGTGCCGTCCTCCTCCCGGTCGTCGTCGGCGGCGGAGTCGTCGTCGGCGCCCTCGGAGGACGCCTCGGCACGGTCGTCCTCGCGGGGGTCCTCCCCGCGCCGCTCCCCCGAGGCCAGGGGGACCAGGACGATCTCCAGGTCGCGGCCGCCTGTGCTGCTCCCCGACAGGGAGTCCAGAGTCGGGCGCAGATGCGGCTCGGTGACGTCGAAAGCGACGATGACGCTGAGCTTCGGCACGGAAAAACAGTCTCCCGGTAGGTCTTCTGCGGAGCGGGCGCGGCGGGGACGCGGGGGGCGACGCCGACGGAAGGCGCGGTCCGCGCGGTCGGCGCTCACCGGGCCGGCGTTCGCCCGACTACTCTAAGGCGGTACGCGTGAACGTCCGGTAAGGATCATGCGTTGCCGCTGTTCCCCTCCTGACGATGCATCCTAGCGAGGGCCGGAGAGTAGGCTTCCCACGCAGGGACGGCGAATGTGCGGAGGGTGCGCGTGGCGGCCAAGCGCGACGACGGGTTCCGGCGGGCGGGGCGCCCGCTTCCGACGGGCGATTCGTTCTTCACCCCCGGCGCGGGACCGCTGCGCCGACGCGTCGAACAGGTCAGTGCGGTTCCGCTGGTGTGGCTGCACCAGGCGCCGCGGTGGATCCTCCCGGTGGCGATGGCGGCCGTGTTCATCACGGGCCTGCTGCTGCCGGGGCCGCTGGGCGGGGCGCTGCTGGTGGCGCTGGCGGCGTTCATCGGCTGGCTGGCGTTCCTGGCCTGGCCGAACCTGCGGTCGGGCGAGCGGCTGATGCGCGTCGTGGTGGTGGCGGGCCTGGCGGCGATGGGGGTCATCCAGGCGGTGGCCTAGGACGCGCCGCGGGGTCCACGCGTTCCACTCCCCCTCTTCCCCTCCGGGCGGGAGTGGTGTAGAGTACCGCGCTATTTTGACAATCATTTTCGTTTTCGGCACCATGGGGCGGTGACCGCAGAATCCGTCGCGGAGCGCGCCGGGGCCGACAGCGGCCCGGGGTCCGCGCCTCCCGCGTTCCTCGTCCGGAACGCCGTCGTCGCCTACGACCGCGTGCCCGTGCTGCACGGTGTCGATCTGACCGTCCCCCGGGGCCAGGTGCTCGCCATCCTCGGCCCCAACGGCTCGGGCAAGTCCACCCTGATGAAGGCGATGCTGGGCATCGTCCCGCTGGTCTCGGGCAGCGTGGAGGTGCACGGCACCCCGCTGCGCCGGTTCCGCGACTGGGGGCGGATCGGCTACGTGCCGCAGCGGCTCACCGCGGGCGGCGGCGTGCCCGCCACCGTGCGCGAGGTGGTCGCCTCCGGGCAGATCGCCCGCCGCCGGAGGCTGCGCTGGTCCGCGCCCTCCGACAGGGCCGCCGTGGACGAGGCCCTGGACGCCCTCGACCTGGCCGGGATGGCCCGCTCCTCGGTGCACGAGCTCTCCGGGGGCCAGCAGCAGCGCGTGCTCATCGCCCGCGCCCTGGCCGCACGCCCGGACACCTTCGTCATGGACGAACCCATGGCCGGGGTCGACTCCGAGAACCAGCGCGCCCTGGCCGCGGCCATCACCGCCCTGCGCGAGCGCGGCTCCACGATCCTCCTCGTCCTGCACGAGAGCGGCCCGCTGGAGCCGCTGCTGGAGCGCGGCGTCGCGCTGTCCGGCGGCCGGGTGGTCCACGACGGCCCGGTGCCGCGCCCCTCCGGCGCGTGCGCCCGCCCCGGCCACGACCACGTCCACCCGCACGCCGACGCCGAGGCCGCCGCCGCGCCGTCCGCACTGCCCGAGTTCGAGGTGCCCCGCCGTGACTGAGATGCTCCAGTACGACTTCATGCAGCGCGCGCTCATCGCCGCCGCGCTGGTGGGGCTGGTGGCACCGGTCATCGGGGTGTTCCTGGTGCAGCGGCGGCTGGCGCTGCTCGGCGACGGCATCGGCCACGTCGCACTGACCGGCGTCGCCCTGGGCTACCTGACGCAGACCTCGCCGCTGCTGCTGGCGCTGGCCGTGTCGGTGGTGGGAGCCGCCGCCATCGAGCTGATCCGGGTGCGCGCCCGCACCGGCGGCGACGTGGCCCTGGCCCTGCTCTTCTACGGCGGCATCGCCGGGGGCGTGCTGCTGATCGGGCTGGCGCCCGGCGCCAACAGCGCCACCCTGACCGGGTTCCTGTTCGGATCGGTCAGCAGTGTCGGCGAGGAGGACGTCGCGGTGGTGGTCGCCCTGGCCGCCGTGGTGCTGGCGGTCATCGGCTTCTTCTGGCGGGAGCTGTTCGTGCTCTGCCAGGACGAGGAGAGCGCCCGCGCCTCGGGGCTTCCGGTGCGCCTGCTGAGCCTGGTGATCGCGGTCACCGCCGCGCTCACCGTGGTGGTCTCCATGCGGGTGGTGGGCGTGCTCATGGTCAGCGCGCTCATGGTGGTCCCCGTGGCCGCCGCCCAGCAGTTGGCGCGCAGCTTCCGGGTGACCGCCCTGCTGGCGATGGCGATCGGCCTGCTGTGCTCGCTGGGCGGGCTCACCGGCGCGTTCTACGTCGACGTGGCGCCGGGCGCCGCGATCGTGCTGCTGACGCTGGCGGTCTTCGCCGTGGCCGTGGCGGCGGGGTACGTCCTGCGCGCCGCCACCGGACGTGCACGGGTGCGCGCGGACGGGCCGTCCCCTGGTCCGGACGACCCGGGTACGGTCGGTACGATGCCCCAGACCGAACGGGGGAGCGTATCCAGGTGAGTACACGACGCGAGGCCGTCAAGCAGGCCTTGAACGAGGCCAGCGGGTTCCGCAGTGCGCAGGACCTCTATGCCGACCTGCGCGCCGAGGGGTCGAAGATCGGCCTGACCACCGTCTACCGGGCCCTGCAGGCGCTCAGCGACTCCGGCGAGGTCGACGTCCTGCGCACCGGCGAGGGCGAGGCCGTCTACCGCGCCTGCGCGAGCGACGCGCACCACCACCATCTGGTCTGCCGCGGGTGCGGCAGGGCCGTGGAGGTGGAGGGCCCCGCGGTGGAGAAGTGGGCCGAGGCGGTGGGCGCCAAACACGGGTTCACCGAGGTGACGCACACCGTCGAGGTCTTCGGCACCTGCGCCGACTGCTCGGCGCGGGCCAACTGACGGAAGGCGCAGGGGCGCGCTCCCGGCGGGAGCGCGCCCCTGCGCGCGTGATGGGCTCCTCCGCGGAGGAGGGGCCGTCCTAGGAGCGGCGCGACGATGCGGAACCGCGGCCGCCGCAGCGGAGGGGTTCCAGGTCGGGGCGCTTGGGGGACAGCCCGTCGCCGGAGGAGCGGCCGGTCAGGCGCCGCCCGATCCACGGGACCAGGAACTCCCGCGCCCAGTGCAGGTCCTCCTGGCGGGCCGAGCGCCAGTCCTTCGGGGGCTCCGGCGGCCAGGGCGCGTCCCAGCCGGACTCGACCGCCAGCCCGATCAGCTCGGCCGTGCGCAGCGCCAGGCGGCGGTGGCCCTCCGGCGACAGGTGCAGCCGGTCCCAGCTCCACCCGCGCGGGTCCTGCAGCATCCGCATCGCCCACAGGTCGACGACGGTGCAGCCGTGCCGGTCGGCGACGGCCCGCACGTGCATGTTGTAGGTGGCCACCTTGCCGCGCAGGTGCCGCATGACCGGCTGGAAGCCGGTGTCCATGCCGGTGAACACCACCACGTGCGCCCCGGTGGCGCGCAGCCGCTGCACCGCGCCCTCGAAGACCTCGGCGACCTGGTCGGGGTCGCTCCCGGGGCGGATGATGTCGTTGCCGCCCGCGCACAGGGTGACCAGGTCCGGCCGCAGCTCGACGGCGCGCGGGAGCTGGTCGCGCACGATCTGGCGGATGAGCTTGCCGCGCACCGCAAGGTTGGCGTAGCGCACCTCGGGGACCGCCGCGGCCAGGTGCTCCGCGAGCCGGTCGGCCCAGCCGCGGAAGCGCCCGTCAGGGGTGCGGTCGCTGTCCGGATAGGGATCGTCCAGGCCCTCGGTGAAGCTGTCACCGAGAGCCACATAAGAGATGATGTCCTGCCCAGTGTCCAAGCCGCTCATGGGACGATGATGCCCCTCGGACCCCTGGTTACGCGACAGTAGGTTACGGGGTTGATCAGTTTTGTAACGGCCGTCACGGTCCCCACGGAACCCGGACGGTCACGCCGCGTCACCGGTCGGCGGGGTCATGCGGGCGCAGCGGGAGCGCGTCGGGCCGCTTGGCCCGCACGCCGTCCCCCGAGGAGCGGCCGGTCAGGCGCCGCCCGATCCACGGGACCAGGAACTCCCGCGCCCAGCGCAGGTTCTCCCGGGCCGCGTCGGCGCGCCCGTCCGCGGCGGGGGCCGGGGGCCACGGCTCGTCCCCCGAGCCCTCCACCGGCACGCCGACGGCCTCGCACACCTTAAGCGCCAGGCGCCGGTGCCCCTCGGGCGACATGTGGAGGCGGTCGTCGTCCCAGGCGCGCGGGTCGGTCAGCGCCCCCATGGACCACTGGTCGACGACGCGGCAGCCGTGCCGGTCGGCGATCGAGCGGATGTTCAGGTAGAAGCGCGCGAAGTGGCCGATCCTGGCCCGCATGTAACCGTCGGAGATGTTCACCCCGGTGAAGAGCACCACTTCGGCGCCCTGGGCGCGCAGCCGCCGGACCGCGTGCTCCAGGATGCGGGCGAGAGCGTCGGGGTCGGCGCCGGGGCGCAGCACGTCGTTGCCGCCCGCGCACAGGGTGACCAGGTCCGGCTCCAGCTCCAGCGCGCGGGGCAGCTGGTCGGTCACGATCTGGCGGATGAGCTTGCCGCGCACCGCCAGGTTGGCGTAGCGCACCTCGGGGACCGCCGCGGCCAGGTGTTCGGCGAACCGGTCGGCCCAGCCGCGGAAGGCGCCGTCCGGCCCCGGGTCGCCGACGCCCTCGGTGAAGCTGTCGCCCACGGCCACATAGGTGAGCGGCGTGCGCGTGAGCAGGTCGTCCGCGCTCATTCGGCCGCCTCCCCCTGGTTCGCGCCTGCCCGGTCGGAGGCGCCGGAGGGCCCCGGCAGCGGGTTGGGCTCGGCGCCGCCGTAGCGGCGGTCCCGTGAGGCGTAGACCTCGCAGGCGTGCCACAGGTGGCGCCGGTCGAAGTCGGGCCAGAGCGTGTCCAGGAAGACGAACTCGGCGTAGGCCGACTGCCAGAGCAGGAAGTTGGAGAACCGCTGCTCGCCCGAGGAGCGCAGGAACATGTCGACGTCGGGCACCCCCGGCTCGTCCAGGCGTGCGGCGAAGTCGGACTCAGAGATCTTGTCCGGGTCGATGCGCCCTTCGGCGGCAGCGCGCGCGAGCTCGGCCGCCGCGTCCACGATCTCGGCGCGCCCCCCGTAGTTCACGCAGAACTGCAGGGTGAGCGCGGTGTTGTCCTTGGTCATCTCCTCGGCGTCCTCCAGCTCGGAGATGACGCTCTTCCACAGGCGGCCGCGGCGCCCGGCCCAGCGCACCCGCACGCCCATGGCGTGCAGCTCGTCGCGTCGGCGGCGGATGACGTCGCGGTTGAACCCCATGAGGAAGCGCACCTCCTCGGGCGAGCGCTTCCAGTTCTCGGTGGAGAAGGCGTACGCCGACAGGTAGGGGATGCCCATCTCCAGGGCGCCCTCGATGACGTCGAACAGGGAGGTCTCGCCCGCCTTGTGCCCCTCGGTGCGGGGCAGCCCGCGCTCCTTGGCCCAGCGGCCGTTGCCGTCCATGACGATGGCGACGTGCTTGGGGACCACGGCCTTGGGCAGTACCGGCGGACGCGCCCCGCTGGGGTGCGGCGACGGGGGCTCATAGCCCCGGCCGGACTTGGACGCGGACGGGTTGAACAGGCTCACGAACGCTCCACTAGGCGCAGGGATCGGATTCCGTTTTCGAGGTGCCACTGCAGGTAGGCGGCGACCAGGCCGCTGCACTCGCTCCGGTGGCGCTCCGCGCTGGCGTCGGCCGCCGCCCAGTCCCCGCCGAGCAGCGCGCCCATCAGCGCGACGGTCTCCGGCGCGGGGTGGACCGATCCGTGCGGGCGGCACACCCCGCACACCGCTCCCCCGGCGTGCACGGCGAACCCGCGCGGGTCGGCGCCGCCGCAGCGGGCGCACTCGCCCAGCGCGGGCGCGTACCCCGCCACGGCCAGCGACCGCAGCAGGTAGGCGTCGAGCACCAGCCGCGGCTCGTGCTCCCCCTCGCCCAGCGTACGCAGCGCGCCGATGAGCAGGAGGAAGTGGCGCAGCGCCGGGTCCTTCTCGACCGCCACCACCTTCTCGGCCGTCTCCAGCATGGCGGTGGCGGCGGTGTAGCGGGCGTAGTCGGCGACGATGCGCTCGCCGTAGGGGCGCACCGTCTCGGCCTGGGTGATCACGTCGAGGGTGCGGCCGGTGTACAGCTGCAGGTCGACGTGGCTGAAGGGCTCCAGCCGGGCCCCGAAGCGCGACTTGGTGCGGCGCACCCCCTTGCCGACCGCCCGCACCAGTCCGGTGCGCCGGGTCAGCAGGGTCACGATGCGGTCGGCCTCCCCCAGCTTCTGGGTGCGGAGGACGACCCCCTCGTCGCGGTAAAGGCTCACCTGACCATTGTCGCGGATGCGCGGCGCCGCGCCGAACGCGTCCCGGCGCCGCCGTGCCCGCCCCGCCCCGGGCCGCCCTGCCCCGGGCCGCTCCGCGCCATGCCGGCGAACTGCGAAAACCCCCGCGATATCGGCAAATCAGCCATATTGCTCTACGATCACGCGCACACCCCGCTTCCCACCCGAGCAACGGGAGGACCCGATGGGACGAGGACGCCGAAGGCACGGCCCACGCGACCGGCGCGAGGCCCGCGGCCGCCGCGCGCGGTCCGCCGAGGCCGGGCGCGGCCCGCGCACCGGACGGCGCGTGATGCTGGCGACCGTGCTGGCGCTGCCGGTCGGCCTGGGCACAGCCGCGGCGCTGGTGCTGGCCACGGCGGGCGGCCCCGAGCCGGCGTCGCAGGCCGCGTTGCCCGGGAGCGGTTCCGGAGCCGGGGCCGGGACCGGCGCCGACGACGGCCTCCCCCCGGCCGCCGAGGACTTCTTCCCCGACTCCGGGGACGGCGACGGGGCCCAGAGCGGAGGCGCGGGCGGCTCCGGCGGCCGGAACGGCGCCGGGGGCTCTGAAAGCTCCGGGGGCGATGGCGGCGGCGCGGAGTCGGCCGCCTCCGGCAAGGACAGCGTGAGCGCCTCTGAGGAGCCCTCTGAAGACGGTGAGGGCGACCGCGAGGACGGCGCGTCCGACTCCTCCTCGGGGGACTCCGGCGGGTCCGGCGGTTCAGGCGGAGGCGTCGGCGCCCAGGGCTCCGGTTCCGCGCTCACCCGTGAGGTGGTTTCGTTGGCCAACGAGGAGCGCGCGGACGCCGGGTGCGGGCCGCTGCAGATCGACTCCAAGCTGACCGACGCCTCGCAGAAGCACAGCAGGGACATGGCACAGCGCGACTACATGTCGCACGACACGCCGGAGGGCGTCGGCCCCGCCGAGCGCGCCGCCGAGGCCGGGTACACCGCCTGGGGCGGGGAGAACGTGGCGGCGGGCTACACCTCGGCCGAGGCGGTCATGGACGGCTGGATGAACAGCGAGGGCCACCGCAAGAACATCCTCAACTGCGGCTTCACGGCCGTCGGCGTCGGCGAGACGGACGGCTACTGGGCGCAGAACTTCGGCTACTCCTAAGGAGTCGGCGGCATGAACGGGGGGCGCCCCGGGACCCGGGCCCGGGGCGCCCCCCGTTCGCGCTAGGCGCGCGCGGCGGCGCGGTTGACCGCGCTGCACACCGCCTTCAGCGACGCGGTGGTGATGTTGTGGTGCATCCCCACGCCCCACACCACCGTGCCGTCCACGTCGGCCTCGACGTAGGCGGCGGCGCGGGCGTCGCTGCCCTCGCTCATGGCGTGCTCGACGTAGTCGACCACCCGGACCTTCACGTCGACCTGGGCCATGGCGTCGCAGAACGCCGACAGCGGCCCCTGCCCGGTGCCGGTGATCTCCCGGATCTGCCCGTCCAGCCGCACGTCGGCCTCGATGCGGTACCCGTCGTCGCCGTTCTGCGAGCGGTGCGCCAGCACCCCGGCGCGCCCCTCCTCGGACAGGTAGGTGTCGCGGAAGGCCTTCCAGATCTGCTCGCCGCTGAACTCCCCGCCCTCGGTGTCGGTGTGGCCCTGGATGACGTGGGAGAACTCGATCTGCAGCCGCCGCGGCAGGTCCAGGGCGTGGTCGCGCTGCAGCACGTAGGACACCCCGCCCTTGCCGGACTGGCTGTTGACGCGGATGACCGCCTCGTAGTCGCGGCCCACGTCCTTGGGGTCGATCGGCAGGTAGGGAACGCCCCAGGCGTGCTCGGACACCGGGACCCCGGCCGCCTCGGCCTCGGCCTCCAGGGCGGTGAAGCCCTTCTTGATCGCGTCCTGGTGCGAGCCGGAGAACGCGGTGTAGACCAGGTCGCCGCCGTAGGGGTGGCGCGGGGCCACCGGCAGCTGGGTGCAGTGCTCGGTGATGCGCCGCACCTCGTCGATGTCGGAGAAGTCCACCATCGGGTCCACACCCTGGCTGAACAGGTTCATGCCCAGGGTGACCAGGTCGACGTTGCCGGTGCGCTCACCGTGCCCGAACAGGCACCCCTCCACCCGGTCGGCCCCGGCCATCACGGCCAGCTCGGCCGAGGCGATGCCGGTGCCGCGGTCGTTGTGCGGGTGCACCGACAGGCATACGTGCTCGCGGTGGGACAGGTTCCGGCTCATCCACTCGATCTGGTCGGCGTAGACGTTGGGGGTGGCGCGCTCGACGGTGGCCGGCAGGTTCAGGATGATCTCCCGCCCGGGGCCGGGCTTCCACTCCTCCATGACCGCCTCGCAGACCTCCAGGGCGAAGTCCAGCTCGGTGTCGATGAAGATCTCCGGGGAGTACTCGTAGCCCACGTATTCGCTGTCGGCCAGGTACTTCTCGGCGAAGCGCATCACGTGGCGGGTGCCCTCGACGGCGATCTGCTTGCAGGCCTCGCGGTCCACGCCGAAGACGACGCGGCGGAACAGCGGGGCGGTGGCGTTGTACAGGTGGACGGTGGCGCGCTCGGCCCCGGCCAGCGACTGCACGGTGCGCTCGATCAGGTCCTCGCGGGCCTGGGTCAGCACCGAGATCTGCACGTCCTCGGGGATGCGGTCCTGCTCGATCAGGGCGCGGACGAAGTCGTAGTCGGTCTGGCTGGCCGAGGGGAAGCCGACCTCGATCTCCTTGTAGCCCATGCGGACCAGCAGGTCGAACATCTCGTGCTTGCGCTCGGCGTCCATCGGCTCGATCAGGGCCTGGTTGCCGTCGCGCAGGTCGGTGGACAGCCACCGGGGCGCCGCGGTGATGGTCTTGGCGGGCCAGGTGCGGTCGGGCAGGTCGACCGGGGTGAAAGGGGCGTAGCGCTGGAAAGGCATACCACTGGGCTGCTGCTGCGGCACCATGGAAAAGGCTCCTCGGAAAAGGTCACGCGGTGTCGAAACGGCCGACAAGAGCATGCCGAAGCCCCGCGGCGAGGGAGTCGACCTCTAGCGACCCCCGCCGCGGCCGCTAAGGAGGAGCAGCTCGCGCAGCATAACGGTGAACACCGTAGCAGACCCGTGGACGCGGAGTGAGGAACGCCCCCTGTCCCCCCAGAGGCGGATGCGAAAAGCGGCGGGGCGCCGCGGTGATCCGGCCAAGTGACCACCGATGCGCCCCGCCGGGTGCCGGTGTACGGCGGTGGCCCGGCCAAGTGGCCACCGACGCAACCGGTCCGTGGGGGCGTGACGGCCTTCCGCCTCCGCGGCCGCCGCGCCCCCGTCTCATGCCCCCTGGCCCTGCGGCTCGGGGGCGGGCTCGAACTCCTTCACGGCGTCGATCGCCGGGCCGTGCGGAGTGTTGGCCTCGCGCTCGATCATGATCTCCACGAGCACGGGCCGGGAGGTGGCCTGCGCCTGCTTGCGGGCCCACTCGATGGACTCGCGGATCTCCGACGGGTCGAAGACGCGGCGCCCGGAGCAGCCGTAGGCCTCCATGATCTTGACGCTGTCCGTGCCGTGGTCGTCGTAGTGGATGTCGACCTGGTAGTTCATGTCGTAGGGGATCTCCGCCTGGCGGATCAGCCCCAGGTACTCGTTGTTGAGCATGATGATCACGAACGGCACGTCGTACTGCGCGGCGACGGCCAGCTCCTCGACCATGTACTGGAAGCCGTAGTCGCCGACGACGCCGACCACCTCGGCGTCGGGCTCGGTGTCCTTCAGCGCCTTCTTGACGCCGATGGCCGCCGGGATCTCCCAGCCGAGCGGGCCCGCCTGGCCGCAGATCTGGTAGTGGCGCGGCTTGTAGGCCTTCTGGTGCTGGCCGCCCCAGATCTGGTAGAGGCCGATGGCGGTGACGAAGTAGGCGTCCTCGCCGAAGACCTCGTTGATCTCCTTGTAGACGCGCGGTGCCTTGACCGGCACGCTGTCGAAGTCCTCGCGCCGCCCCAGGGTCCGCTTGAGCTCGCCGACCCGCTCGATCCACGCGCCCACCCGCGCCTTGGCGGAGCGCTTCTTGGCGGCGTCGATGAGCTCGCGCAGGAACAGCCGGGCGTCGGACACGATCCCCAGGTCGGGCTCGAACACCCGGCCGAGCTGGGTGGCCTCGATGTCGACGTGGATGAACTTCCGGTCGCCCCGGTAGACGTCGATGGCGCCGGTGTGCCGGTCGGCGAAGCGCGCGCCCACCGCCAGCACCAGGTCCGACTCCAGGAACGAGGCGTTGCCGTAGCGCTGGGAGGTCTGCACGCCGGTCATGCCCGCGTACAGGTCGGAGTCCTCGTCGAAGGACCCCTTGCCCATGAGGGTCACCTGGACGGGGACCCGCAGCAGCTCTGCGAGCTCGGTCAGCTCCTCGGAGGCCTCGGAGATGATGATGCCGCCGCCGGCGAGGATGAGCGGGCGCTCGGCCTCCAGCAGCATGTCCAGCGCGCGCTCGACCCGCGGGCGGTGCGGAACGATGTCGTGCACCTGCAGCGGGGCGTCGATGGAGGGGTCGTAAGAGATCTCCTGCTGGGCGACGTCCAGCGGGATGTCGATGAGCACCGGCCCCGGGCGGCCCTCACGGGCGATCCGGAAGGCCTCGCGGAAGATCCACGGGGCGGTCCCGGGCTCCTTGATCTGCACGGCCCACTTGGTGACGGGCTTGGCGATCTCGACGATGTCGACCGCCTGGAAGCCCTCCT
Source organism: Nocardiopsis suaedae (assembly GCF_027706745.1). Lineage (GTDB taxonomy): Bacteria > Actinomycetota > Actinomycetes > Streptosporangiales > Streptosporangiaceae > Nocardiopsis_A > Nocardiopsis_A suaedae. Next base: position 123,158 of record NZ_JAQFWP010000001.1, on the reverse strand, counting down.
TGTCCAGCAGGTCGGTGCGGTTCTGGCCGGTGATGCACACGATCGGGATGGAGTCGGCCATCGCGGTGTACAGGCCGGTGATCATGTTGGTCCCGGCCGGGCCGGAGGTGCCGATGGCCACGCCCACCTTGCCGGTGGTGCGGGCCCACCCGTCGGCCATGTGGGTCGCGCCCTCCTCGTGGCGGACCGTCAGGTGCTCGATCCCTCCGACCTGCTCGAGAGCCTTGTAGAAGGGGAGGATCGCGGCGCCGGGGCAGCCGAAGGCGGTGTCGACGCCCTCGTCTTTCAGGACCTCGACGGCCGCGTTCATGGCGGGCATCTGTACCATTTGCTGTGAACCCTTCAGTGCTAGGGGGGTCGATGGGCCCGCCTGCGGGACCAAGGGTGCGGCCAACACCCAGGCCTCGGCGGCTCGCGCGGAGCACACACACGTAAGTCGCGAACCGTCCACGGCCGTCCCGCGGCGGGAACCCTTTTCCTACTTCTGCTCGCTGGAGAGCTGCTCCACGAGCTTCAGCAGCGCGGAGTGGTCCAGGCCGCCGTGCCCCTGGGCCTTGAGGGCGCCCACGAACTGCGCCACCAGCGCGCCCAGCGGGATCGACACACCGGCCTCGCGGGCCGCGGTCGTCACGATCTTCATGTCCTTGTCGTGCAGCTCGATCCGGAAGCCCGGGGCGAACTGCCGGTTGCGCATGCCCTCGCCCTTGCGGGTCATCACGGTGCTTCCGGCCAGGCCGCCGTTGAGGACCTTCAGGCCCTCCTCGGTGTCGACGCCGTGCGCCTCCAGGAAGACCAGCGCCTCGGCGACGAGCTGGATGTTGCCGGCCACGATGAGCTGGTTGGCGGCCTTGACGGTCTGCCCGGCGCCCGAGGGGCCGACCAGCACCGGGGTGGTGCCCAGCACGTCGAAGAGCGGGCGGGCCGCCTCGAAGTCCTCCTGGGCGCCGCCGACCATGATGGACAGCTTCGCCTCGACGGCTCCGGCCTCGCCGCCGCTGACCGGGGCGTCCAGGACCCGCAGGCCGCGCTCGGCGCCCTTGGCGGCCACGTCGCGCGCCACGTCGGGGCGGATGGTGCTCATGTCGATGACCAGGGCGCCGGAGCGGGCGTTGGCGTAGACGCCGTCCTCGCCCAGCAGCACCTCCTCGACGTCCGGGGAGTCGGGGACCATCGTGATGACGGCGTCGGCGCCGGCGACCGCCTCGGCGACCGTGGAGGCCGCCTTGCCGCCCTGCTCGGCGAGCTTCTGCGCCTTCTCGGGGCTGCGGTTGTACCCGGTGACCTCGTAGCCGGCCTTGGCGAGGTTGACGGCCATGGGCAGGCCCATGATGCCGAGGCCGATGAAGGCGATGGTGCGCGGCTGGGACATGTGGCTGCTTCCTTTCGGAACGGTGGTCGGGGTGCGGCGGCCGGTCAGCGGCCGATCCAGCCGAAGCTCTCGGCGGTGGGCACGGTCGGCTTGTACTCCAGGCCCACGTAGCCGTCGTAGCCGCCCCGCTGGGCGGCGGCGAGGAGGTCGGCGATGGGCAGGCCGCCGGTGCCGGGCTCGCCGCGGCCGGGGGCGTCGGCGATCTGCACGTGCCCGAACTCGGCGGCGTGGTCGCGCACCGCGGCGGCCACGTCGTCGCCGTTGACGGCCAGGTGGAAGAGGTCGGCGAGCAGGGCGACGTTGGCCGCGCCGGCGGCGCGGGCCTTGCCGACGACCTCCAGGCCGTCGGCGGCCGTCTTGATCGGATACCCGTCCGAGCCGCTGACGGGCTCGATGAGGACGGTGCCGTCGACGGCCGCGACCGCCTCGGCGGCGGCGACGATCGACTCCAGGCCGACGCGGTCCTGCTCGGCTGGGTCGACACCGTCCTGGCGCAGCCCGTAGAGGGCGTTGAAGGCCGTGGTGCCGGTGCGGCGGGCGATGCCGACCACGACGTCGAGGTTGTCGCGGAACTCCTGGGCGCGGGAGGGCTGGGAGAGCACCCCGCGGTCGGGGCCGGGCAGCTCGCCGGCGAAGAAGTTGAGCCCGCTCAGGTGGACGCCGGCGTCGGCGATCGCCTGGACGAAGGCGTCGACCTCGCGGTCGGCGGGGACGGGGCTCGCGAAGGGCCACCAGAACTCCACGGCGTCGAAGCCGGCCTTGCGGGCGGCGGCGGGACGCTCGTTGAGCGGCAGCTCGGTGAACAGCAGCGAGCAGTTCACCGTGTAGCGCAGCGAGTGGCTCATGTCGCGCTCTCCCCTTTCGTAATGTGGAAACGAGTTTTCACTTGAAGGAATGATTCGAGTCTGCGACCCGCACCCGGGCTTGTCAACTCCCCTCCGGCGATCCGCCCACCTGGTCTCATCGCACGCATAAGGTCGAATCATGGGACACAGGTCACATATGGCACGGCTCACCGACGGGTACACCGGTGGTCACGGGCGCCGCGGGCGCCCCGGCACCGCTCCGGCCGGGACCCCGTGTTGACAACCCCACTGTGACCGGGGCTACAGTCCGAGATGTAAAAGCGAGTTTCTGCTCTACGAAATCCGCTCGCCGGAGCGGGGAGCAGCGGGTGAACGCGCACCGGCCACCGGCCGTGCAGCGGCCGAGCGCGCCCAGGCGGATCCCGACCGGGCACCGCCGAGGGCCCACACCCCGCCCCGCCGCCCCGCGGGCCGGACCGACACAAGGAAGCGAGCCGCCATGCCCGAATCCCCGACGCCCCGGCCCACCGGGGACCCGGGGCTCGACCGGGTCAACGCGCTGTCCTCGCCGGCCTTCCGCGAAGAGTTCGCGCGCTGCCTGAACGTGGACCGGTGGGTCGAGGCGCTCGACGCCGAACGGCCCTTCGCCACCCGGGAGGCGCTGCTGGCCGCCGCCGACGCGCAGGCCAGCCCGCTCACCGCCGCCGAGGTGGACGCGGCCCTGTCGCGCCACCCCCGGATCGGCGAGAAGGCCTCCGGCACGGACACCGAGTCCCGGTGGTCCCGCGGCGAGCAGGCCGCGGTCACCGCCGGGGGCGAGGACACCGAGCAGGCCTTCAAAGCCGCCAACGCCGCCTACGAGGAACGGTTCGGCCACATCTACCTGGTGTGCGCCAGCGGCCGCTCGCCCGAAGACCTCCTCGGCGACCTCAAGGCCCGCCTGGGCAACGACCCGGCGCGGGAGAAGTCGGTCGTCGGCGAGGAGTTCCGCAAGATCGCGCTGCTGCGCGTGGAAAAGGTGCTGGACGACGCATGAGCCACGTGACCACCCACGTCCTCGACGCCGCCCTGGGCCGCCCCGCCGCGGGCGTCCCGGTCCGGCTCGAGGCCGCCGACGCCGACCGGTCGGCCTACAAGCCGGTCGCCGCCGGAACCACCAATGAGGACGGCCGGGTGCCCGACCTGGGCCCCGACCAGCTCGCCGCAGGGACCTACCGGGTCGTCTTCGACACCGCGGCCTACTTCGAGCGCACCGGGCAGAAGGGGTTCTACCCCGACGTCACCATCGCGTTCGAGCTGGCCGACGAGGACGCCCACTACCACGTCCCGCTGCTGCTGAGCCCGTTCGCCTTCTCGACCTACAGGGGGTCCTGACAGCAGCAGCCGGAGAAGCACCCTCCCAATCCGAGTGCGGTGACAGGTCCTTCCGCATGACCACAGCGGTCCTCCCTCGTCGCACGCCGTCCGCTCCCTTCCCCGACACCGGCCCGGCAGGCGGGCCCGAGCGGCAACGGCACTTCTGTGAATAGTGTTTCGAGCACAGAGATCAGGAGACGACCCACATGGGCATCCGACTCGGAGACAACCAGTACGGCAAGGCCGAGGTCCGCCTGGTGCACATCACCCGGGACACCCCGGTGCACGGCATCAAGGACATCAACTACGGCTCCCAGCTCCGCGGCGACCTGGAGACGGTGCACACCGAAGGCGACAACGGCACGTGCCTTCCCACCGACACCCAGAAGAACACGGTCTACGCCAAGGCCAAGGAGTGGGGCGGCGTCGGCGCCATCGAGGACTTCGCCCTCAAGATGGCCCGCCACTTCGTCGACGAGCACGAGTACGTGTACGGCGCGCGCCAGGAGGTCGAGGAGTACACCTGGGAGCGCATCGCCACCGGCGAGGGCCCCCACGACCACGCGTTCGTGCGCAAGGGCGCCGAGACCCGCACCGCCGTGGTGACCAAGGACGGGGACTCCGAGTGGGTCGTGTCCGGGTTCTCCGGGCTCACCGTCCTCAAGTCCACCGGGTCGGAGTTCCACGGGTACCCGAAGACCAAGTACACGACGCTCGCCGAGACCGACGACCGGATCCTCGCCACGGACGTCACCGCCCGCTGGCGCTACATCGGCACCGGCGTCGAGTGGGACAAGACCTATGAGTCCGTGAAGGCCCTCGCCCTGGAGGCCTTCGCCGAGACGCACAGCCTCGCGCTGCAGCAGACCCTCTACGCGATGGGCAAGGCCGTCCTGGAGGCCCACCCGGAGATCGCCGAGATCAAGTTCTCCATGCCGAACAACCACCACTTCCTGGTGGACCTGTCGCCGTTCGGCCTGGACAACCCCAACGAGGTGTTCTTCGCCGCCGACCGGCCCTACGGGCTGATCGAGGCCGTCGTCGAGCGCGACGACGCCCCCGAGGCCGGCCGCGCCTGGGAGACCGTCCCCGGCTTCGTGTAAGGCCCGTGCGCTGGGCCCCTGTCTCCTCCGGGGCCCAGCGCCGCCCTCTGCGAACCGCACCGCCGCCCGCCCGGCCGCCACGGCCGGCGCCGCGGCCCGTACGCGTACCCGCATCCAGGCCGCCGGCCCCGCTCCCTGAGGCCGCGACCTGTCATTGACACACGGGACAGGTCACCTCCCATGCCGAACGACCCATCCGGCGGGGACGCCCCGGGCGTCCCCTCACCCCGCCCCGAAGACCGCCGCCTCAGCGCCGGCCAGTACTTCGTCGGCGGACTGCAGCACCTGCTCACCATGTACGCGGGGCTGATCACCCCGCCGCTGATCATCGGCACCGCCGCCGGGCTCGACTCCGCCGAGACCGCGGTGATGATCGCCGCCACCACCCTGCTGGCCGGGCTGGCCACGCTCCTGCAGACCCTCGGCCCGCCCCGCCTGCGCCTGGGCTCGCAGCTGCCCATCGTCGTCGGCGCCACCTTCGTCCCGGTCGGCGCCATGGAGTCCATCGCCGCCGACGGCGGACTGCCCGCCGTGTTCGGCGCCAGCCTCGCCGCGGGCCTGTTCGCCCTGGCGATCACCCCGTTCTTCGGGTCGCTGGTGCGCTTCTTCCCGCCCATCGTGACCGGCACCATCGTCACCGTCATCGGGCTCTCCCTGTTCCCCGTCGCGATCGGGTGGATCGTCGACGGCGGCGCGGGAGGCACCCCGGCCACCGCCGACCTCGGCCTGGGCCTGGGAACCCTGGCGCTGGTGCTGGCACTGAACCGGGTGCCCGGGGTGCTGGGCCGGTTCGCGATCCTCATCGGCCTGTCCGCCGGCACCGCCGTCGCCGCCGCCTTCGGCCGCACGGACTTCTCCGGGGTGCTCGACGGGCCGGTGTTCGCCCTGCCCGAGCCCTTCCACTACGGGATGCCCGCCTTCGACCCCGCCGCCATCGTCACCATGTGCATCGTGATGCTGGTCGTGCTCACCGAGGGGACCGCCAACATCATGGGCGTGGGCGCCGTCGTCGGCGCCCGCATCGACCGGCGGCGCATCTCCGACGGCATCCGGGCGAGCGCGCTGTCGTCCGCGCTCGCCCCGGTCCTGAACACCTTCCCCGTCTCCTCCTTCGCCCAGAACATCGGCCTGGTCGCCATGACCCGCGTGCGCAGCCGGTTCGTCGTCGCCTGGGCGGGCGGGCTGCTGGTGGCGCTCGGCCTGTTCCCGGTGCTGGGCCGGTTCGTGGCCGCGATCCCGATGCCGGTGCTGGGCGGGGCCGGGCTGGTGCTGTTCGGCACCGTCGCCGCCAGCGGCGTCAAGACCATCGCCGAGGCCGACCTGACCGACCAGCTCAACCTGGTGCTCGTGGGCGCCTCCCTGGCGGCCGGGCTCACCCCGATGCTCTTCCCCCACTTCTACGAGGGGCTGCCGGGCTGGGCCGCGACCGTCCTGCACTCGGGCATCGTCGGGGCCTCCGCGGTCGCGATCGGGCTCAACGTGCTCTTCACCCTGGGCCGCGGCGGACGCGGCCCCGAATCCTCCGCCGCCGGGGGCGAGGTCCCCGGCGGCGGCGCGGCGGAGGCTCCCGCGGGCGCCTCCGCCGCAGCGCCGGCATCCGCACCGTCGGCCCGCCCCGAGGGCGGCTGACACGCCGGCTGGGCGGCCCCGGACCTCAGGGCGCGACCGGGCCGCCCGCCCTTCCCACACACCGGGTTCGGCCGCACCCCGGGACGGTGTCCCCCCGGGTGGAGTGCCCCGCACCTCGGGACGGTGCGAACCCAAGACCGAAGGCTGGAAACTGGCCATGAGATTCGGAAAGCCGGACCGTGACACCCAGGCCACAACGAAGGCCGGAGCCGAGGGAGACACCGCCACCCCCCACCGCCCTGAAGACGAGAGACTCCCCCCGAAGCTGCTGCTGCTCTACGGGCTGCAGCACATCCTGACCATGTACGCCGGCGCGGTCGCCCCCGCGCTGGTCATCGGCGGCGCCGCCGGGCTGGACCCGTCCGACCTGGGCATCCTGGTCAGCGGCGCCCTCCTGGTCGCGGGCATCGCGACCCTGCTGCAGAGTCTGGGCCCCTGGCGCATGGGCGCCCAGCTGCCCATCGTCGTCGCCTCCTCGTTCGTCCCGGTATCGGCGATGACCGCGATCGCCGCCGAACAGGGGCTGCCGGTGGTCTTCGGCGCCTCCCTGGTCGGCGGAGTGTTCGCACTGTGCCTGACCCCGTTCTTCGGCCACCTGGTGCGGTTCTTCCCGCCGCAGGTGACCGGGAGCATCATCACCGTGATCGGGCTTTCGCTGATGCCGGTGGCGGCCGGGTGGGTGATCGACGGCGCCGAGTCGGGCCACCCCTCCATGGGGAACCTGGCGCTGGCCGGGGCCACCCTCGCGCTGGTGCTGCTGTTCTCCCGGGTGCTGCCCGGCCTGCTGGGCCGGGTGTCCATCCTGCTGGGGCTGGTCGCCGGGACGCTGATCGCACTGCCGTTCGGCAAGACCGACTTCGGGTCGGTGCCCGACGGCGCCTACTTCGCGCTCGGCTCGCCGCTGCACTTCGGGATGCCGGTGTTCGACGTGGCGGCGATCCTGACGATGTGCGTGATCATGCTGGTGGTGCTCACCGAGGGCGCCTCGCACATCATCGCGGTCGGCGAGATCACGGGGTCGAAGGTGGACGCCAAGCGCATCTCGGCCGGCCTGCGGGCGGACGTGAGCGCCTCCATCATCGGTCCGCTGCTCAACTCCACCCCGGGCAGCTCGTTCGCGCAGAACATCGGCCTGCTGGCGCTGACCAAGATCCGCAGCCGGTACGTGGTCGCCACCGGCGCGGGCATCCTCATCGTGCTGGGGCTGTTCCCCGTGCTGGGCCGGGTCGTGGCCGCGATCCCGATGCCGGTGCTGGGCGGGGCCGGGCTGGTGCTGTTCGGCTCGGTGGCCGCCAGCGGCGTGCGCACCCTGGCCAAGGTCGACTTCGACAACAACCTCAACCTGATCCTGGTGGCCACGTCGCTGGGCTTCGGGATCGTCCCGATGGCGGTGCCCGAGTTCTACGAGGGCTTCCCGCCCCAGGTGGCGCTGGTGCTGCACTCGGGCATCGTGGGGGCGGCGATCGTGGCGATCGTGCTGAACATCTGCTTCAACGTCATCGGCAGGCCGAGGGCGGGCGACACCCCGGAGATCGACGGCGAGGAGCTGCGCACGGCCGGGCCGGGCGAGGCCAAGTACACCGAGTCGGCGGACGCCGCGTACCGGACGCCCGACCAGCGCGAACCGGGAGGGGAACTCGCCAAGGACGCGGACTAGCGGCCTGGGGCCCCTCCTAGGGCAGGGGTTCTGAGAACCCTGGGAAGCTCCAGGACAGAGCGCCGGGGCCCGTTGGGCCACGTCGGTACGCGGCCGCCGCGTACGACGGGCACCCTGTACGACGGGCGCCCTGTACGGCGGGCGCCCGCTAGCGAGAACACACGAATGGGCCCGGGACTTCGGTCCCGGGCCCATCGCCGTCTCGGCGGCCCACTGCGCCTCAGCTGTTCGGAGAACGCCCCACAGGCTGCTCACGCGGTGGGGACAGCGCGCGCCTCAGAGGCGGGCGTGAGCCGCCTCTGAGCCATCTCAGTGCCGACTCAGGGGCGGTCCAGGAGGCGCCCTGCGGGCTTGTCCAGGTCGATCCTGTCCCCGCGCAGGTACGTCGCGCGCACGACGCCCTTGAGCGTCCGGCCGTCGTAAGCGCTCACCGGGTTCTTGTGCTGGAGCGTGCGGGCGTCGATCGTGGTGGAGGCCTCCGGGGCCACCACCGCGAAGTCGGCGTCGCGGCCCACCGCGAGGGCGCCCTTGGCGGGCAGCCCGGCCACCTTCGCGGGGCCGGAGGACATCCAGGCCACCACGTCGGCGAGGGAGTGGCCGCGCTCGGCCGCCTCGCTCCACACCGCGGGGAAGCCGACCTGGAGCCCGGCCACGCCGCCCCAGGCGCTGCCGAAGTCGTCGGTCTTCAGGTCGGGGGTGCTCGGCGAGTGGTCGCTGACGATGCAGTCGATGGTGCCCTCGGCCAGCGCCCGCCACAGCGCGTCCCGGTTGGCGGCGCCGCGGATCGGCGGGCAGCACTTGAAGCTCGTGTTGCCCGCGGGCACCTCCTCGGCGGCGATGGTCAGGTAGTGCGGGCAGGTCTCCACGGTGAGCGGGACCCCGTCGGCGCGGGCCCTCTCGATCATCGGCAGGGCGGTGGCCGTGGACAGGTGGAGGATGTGCGAACGGGTGCCGGTGCGCCGGGCGGTCTCGATGACCAGCCGGATCGCCTCGTGCTCGGCCTCGTCGGGGCGCGAGGCGAGGAATCCGGCGTAGTCGGCGCCGTGCGCCTGCGGTGCGGAGTCCAGCAGGGTCGGGTCCTCGGCGTGCACGATGATCTGGCCGCCCAGGGCGCCGATGGCGGCGGTGGCCGAGCGGTACAGGTCGGGGGTGAGGTGGCCGAACTCGTCGACGCCCGAGGGCGAGAGGAAGGCCTTGAAGCCGAAGACGCCGCGCTCGTGCAGGGCCGCCAGCTCGCCGGTGGCGCCGGGGGCGCTGTTCTCCGGCACGGCGCCGCCCCAGAAGCCCACGTCCACCGCGACCTGGCCCTCGGCGACCTCGCGCTTGACGCGGAGCCCCTCGGCGGTGGTGGTCGGCGGGACGCTGTTCAGCGGCATGTCGACGATGGTGGTGACACCGCCCGCGGCGGCGGCGCGGGTGGCGCTGGCGAAGCCCTCCCACTCGGTGCGGCCGGGCTCGTTGACGTGCACGTGGCTGTCGACGAGGCCGGGCAGCAGCACCTCGTCCTCGGCCACGTCCACGGTGCGGGCGCCCTCCAGGGCGGCGCCGGCGTCCTCGACGGCGGCGATGCGCCCGTCGCGCACGCCCACGGTCACGGCCCGCTCCCCCTCCGGGGTGACGGCGCGCCCGGCGCGCAGGACGAGGTCGAATTCGTTTCCAGACATGGTTCTCCGTCGTCTCTGTCGTAATCGTCGCAGGTCGTTCCCGCCCGGTGCGGCCCACGCGTCCGATGTGTCCGACACGGCCAGGAGGACCCCGTGCGACCGGCCATATGGTCGTCGGGGTCGCCGCCGGGAAACGCGATGGCGTTCACGGCGCGGTGTCCCTGCCGGGCGGTGCATGCGCCCGTACAGATCCCCTGCCGCCGTGCGGGCGCGAAGGGGCGGGAGCAGGTGGACCACCGTCCGCCGGAGCGGTGTCACGCCCCGGTTCCGCTGGACCCGCACACGCCTCTAGGGGGCATGGCGGTCCAGGGCTCACGGATCACCGGGGCCGTCTCCGGCGGACGGCCGGGGCGGTTCGGGCGCCCGCCTCACGGATCGGCTCACCCGGAGACGGAGGGCGCCCCTCCCGCCTGCTCTCGTCGGTCCTCCGCGCACGGCGACGGGCCCACGGCGCGCCGCCATAGGGACGCCGTGCCGGGGACCGGGGGCCGTACGGGGCACGACGGGCCTACGGCGCTCGGGCTCCCCCTGAGGTGGCGAGCTGGAAGCGCCATGCGCACAGCCCCCAGGGCGCACAGCCTGCGAGGGTCTCGTCCAGCGTGCATCCGCGCCGCACGGTGCCCGTACGGCAACGGGCGGCGGCTCGGCACGCGCGCGCGTGGGAGGCTCCGGTACCGCACGGCACCGGGGGGACGGGCGCATGCGCGGCCTCCGGTCCGGCCCCCGGCTCAGCGGGGCCGCGACCGGGCCGCCATGCGCGTCCCCGATCCGGAGCGGCGGTTCGGATCCCTCCCATGGCCGTCCTAGCCCACCCGGCGATTGGCGAAGCCGCGCAGCACCTCGGCACCGACACCGGTCGCCTCGGCGACCTCGTCCTCGGCCAGGGCGCCGCAGTTGCAGCCGCGCACCAGTGCCGAGGCGAGCGCCTGGGCGGTGGCGGGCTCGTCGGCGACGCCGCCCCCCGCCGCCGACAGGTAGGCCTTGAGGCGGGCGGCGGCCGGGCCGAAGGCCTCCCGGTAGAAGGCGAACGTCGCCAGGTAGCGGGTGGGCAGGTGCGCCGGGTGCATGTCCCAGCCCTGGTAGTAGGCGCGCTCCAGGGAGCGCCGCACGAGCCCGGCGTGCAGGCGCCAGGCGGCGTGCACCTCCTCGCGGGTGCCGACGGGCAGGATGTTGGTGGAGCCGTCGGAGAGCCACACGCCGGTCCCGGCGGCGGCGAGCTGCATGACCGCCTTGGCGTGGTCGGCGGCCGGGTGGGCCATGCTCTGGAACGCGGCGGTCACGCCCACGGCCGCGCTGTAGTCGTAGGTGCCGTAGTGCAGGGCGGTGACCCGGCCCTCCCCCGCGTGGATCATGCGGGCCACCGCGGTGGTGCCGTCCGGGGACAGGACCGACTGCGGGGTCTCGATCTGCAGCTCGAAGCCGAGGCGCCCGGCGGGCAGGCCGAACCGCTTCTCCAGGTGCTCGGCGGCCCACACCATCGCCTCGACCTGCTCCACGGAGGTGATCTTGGGCAGGGTGAACACGAAGCCCTCGGGCAGCCGCCCGGCCGCCTCCAGGAGGCCGCCGGTGAACATGGCCAGGCTGCGCATACCGCGGCGGCGCCCGGCGGCCTCCATGCCCTTCATCCGGATGCCGACGTAGGCGGGGGCGCGGCCGGACTCCAGGTCGGCGGCGACGGCGCGCACGGCCGCGGCGACGTCGCGGTCCTCCTCCTCGTCGCCCCGGGCGCCGTAGCCGTCCTCCAGGTCGATGCGCAGGTCCTCGACCGGTTCCTCGGCGAGCTTGGCCCGAACGGCGGGGAGCGCTCCGGCGACCGCGCCGGGGTCCATGCCGGTGGCCTCGGCCAGGGTCGCGGCGTCGGGGCCGAACTCGTCGAGGGAGGCCAGGGCCTGGGCGCCCCACGCCTCGCAGACGCCCGCCCGGACCTGGTCGGCGGGGATGTAGACGGTGTGCACCGGCTGGCGCCGCCCGGCGTCGCCGGGGTACTGGCTCAGCAGCCGGGCGTCGGCGGCCGAGAGGCGGCCGTCGAGGGCGTCGCCCATCTCCTCCAGGCCGGCTCCGGCGACCCAGCGTTCACCCTCCGTTGGCTCCAGTCCACCCACGTGGCGCTCTCCTCATCGCGTGGCCGTGTGCGCCCGGGGCGTGCCCCGGGCGCGGCGCGGGCAATCCGCCCACCCCTAGGTCTTTTATATAGCGGACACTAACTTCTACAATTCGGAACAACAAGAGGGGGGTGGGAGTGAGCGGGCGCGCGGTTGGCGTCGGCCGACTTCCGTATCGCAGAATGAGACCGCACGATCCTCGCGATGGGAGCTTGAGACCCTTGGCAACGTCACAGACCTCGATCGACGGCGCCGCCGACGGCGCCACCCGGGCGCGCGCCGGCGGGGTACAGTCCCTCGACCGGGCGTTCGCGCTGCTGGAGATCATGGCCGACGCCGGGGGCGAGATCTCCCTGAGCCAGCTGGCCGACTCCTCGGGGCTGCCGCTGCCGACGATCCACCGGATCATCCGCACCCTGGTCGACAACGGGTACGTCCGCCAGCTCCCCTCGCGGCGGTACGCGCTGGGGCCGCGGCTGATCGGGCTCGGCGAGAGCGCGTCGCGGATGCTCGGCACCTGGGCGCGCCCGCACCTGGCCCAGCTCGTGGAGGAACTGGGCGAGACCGCGAACCTGGCCATGCTCGACGGGGACAAGGTGGTCTACGTCGCCCAGGTGCCCTCGCCGCACGCGATGCGGATGTTCACCGAGGTGGGGCGGCGGGTGCTGCCCCACTCGGCGGGGGTGGGCAAGGCGCTGCTGGCCCAGCTCCCGCCGGACGAGGCGCTGGCGACGGTGCGCCGCACCGGGATGCCCGCGGCGACCGACCGCACCATCACCACGCCCGAGGACTTCGCCGACGAGATGGGGCGCATCCGCGACCGCGGCTACGCCATCGACGACGGTGAGCAGGAGATCGGCGTGCGGTGCCTGGCGGTGCCGGTGCAGGGCGGCCCGGCGATGATGGCGGTGTCCATCTCGGGGCCGGAGGCCCGGGTGAGCTGGGAGTTCGTGGAGAAGGCGGCGCCGATCGTGCAGCGCACGGCCTACTCCCTGGCCGGGGACCTGAACCACCAGAGCTGAGCGGTCGGCGCGGCGCCGGACGGCAGGGCGCGGACGCCAAAGCGAAGACGGGCAGGGCACGGACGGACGGGGAGACGGGAGTGGCCTACGACCTCAAGGCCGTGGTGGCGGACACCGGCCTGCTCGCAGCGGCGGCCGCGGAGCTGCCCTCCGCCCGGATCGCACCTCTCCGGCGGGGGCTGGCGCTCATTCCGATGACCCGCACCCTCCTGACCGCGCTCGGAGAGGAGTCCGACCCCCCGCTCCCCGGCTTCTGGACCCTCACCGCCGGGCTTGAGCGGCTTCTCACGGAGTGGTCGGAGGGCGGGGCGGTGGCCTTCCTCGAATCCGAGTACTTCGGCGGCACCGGAGAGGAGAACGCGGCCGTCTGGCGTGCCGGAGGCCTCGCCCTAGGGCCGTTGCACCTCTGGGAGGGCGAAGAGGTACCGGACGAAGGCACGCCCGTCCGCCGAGCGCTCCGCGAACTCGGCGTCACGGCCGACGCGGAACGTGACGAGTTCACGGTGGCCGGGCTCGACGCCCACCGCGGCATTGAGGGTCGGGCGGCGCCCGATGCCGCCGACCCGCCTCACTCACCGGGGTCGGCGAACACGCCCGCCGTCTGATCGGCGGGGCGGACCGGGCTCCACAGGTGCAGCAGGTGCCGCCCGAGCGCCGTCGCGCACAGCAGGGCCGCCACCGCGCACACGCCCGGCCAGCCGACCAGGGCGTAGGCCTGCACGCCGAGCCAGGACCCGGCGGTGCCGCCGAGGAACGCGCACGTCATGTAGGCGGTATTGATCCTGCTCCGGGCGTCGGGGCGCAGGGCGAAGATGCGGGACTGGTTGGCCACCATGCCGGACTGCATCGCCACGTCGAGCAGCAGGATGCCGCCGGTCAGGGCGGCGAGGCCCCACGCGCCGCCCGCGCTCCCCGCGGCGAGCACCCCGGCCGAGGCCAGGGCGCCGACCATGCAGACCAGCCCGACCGCGTCGGGGCCGCGCCGGTCCACCCAGCGCCCGGCGGCCGGGGTCAGCGCCATCGTGACGCCCGCGACCAGCGCCATCACCCCGACGGTGGAGGCGTTCAGCCCGTACACGGGACCGGTCACCACCAGGGCCATGCCGGTCCAGGCGGCGGAGAAGGCGCCGAAGACGCAGGCCTGGTAGAGGCAGGACCGGCGCAGGTCCGGCTCGGTGCGCAGCAGCCGCAGCGACGCCGCGACCAGGGAGGGGTAGGACCGGCGGGTGGAGGGGGCGGTGACCGGGAGCGTGACGGCGAGGACGGCGGCGAGCAGGAGCACGGCGACCGCCGCCACCAGGTAGGGGGCGCGCCAGCCCAGGTGGTCGGCCAGCACCCCGCCGAAGCCGCGGGCGAGCAGGATGCCCCCGATGGAACCGCTGAGCAGCGTGCCCATCACCTGCCCGCGCCGGTCCTCGGCGGCCAGCCCGGCGGCCATGGGGGCGATGAGCTGCGCGGCGACGGTGGCGGTGCCGACCAGCCCGCCCGCGGCCACGAGCACCGGAAGGGCGGGCGAGAGCCCGGCGGCGAGGAGGAAGGCCCCGGTGAGGGCGAGGAGACCGGAGATGAGGGGGCGATTGGGCAGGCGGTCGCCGAGGGGGACGAGGAGGAGGATGCCGACCGAGTACCCGAGCTGGGCGGCGGTCGCCGCCATGGCGGCGGATTCTGGGGCGGTGTCCAGTCCTTCGGCGATCAGCGGGGTGACGGCCTGGGGGAAGTAGAGGTTGCCGACGGCGACCCCGCAGGTGACGGCCAGGAGGAGGACGAGGCGTCTGCTCGGTCCGGGTGACTCGCTCACCGGACGAGTGTCACGGGGGCGCGGGCCACCGGCAAGTGGTTTTCGGGGACCCCGCCGCACGGTCCGGGGCCTCACCCCAACCGGAGTCCGGGGCCTCACCCCAGCCGGAGTCCGGGGCCTCACCCCAGCCGGAGGAGGTTGAGCCGGTAGTCCTCGACCTGCGGCAGCCGCATCTCCGCCATGGTGGCGATCATGTCCCGGTACTCCGCGGGCAGCCCGTCGTGCACCTCGGCGGGCAGGGTGGTGAAGGTGTGCGAGGCGAGCAGGCGGTTGCCCTGACGCCAGTCCTCCAGCACCCCGGGGTCCGGGCAGTTCCAGCGGAGCCGCGCCTCCACCTTGCTGAGCGCGTCGTGGCCGTCCTGGGTGTCGACCATGCCGGGGCCGGTGGTGTCGAACGCGAGCAGGGCGCCGGGGAAGCGCTCGCCGAGCAGGTCGAAGGCGCGGCGCGCGTCCTCTTCGGGGAGATAGGGCAGCACCGCTTCGGCGGCCAGGAGGTACGGGCCGTCCGTGGCGAGCGGCGCGGCGGTCCAGCCGTCGTCCAGGACCGAAGCGGCGAGCATGGTCCGGCGCGGGGTGTCGGCGAAGAAGGTGCGCCGCACCTCGATGACGTCGGGCAGGTCGAGTTCGAACCAGTGGGCACGGCCGTTGTCGGCGCGTTCATGACGGGTGTTGAGCCCGGTACCGATCTCCACCACCGTCGCATCCGGGTGGTCGGCCAGGAAGCCGCGCACCCAGTGGTCGAAGAGGTGGGTGCGCAGGACCGCGCCGATCAGGCTCGACCCGCCGTCGAAGCGGGAGAAGTCGTAGTCGATCGCGGCCACCATCTCCTCGGCCACCGGATCACGCAGGACCGCTTCGGCCTTGCGGCTCTCCACCGCGCGCCCGTAGAGCGGGATCAGGAGCGTCTCCTGGACGGTGCCCAGGCGTACGGGGTGCGGCGACTTCCGCTCTGCGGCCATCGGATCCTCCCTGGAGGAGACAGACGGGTGGGGTTCCGACAGAGTAGCGCAATGATTATCATTTTCATATCGAGGGGATGAGAAGGACCGACGGCGGAGGCCGCCCGCGGAGGCGGCGGCGGAGGGCAGCGCCCCCTTCCGGTGGCGCTGTCGGCTGCCCGGTGTGTGCGTGGTCGCCGTGAATGGCGGCGACGACGAAGGTCGGCGGTCCTACATGCTGTTCTGTCGGCCGCCGGGTGGGTGCGTGGTCGCCCTGGATGGCGGCGACGGCGAGAGCGGGGCGCTTCCCCGGGCCTGCCTGCCGTCCGCCGGGCTCCTCGCGGTCCGAGTGGGCGGCGGCTCGGCCGGTACCCCACTGACGGGCCCCGCCCGGGCGGCGGGCCACCGGGGTGCGGGGTTGATGGCGGCGACGACGAAGGTCGGCGGCCCTTGCGGTGGCGCTGTCGGCTGCGCGGTGTGTGCGTGGTCGGGGTGGTTGGCGGCGACGGCAGCAGCGGGGCGCTTCCCCGGGCCTGCCTGCCGTCCGCCGGGCTCCTCGCGGTCCGAGTGGGCGGCGGCTCGGCCGGTACCCTGCTCACGGGCCCCGGCCGTCCGTCGGGCCACCGGGGCGCCCTCCTCGCGATGATCTCGACAAAAGTGCTGCCAAAACCGCCGGAATGACAGCACTTCCGTCGAGATCATCGCGGAGGGGGCGGCGATCCTGCGTCGTGGAATGGGCGCTTGTCGCGTGATCAGGTCGCGAAATCGCCGCGCGGGATGGCCCCGGGCCGCGCGTGGCGCCCGAAAGGCGGGTTCCGGCCCGGCCGCTACCGGCGCGGTGTCTGTTTCGCCCGGTTCCGAGGGGGCCGAGGCTCCTCCTGCGCCCTGATCGAAGCCCGGAGCGGTAGCGCGGGCGGCGGGAGTGCGCGGTCATCGCGATTCCAGAACACGTTCTGCCCCCAGGAGAGCCCCAAACGGCACACTGGGACCGTTTGCCGCCCCCGTTGTCACTGCGTGTAGCCAATATCGGCCCGGAGTGGACTCCAAGGCGCCCGGCGGGGGCGCCCGGACACTCCCGCGACCTCTCGGCGCCCGAGGTGAACGCCTCATACAGGCACGAACCGGGCATTCCGATTCCAGAACCTGTTCTGGAATCGTCGACTTCGCACGCCTGGAGCCCTCGCGGGGGTCGCTGAGCGCGCTTTCCGGCCCTCTCACCCCTTAACGCGGAGTGTTCACCCAGGTCACAGCCCTGCCGGGTTCGGTGCGGGCCCGGCAGGAGCGGGTCCGGGCGCCAGAGAGGGCGAACCCCGACCCCCGAGTCTCACCATGCGAGAGGATCTCCGTCGAGGGGTGCACGTTGGTTGAGACCGCCGCCGGATCCGGGCAATCGGCCGCATCCCGGCGAACCGGAACCCGCTTTTAGGGCACCATGAACCCCCTCGGGCATCCAGCGTGGCGAAAGAGACGCTTCTCGCGTGATCGGGTGGTGAATCCGCCACAGGGGATCGCCGAACCCTCCCACCTGCGCCCGGTATGCCCGGATTGCGTCCCCCGGGCGCCCCCTCGCTGCCCACCCGGACCGCGAGGAGCCCGCCGGACGACAGGCAAGTCCGGGGAACCGGCTCGCTTCTGCCGTCGCCGCCCATCCACCTGGCACCCCGGCGACCCGGCGGACGGCCGAGGCCCGTCAGCGGGGTACCGGCCGAGCCGCCCCGCCCACCCGGACCGCGAGGAGCCCGCCGGACGACAGGCAAGTCCGGGGAACCGGCTCGCTTCTGCCGTCGCCGCCCATCCACCTGGCACCCCGGCGACCCGGCGGACGGCCGAGGCCCGTCAGCGGGGTACCGGCCGAGCCGCCCCGCCCACCCGGACCGCGAGGAACCCGCCGCCCGGCAAGCAGGCCCGGGGAATCGCCCAGCTCTCGCCGTCGCTGCCGGCCACCGGGACCACGCACACACCAGGCAGCCGACAACGCTCCAGGTAGGACCGCCGACCTTCGTCGCCGCCCTCTACCTCGCACCCCGGCGGCCCGGCGGACGGCCGGGGCCCGTCACTGGGGTACCCGCCGAGCCGCCTATGTCTGCTGGTCGAAGCCCAGTCTCCGGAGCTGCTTCGGGTCGCGCTGCCAGTCCTTGGCGACCTTCACTCGCAGGTCCAGGTAGACCCTCCGGCCCAGGAGGGCCTCGATCTGGCGGCGGGCCTCGATGCCCACGTGGCGCAGGCGCGCCCCCTTGGTGCCGATGACGATGGCCTTCTGGCTGGAGCGCTCGACGTACAGGGACGCGTAGATGTCGGTGAACTCGCGGCCCGGGGCGGTGGTCGGGCGGTCGGTCATCTCGTCGACCACGACCGCGATGGAGTGCGGCAGCTCATCGCGGACCCCCTCCAGGGAGGCCTCCCGGACCAGCTCGGCGACCAGCATCTCGTCCGGCTCGTCGGTCAGGTCGCCGTCGGGGTAGAGCGGCGGCCCCTCCGGCAGGTGGGCGCACAGCACCCCCGCCGCCTCCTCCAGGTTCTCGCCGCTCTCGGCCGAGACCGGGACGATGTCGGCCCACTCCCCCAGCTCCTGCACGGCCAGGAGCTGCTCGGCGACCCGCTTGCGGTCGGTCTTGTCGGTCTTGGTGACCAGGGCCACCACCGGAGTGTCGCGCTGGGCGGCCAGCTCGCGGGCGATGTAGGTGTCTCCGCGGCCGATCGGCTCGTCCGCGGGCACGCAGAAGCCGATCATGTCGACCTCGACCAGGGTGGAGCGCACCAGGCTGTCCAGCCGCTCCCCCAGCAGGGTGCGGGGCTTGTGCAGCCCCGGCGTGTCGACCACGATGAGCTGGGCGTCCTCGCGGTGCACGATGCCGCGCACCGTGCGCCGGGTGGTCTGCGGGCGGTTGCTCGTGATGGCGACCTTCTGCCCCACCAGCGCGTTCATCAGGGTCGACTTGCCCACGTTGGGGCGGCCCACGAAGCACGCGAAGCCGCTGCGGAACCCCTCGGGCACGGCGGTGGCGCCCGGCAGCGGGGCGCGGAGTCTGTCGAGGTCGAGCTCGTCCATGGTCGTCATGTCTCGAATCATGCGGGGTGGGGCGGGCGGGGCGCGGTGCCCCGCCCGGCCCGGGTCAGGTGCGGTCGACGGAGCCCGGGGTGCCGTCGGGGGCGGCGGTGATCAGCACGCCCGTCTTGAGGTCGGCGGCGACGTCGCGGTCCTCGCCGCGCAGCGCCTCCTCCTCGGTCACCACCGCGGCGGCCTCCAGGTGCTCGGCCTCGCTGGCGACCGCGGCCGCCACCGCGGCCTGCAGCGCGGTCAGCCGCAGGTGCGGCAGCTCCACGGTGACGGCGGTGTAGGTGCGGCCGGTCTCGTCGCGCACCGCCGCGCCCTCGGCGGCGCCGGTGCGCGCCCGCGAGGCGCGGGCGAGGGTGACGAGCTTGCTGTCCTCGGCGCCCAGCTCGGGGGCGTTGGTGTCGGTCACTGCTCTCCTTCGTCCGGTCCGGGTGGCGGGTCCAGCCGCTCCACCAGCACCGTCGCGGTCCGGTTGCGGCGGCCGGCGGGGTCTTCGGCGGTGAGCCTCAGCCCAGCGTAGTCGGCCTGGGACCCGCTGATCGGCACCCGGCCCAGCGCGTAGGCGAGCAGCCCGCCCACCGTGTCCACGTCGGGCGCGTCCAGGTCCGCGCCGAAGTGCCCGGCGAGCTCGCCCAGCGGCAGCCGCGCGGTCACCCGGGCGCGCCCCTCGCCCAGGTCCTGGATGGGCGGCACCTCGTCGTCGTACTCGTCGGTGATCTCCCCGACGATCTCCTCGACGATGTCCTCGATCGTGACCAGCCCGGCGGTGCCGCCGTACTCGTCGATCACCACCGCCATGTGGATGCGCTGCCGCTGCATCTGCCGCAGCAGCTCGTCGATGGGCTTGGAGTCGGGCACGTAGGAGGCCGGGCGCATGGCCGCCCGCGCCGACGGCACGGGCGGTGCCGCCGTCCCGGCCGCGGTGGCGGCCTCGGCCTCGGCCCAGTGGTCGCGCATCCGGGCGGTGAGGTCCTTGAGGTAGACGATGCCGACGACGTCGTCCTCGTCCTCCCCGGTGACCGGGATGCGGGAGAAGCCGCTGCGCAGGGCCAGCGATAGGCACGCGTCGAGGTCGTCGGCGGCGGAGGCGAACACGATGTCGGTGCGCGGCACCATCACCTCCCGCACCACCGTGTCGTCGAGCTTGAACACCGAGTGGATCATCTGCCGCTCGTCGGCGTCGATGACGTGCCCCCGCTCGGCGAGGTCGACCAGCCGGCGCAGCTCCTCCTCGCTGCTGAACGGCCCGCCGCGCTCGCCCTTGTTGCGCGGGGTGAGCGCCCGCCCGAGCCGCACCAGCAGCTGCGCGGGCGGCCCCAGCACGACCGCGGGCCAGGCCAGCAGCACCGCGGTGGCCTCGCCGACCTGCACGGAGAACTGCCGCCCCAGGATCCGCGGGGTGACCCCCATGAGGACGTACTCCACCGGGAACATGACCGCGGCGGTGAGGGCGGCCGCCCCCCAGGTGGGCCCGAACAGCGTGACGGCGCCGACGCCGAAGGCGACCACCGCCAGCACCTCGAAGGCCACCCGCAGCAGCAGCACCAGGTTGAGGGTGCGCGCCGAGTCGGAGGTCAGCGCCTCCAGCCGGGCGCGGCGGCGCTCGGGGAGCGCGCCGGCGGGCCCGGCGGCCCCGGCGGCGACCCGGGTGACGGCGATCTCCGCGGCCACCAGGAAGGCGGCCGCCAGGCCGAACGCCGCGGCGGCGAGGAACGCGACCGGCGCGGTGGCCACCTCACCCCTCCCGGGTCTCGGCGGTGCGCGAGGCCTCCGCCGCGCTGGGCCGCCACCCCATGAGCAGCTCGGCCTGCAGGCCGAACATCTGCGCCCGCTCGTCGGGTTCGCCGTGGTCGTAGCCGAGCAGGTGCAGGATGCCGTGCGTGCACAGCAGGTCCAGCTCGTCCTGGGCGCCGTGCCCGCCCTCCTCGGCCTGGCGGGCCGCCACCTGCGGGCAGATGACGACGTCGCCGAGCTGGCCCGGGTCGCTGGTGCGCTCCGGGCCGCCGGGCCTCAGCTCGTCCATCGGGAAGGACATCACGTCGGTGGGTCCGGGCAGGTCCATCCACCGCTGGTGGAGCTCGGCCATGGGCTCCTCGTCCACCAGCACCACCGACAGCTCGGCGAGCGGGTGCACCCGCATCGCGTCGAGGACGTAGCGGGCCAGCTCGGACAGGGCCGTCTCGTCGACCGGGACGCCGGACTCGTTCGCGACGTCGATACTCATCGTCTTGCGCGCCTTACTCGTGTGCTCCGCTGCTCCGCCGGGGGCTCAGTCGCCCTCGGCCCGGCGGCCCTGCTCGGCCTGCCGGCCCCGGCCCTGGCTCTGTCCCCGACCCTGGTCACGGCCGCCGCCGTGGCCCCGGTCGCCCCCCTGGCCGCGGTCGCGGTCCCGGGCGCGGCCGCCGTCGTAGCGCCCGTAGGCGTCCACGATGGCGCTCACCAGCTTGTGCCGGACCACGTCCTCGCTGGCCAGGCGGCGGAACCCGATGTCGTCGATCCCCGAGAGGATGTTCTCGATCGTCCTCAGGCCGCTGGAGGTGCCGCTGGGCAGGTCGACCTGGGTGACGTCGCCGGTGACGACGATCTTGGAGCCGAAGCCGAGCCGGGTCAGGAACATCTTCATCTGCTCGGGCGAGGTGTTCTGCGCCTCGTCGAGGATGATGAAGGAGTCGTTGAGGGTGCGCCCGCGCATGTAGGCCAGCGGGGCCACCTCGATCGTGCCCGCCGACATCAGCTTGGGGATGCTGTCCGGGTCGAGCATGTCGTGCAGCGCGTCGTAGAGCGGCCGCAGGTACGGGTCGATCTTCTCGTACAGGGTCCCGGGCAGGAACCCGAGCCGCTCGCCGGCCTCGACCGCCGGGCGGGTCAGGATGATCCGGTTGACCTGCTTGTTCTGCAGTGCCTTGACCGCCTTGGCCATGGCCAGGTAGGTCTTGCCGGTCCCGGCCGGGCCGATGCCGAACACGATGGTGTGCCGGTCGATGGCGTCGACGTAGCGCTTCTGGTTGAGCGTCTTGGGGCGGATCGTCCGTCCGCGCGCCGACAGGATGTCGGCGGTCAGGACCTCGGCGGGGCGCTCGCCGGAGGGCTCGCGCAGCATCGCCAGGGTGCGGTCGATCGCGTCGGGGGTGATGTGCGTGCCGTTCTTCACCAGTTCCAGCAGCTCTTCGATGAGCCGCACGACCAGCGAGGTCTCCTCGGGGGAGCCGCTGATGGTGATCTCGTTGCCGCGGACGTGGATGTCGCTCTCGAAGGCCCTCTCGACGGTGCGGAGCAGCTCGTCCTCGGGACCGAGCAGGGCGACCATCATGTGCTCTTCCGGCACGACGATCTTGACCTGGGTGCTGTTCTGCGTTGTCTCGACCATGGGTCGGCCTCGCGGCCTTCTCGCCCCTGCCTCTCGCGTTCCACGTGGTCGCTTGCGGCGACCCCTTCACCTTATCCCAATGGGCCCTGGGCCCGGTTTGTTCCCAGGGGCTCCCGGCCCCGCCCGGCGCCTACCCGGGGGGCCACTCCATGCCGCGCCCGCCCAGCAGGTGGGCGTGCACGTGGAAGACGGTCTGGCCGGCCCCGGTGCCGGTGTTGAAGACCAGGCGGTAGTCGGAGCCGATGCCCTCGCCCCGGGCGACCTCCTGGGCCTCCCGGGCGAGCTCGTCGACCAGCCCGGTCCCCGCGCGCGCCGCCGCGGCCACGTCGGGGTGGTGCTCGCGCGGGATCACCAGCACGTGCGTGGGCGCCTGCGGGTTGATGTCGCGGAAGGCGACCGTGCGCTCGCCCTCGCGGACGATCTCGGCCGGCACCTCGCCGACGACGATCTTGCAGAACAGGCACTCGGGGTCGCTCTGGGCCACCTGCGTCCTCTCCCATCCGGTCGCTGATCGCATCCCCCGGGGGCGGCCTGGTGGGCCCCCGGGGCCGGGCTCCGCCCCCTCGAACCGCCCGGCGGCCGCCGGGGACCGTTCGGAGGGTGTTCCGGGCCCGCACCCATCATGCCGTAGACGGGGGACGGCGAGGGGGACCGCGCCGGACCGGGTCCGTCGCCGCGGCCGCCGCCGGGACCGCCGGTGCGCCCGGTTCGGGACCTTCGGTTCCGGATCCGGCGGCTTCCGGCCGTTTCGCAGCGGGCGCCGCCCCCGCTCCTCTACCGTGGTCCGCGGCCCGGCGGGAGGACCGCACCGCGCCGACGCCCGGACCGTGACCCATCCGTGAGGTTGCGGCCGCGTGCGGCGGGGAAGCACAATCGGCGAACCCTCCGCGATTCGCCGCCGTTGCGGGCTATTCTGTTCCTTCGCGTGGCTTCGCCCATGGCGTCCTCCTCACCCCCGGGGCCCCTCCCCCGCGGACCGGCGCCGGGGTGCACGCGCGGTGGCATGTGCAGGACCACACTCCTCAACGAGAAGAATAGGTATGCCCTTTCGTAAACCCGGCGACAAGGGCGCGCGTCGAACGGACGTGACGGAGACCATGGTCGCGGGGACGACCGCGGCGGCAGCGACAGCGATCGAGTGGGACGCGGACCAGGCCGTGACCCGCCTCTACAGCGAGCACTACCGGCCGCTGGTGCGGCTGGCGGCCCTCCTCGTGCGCGACCACGCCACCGCCGAGGAGGTCGTCCAGGACGCCTTCGTGGCGATGCACGGCGCCTGGCGCAGGCTCAGGGACCCCAACAAGGCCCTGTCCTACCTGCGCCAGTCGGTGGTCAACCGCGCGCGCTCGGTACTGCGGCACCGGGCGGTGGTGGAGAAGCACGCGCCCAAGGCCCTGCCCGACGCGCCCAGCGCCGAGCAGGGCGCCCTGGGCGAGCTTGAGCGCGCCGCGGTCATCGCCGCGCTGCGCAAGCTGCCGACCCGCCAGCGGGAGGCCATCGTCCTGCGCTACTACGGCGACCTGTCCGAGGCCCAGATCGCGGACGCGATGGGCATCAGCCGCGGCGCCGTCAAGAGCCATACGGCACGGGGCATCGCCGCGCTCCGCTCGGTTCTGGAGCAGACGACATGAGCGAACCATTCGACGAGGGCACCGAGGAGCGGCTGCGCGCGGTCCTGCGCGCGGAGGCCGACTCCGTGGAGCCGTCCCCTGAGGCGCTGAGCGCGATCAGGGAGCGCACCCAGAACCGGCGCTCTCCGCTGTGGACGGGGCTGCCCTGGCTGCGCCCGGTGATGGCGGTGGGCGCGGCGGCCGCCATCGCGGGGAGCGTGCTGATGGGCACGCCGCAGCTGCGCGAGCAGATCTTCTTCGCCGCCCACGAGGCCGGGACCCCTGAACAGGAGCGGCCGGACGGCGGCGGGGCGGGCGAGGCCACCGACGACACCGGCCATGCCGAGCGCCCCTCGCAGGACGGCGGCGGGGCGGGCGGGAACGGCGGCGGCGCCCCTTCTCCGGACGCGGACGAGGACGGCGAGAGCAGCATCACGGGCATGCCGGAGCACTGCCGCACCCCGCCGCCCGACGGGGACCCGCCCGTGCCGACGGCGACGAGCGAGCAGGAGTCGAAGGCACCCGGGGACGGCGCGTCCGCCCCGGACCCCGAGTGCGACCCGGACCAGCCCCCTGGTGACGGCGGTGGCGATACCGGCGGCGATACCGGCGGCGACGGTTCCGGCGACGGCGGCGGTGACGGGGGCGGCGACACCGGCGGCGGTGGCGACGACGGCTCCGGTGACGGCGGTGGCGACACCGGCGGTGACGGGGGCGGCGACGGCGGCACCGACGGAGGCGGCGGAACGCCTTCACCCGACCCCGGCACAGGCGGGACGACCGACGGCGGAACGACGGACGCACCCGCGGAGTAGCGGGTGCGGCCCTCGTTCAGGGCCCTGACCGTTTCAGGGCCCTGAACGCCGCCCTACGTGTCGGCGGGCGCCGCCCGGCCAGCCCGCCGGGGCCCGGCGCGGTGCGGGTGCTTGAGAACCGTAAGAGAAGAACGGGGCGCCACCGGATCCCTCCGGCGGCGCCCCGACGCCCGTTGATCTTCGGGAAAACGACGCTACAAGCGCGGGTTCAGCCACTCCAGAGGACGTACCTCTCCACCTCCTGCTGGGCGACCGCACGCGACCACCACGAGCGAAGCCCCCGCGCCGAGCGCAGCGGCCCAGGCGTCTCAGTCCCACCAGCGGCGTCTCACCAGCGGCCGCAGCGCGCCTGCAGCACGGCCAGCGCCGCGACGCCCGCGGTCGACGTGCGCAGCACCGTCGGCCCGAGCAGGGCGCGCCGGGCTCCGGCGGCGTCGAACTCCTCCAACTCCGCCTCGCTCACCCCGCCCTCGGGGCCCACGGCCAGCACGATCCCCTCGCCCTCATCGGGTCCTCCGGAGGCACCGTGCTCTCCGCGGGAACCGACGCCGGGGAGGACCACCTGCGACAGCGGCGACCCCGCCTCCTCGTGCAGCACCAGCCCCAGGCCGGCCTTGCCGAGCAGCGCCGCGGCGCCGTCCCGGCCCACCGGCTCGGCGACCTCGGGCACCCGGGCGCGGCGGGCCTGCTTGGCGGCCTCCCGCGCCGTCGAGCGCCACTTGGCCAGGGACTTGGCGGCGCGGTCGCCCTTCCACCGGGCGACGCACCGCTCGGCCGCCCACGGCACGATCCGGTCCACCCCGGCCTCGGTCATCATTTCCACGGCGAGTTCGCCGCGGTCCCCCTTGGGCAGCGCCTGCAGCACGGTCAGGCGCGGGCGCGGCTCGGGCTCGGTACGCCGTTCGCGCACCGCGCACACCACCGTGTCCTTGCCGACCTCGGTGACGGTGCACCGGGCGCGCACGCCCGCACCGTCCACCAGGTCGAGCTCCTCACCCGGCCCGATGCGGCGCACCGCGGCCGCGTGCCGCCCCTCGGGGCCGCGCAGCACCGCGGTGTCGCCGTCCAGCCCGCCCTCCTCGGCGAGGAAGACCGGAGCGGTCATCAGCGGGCCCCGAAGGCGTCCCGCAACCGGGAGAACAGCCCGCTGTGCCCGGGGCTGAACCTGCCCGGGGGCTGGGTCTCGCCGCGCAGTTCGGCGAACTTGCGCAGCAGCGCCTCCTGCTCCTCGTCGAGCTTGGCCGGGGTCTCCACGTCGACCTGGATCATCAGGTCGCCGCGGCCGCCGCCGTCCAGGTGCTTGACGCCCTTGTCGGACAGGGTGATGACGTGCCCGGAGTTGGTGCCCGGACGCAGGTCGATCTCCTCGGTGCCGTCGAGCGTCTCGAAGGTGAACGAGGCGCCGAGCGCCGCCGCGGTCATCGGCACCGTTATCGTGCAGTGCAGGTCGTCCCCGCGGCGCTCGAACACCGGGTGCGGGCGCTGCACGATCTCCAGGAAGATGTCGCCGCGCGGCCCGCCGTTCGGCCCCACCTCGCCTTCCCCGGCGAGCTGGATCTGGGTGCCGTCCTCGACGCCCGCGGGGATCTGCACCTTGCGGGTGACGCGCTCGCGCTGGCGCCCCTCTCCCGCGCAGTCCGCGCACGGGTCGGTGATGACGCTGCCCTGGCCCGAGCACTGCGGGCACGGGCGGGTCGTCATGACCTGGCCCAGGAACGACCGGGTGACCTGGGAGACCTCGCCGCGGCCCTGGCACATGTCGCAGGTGTGGCGGCTGGTGCCCTTGGCGGTCCCCTCGCCCTGGCAGGTGTCGCACAGGACGGCGGTCGGGAACGTCACGTCCTTGGTGACGCCGAACGCGGTCTCGGACAAGTCCAGCTCGACGCGGATCTTGATGCTGCGCCCGCGCCGCACCCGGTCCCGCGCGCCGCCCCGGCCGCCCCCGGCCTGGCCGCCGAAGAAGGCGTTCATGATGTCGTCGAAGGGGAACCCGGCCGCGCCGAAGCCGCCGCCGGGGCCGCCCGCCCCGCCGCCGGGCGCGAACGGGTCGGCGCCCATGTCGAACATGCGGCGCTTCTCGTCGTCGGAGAGGACCTCGTAGGCCTGGGTCACTTCTTTGAAGCGCTCTTGGGTGGCCGGGTCGGGGTTGACGTCGGGATGCAGCTCCCGAGCGAGCCGACGGTACGCCTTCTTGATCTCGTCCTTGGACGCGTCCCGGCGCACACCGAGGATCTCGTAATAGTCTCTCGCCACTTACTGCCCCGCCAGAATCGAAGAAATGTACCGAGCCACCGCGCGTACCGCTCCCATCGTTCCCGGATAGTCCATGCGTGTCGGTCCGACCACCCCGAGCTTGGCCAGGGTCTGATCGCCCATCCCGTACCCGGCGGAGACGATGGAGGTGCCCCTCAGGCCCTCGTAGGGGTTCTCCGCGCCGATGCTCACGGTCAGCATGGAGGGATCACCCGCCTCACCGAGCAAACGGATCAGGACCACGTTTTCTTCCAGGGCCTCCAGCACGTCCCGCAGGCCGGCCGTGAAGCCCATCCGTGCCAGGTTGGCCGTGCCGCCCAGCACCACCTTCTCCTCGTGCCGCTCGACCAGGGTCTCCAGCAGCACCGACAGCACCGAGGCCGTCATCTGCCGGTCCTCGGGGGGCGCCTGGGCGGCCAGGTCGGCCACGGCGCCCGGGACGTCGGTCAGCCACTGCCCGGCGGTGGTCTGGTTGAGGATCTGGCGCAGCCGGTCCACGCCCTCCTCGTCCACGGCGTCCAAGTGGTCGATGACGCGCTGCTCGACCCGGCCGGTGTTGGTGATGAGGACCATCATCACCCGGTGCGGGCCCAGCGGCACCAGTTCCACGTGCTGGACGTAGGAGCGGGTGAGGGAGGGGTACTGGACGATGGCGACCTGCCGGGTGAGCTGCGCCAGCAGGCGCACCGTCCGGGCCACGATCTCGTCCAGGTCGACGGCGCCGCCCAGGAAGGACTCGATGGCGCGGCGCTCGGCCGCCGACAGCGGCTTGACCGTGGACAGGCGGTCGACGAACAGGCGGTACCCCTTGTCGGTGGGGATGCGCCCGGCGCTGGTGTGCGGCTGGGCGATGTAGCCCTCCTCCTCCAGCGCCACCATGTCGTTGCGGATCGTGGCCGGGGACACGCCCAGGGAGTGGCGCTCGGCGAGGGCTTTGGAGCCCACCGGCTCGTTCGTGGACACGTAGTCCTCGACGATGGCACGCAGAACGGCCAGCTTGCGGTCGTCGAGCACGCGCTCACCTCCTGGCACTCCGTGGTCTTAAGTGCTAATTCTATGCGCCCCGGTCCAACCGCCTCGGGACCTGCCCCGACGGAGGCCGCGGTCCGGGCCGCGCACGGCTCCGGACGCCCCGGCCGGGGCGCGGCACCGCGGTGGGCCCTCCGGAGCATGGCACATGCGCGCACCCCGACGTCGCATCGCCGACACCCGGGGGCCACCTGCGGCGGGGCGCCGCGGACCGCGCGGAGGCGGGGGCCGCGGCCGGGGATCCCCGGGGTGCGGCGGCCGCGGCTCGGCGGCCGCCCCGGGCGGCACGGCACCCCCACGGGCCCCACGCGCCGCACGTGGCCTTGCCCACCCCGCGCGGCCCGCCCCGGATCACGGAGACCCCGGCTCCGCGCCCCGTCTGCCACTACAATCCCCGCCGTGCCTAAGAATTCCGACAGATACGGCTCGGACGTGCTGGCGGGCGACTGGCGGCGGCCGCACAAGGACCGTGTCGCCGAGGTCGAGCTGGAGCCGGGCCTCGTCCTGGAATCGGCCGACGAGGGCTTCTGCGGGGCCGTGGTGGCCTGGGACAAGTCGACCGTCACCTTGGAGGACCGGCAGGGGGCGACCCGCGTCTTCCAGCTGGAGCCCGCGGCGTTCCTGGTCGACGGGCGGCCCGCGACGGCGGTCCGGCCCTCCTCCCCCTCCCCCTCGCCCTCGGGCCCACTGCTCAGCGCCTCCGGTTCGGTGGCGGTGCGCGGGGCGTCCGCGCGCGTGGCGCGGGAGAGCCGCATCTACGTCGAAGGGGTGCACGACGCCGAGCTGGTCGAACGGATCTGGGGCCACGACCTGCGCGTCGAGGGCGTGGCCGTGGAGTACCTGGAGGGCGTCGACCACCTCCCGGCCATCGTGGAGGAGTTCGGGCCGGGCCCGCAGCGGCGCCTCGGCGTGCTCGTGGACCACCTGGTCCCGGGGTCGAAGGAGAGCCGGATCGCCGAACGGGTCTCCTCCCCGCACGTGCTGGTCACCGGTCACCCGTTCATCGACGTGTGGCAGGCTGTGAAGCCCTCGGTGCTGGGCATCGGGGCCTGGCCGGAGGTGCCGCGCGGCACGCCCTGGAAGGAGGGGGTGCTGCGGGCGCTGGGCATCCGCGAGGAGCCCGGGGAGGCGTGGCGGCGCATCCTCGGCGCGGTCCGGTCGTACAAGGACGTGGAACCGGAGCTGCTCGGGCGCGTCGAAGAGTTGATCGACTTCGTCACGGTGCCGCCCGCGATGCAAGACTAGGGCGGAACCGCAGTATCGGCGCGGCGCGCGGTCGCCGGGCGCCCGCAGGCGCCCTCCCCGGACCGCGGCACCACGCAATCGGCAAGCCAATAGGGACGACATGAGCGAGACCCCGCCCAATCAGCACCAGCCCCAGGACCCCGCGCAGGGACCGGGCGGAGCCGCGCCCGGCGCCTCGGGCCCTGGAACCGGCGGCCGGCCGGGGTTCGCGCCGCAGTCGCCCCAGCAGCCGCAGGGGCCGCCCCCGCAGCAGCCGGGGCACACCCCGCCGGGCGGAGGCCCGGCGCCCCAGGCGCCGCACCCCGGCGGCGGATACCCCGGTACCGCCCCGCAGCCGTCGCCGTACCCCCAGCAGCAGCCGCAGGGAGGGCCGCAGGGCGGCCCGCGGATGGCACCTCCCGGCGGCCCCGTTCCCCCCGGGGCGCCCGCCCCGGGCCAGGGTGCGCCCGGTCAGCCCGTGACGGGACAGCAGCCCGCAATGGGCGGGATGCCGGGCCCGGCGGTCCCCGGGTTCCCGGGTGGCGGCCCGGTCCCGGGCTCGGGCCCGGCGCCCTCGGCGGAGGACCCCAGCTGGGCGATGATCGCCCACCTGTCCGGCATCGTGGTGGCCTGCCTGGGCTGGCTGCCGGCGCTGCTGGTGCACGCCAGCCAGAAGCAGCGGTCGGCCTTCGCCCGCCACCACTCCTCCGAGGCGCTGAACTTCCAACTCACCCTGCTCATCCCCTACGCCCTCGCGTGGATCGTCTACATTGTGCTCGCGTTCCTGACACCGACGGTGGTGTGGATCGGATCGGTGCTGATCGCACTGGTCTGGGGGCTGTCCATCGTGTTCGGCGTGCTGGCCGCCGCCAACGCCAACAAGGGCGGGTGGTACCGGTACCCGGTGGCCGTCCGCCTCGTGAAGTGACCGGCGCCGCCCCGCGGCGCCGGCCGACGGCCGGCCCCTGCCCCTTCGGCCGGCGACCGACCCCTCTGCGTGCTCCGCAGAGCGCTTCCGGCTCAACGACCTGATCGACCTAGGAGACCGACCATGGGTTACCCACCCCAGCCCGGCGGGCAGCAGCCCCACCCCCAGCAGGGTTACGGCCAGCAGCCGCAGCAGCCCGGCTACGGACAGCCGCCCGCCCCGCAGCAGCCCGGCTACGGGCAGCCGACCGGGGGCCAGCCGGGCTACGGCCAGCCCACGGGCGGCCAGCCCGGATACGGGCAGCAGCCGCAGCAGCCGCAGCAGCCCGGCTACGGGCAGCAGGGCCAGCAGATGCAGCCCTACCAGCAGCAGCAGTACCCCCAGCAGGGCGGCTACCAGCAGCAGCCCGGCTACGACCAGGTGTACGGCCAGCAGGGCGGTTACCAGCAGGGGTACGCCCAGCAGGGCTACGGCCAGATGCGGCCCGATGAGGAGGGGCTGGTCGCCGCGGCCCACATCGGCGGCGCGTTCATCCCGCTTCTCCCGATCATCCTGTACTTCGCCAAGAGCGACGCGTCGCCGTTCGCCAAGCACCACCTGGCCCAGGCGAGCAACTTCCAGGTCGCGATGATCATCGCCTACTTCGTCAGCGGGCTGCTGATGTTCGTCATCATCGGCATCCTCACCTACCTCATCGCCCTCGGGCTGGCCATCTACTTCGGCATCAAGGCCAACTCCGAGGCCAAGAAGGGGGTCTGGTTCAAGTACCCCTTCGGCATCCCGGTCGCCAAGTAGGACCCGGCCCGCGTTCCAGCGGTGCCGCGCGGCGGCGGCCTCAGGTGAGGTCGCGGACCACCGCGTCGGCGAGGAGGCGGCCGCGCCGTGTGAGGACGGCGCGGCCGTCTTCGTGTGCGGAGGGGTCGAGCAGGCCCTCGGCGACGGCGCGCGCGGCGGCCGCCCTCCCATCCGCCTCAAGGAGGTCGAGGGGGCATCCCTCGGCGATGCGCAGCTCCAGGAGGACGCGCTCGAACCGGCGCTCGTCCTCGGTGAGCACCTCGCGCGCGTGGCCCGGCGAGATGCCCTGCGCCAGGCGGGCGGCGTAGGCGGCGGGGTGCTTGACGTTCCACCACCGGGTGCCGCCGACATGGCTGTGGGCGCCGGGACCGACGCCCCACCAGTCCCCGCCGGTCCAGTACAGGCGGTTGTGCTCGCTGCGGGCGTCGACGCCGCGCGACCAGTTGGAGACCTCGTAGGCGTGCAGGCCCACGCCTTCCAGCATCGTGTCCGCGATCAGGTAGCGGTCGGCCAGCACGTCGTCGTCGGGGGCCTGCAGCTCGCCCCGCCGCACGCGCGCGTGGAGGCGGGTGCCCTCCTCCACGATGAGGGAGTAGGCGGACACGTGGTCGGGGTCGGCCTCGAGGGCGGCCTCCAGGGAGGCGCGCCAATCGTCGTCGGTCTCGCCGGGGGTTCCGTAGATGAGGTCGAGGTTGACGTGCTCGAACCCGGCCTCGCGCGCCCAGGCGGCGCACTGCTGCGGGCGCCCGGGGGTGTGGGTGCGCTCCAGCACCTCCAGCACGTGCGGGCGGACGCTCTGCATGCCGAAGGAGACGCGCGTGAATCCGGCGTCGCGGAGGCGCTTGAGGTAGTCGGCGTCGACGGTCTCGGGGTTGGCCTCGGTGGTGACCTCGGCGCCGGGGGCGAGACCGAACTCCTCTTCGATCGCGGCCAGGACCCGGCCCAGGTCCTCGGGGGGAAGGAGTGTCGGCGTTCCGCCGCCGACGAAGACGGTGCGCACGGGCAGGCGCGCGTCCCCGAGCACCCGCCCGGCGAGGCGGACCTCGCGCACGGCGAGGTCGGCGTACCCGTCCCGGGAGGCGGTGGCGGTCCCGTCCCGGGAGACGAGCTCCTCGGCGGTGTAGGTGTTGAAGTCGCAGTACCCGCACCGGGTGACGCAGAAGGGCACGTGGACGTACACCCCGAAGGGCCGCTCCCCGAGACCCTTGAGCGAGGCGTCGGGCAGGGACCCGTCCGACGGAACGGGGTCACCGTCGAGGACAACAGAAGGCATGCCTCCAGTGTCGGTGATCGGGAACGATGCCCGCGCCGAGCGCCGGAACCCGCCCGCGCGCACGCGTCCCCCGGCCACGACGCGCCCCTCGCCGCCTCGGCGACCGGAGACGGATTCGCGGGAACCACCGCCCCCGGCCCTCCGACTACCGAGGAAGCGGCACCGGAACGGCTCGGCGGGGAGGCAGAGGCACAGTGCTCACCAGGATCACCGGCCCGGACCGAACGCGCGGCCGCCGCCTGCGGGCCGCGGTCGTCGGCGCCCTGCTCGCCCTCGCCGCGGTCCTCACCACCCCGGCCGCACCCGCGCTGGCGCACGACCGGCTCGTCTCCTCCGGCCCCGAGGACGAGGAGCGCCTGACCACCGGGCCGGAAGAGGTGACGCTGGTCTTCAGCGGCGAGGTGATGGACGTCGGCGCGGCGGTGACCGTCCTCGACGCCGAGGGCGCCCAGGTCTCCCGGGGCGGCCCGGCCATCGACGGCGACGAGGTCTCCCAACGCCTGTCCGGGGCCCTACCGGACGGCGGCTACGTGGTGCGCTGGAGGGTCGTCTCCGGCGACGGCCACCCCATCAGCGGAGCCTTCCCCTTCGCGGTGGGCGAGGACACCGACCTCCCGGACCTGACCGCCCCGCCCTCCTCTACCTGGTCGTCTCGACCCTCCTCAGGCGACGGCGCCGCGCCGACTGACCGCCTTCCCCGTGCCGCGGACAACCAATCTCCGCCCCAATCCGTCATGTGGGAGCGGGGCGCTCGTCAGTCTCGGTCCTTCCCCGGGCAGACCTTGTGATCTGCATCCCACCAGATCGGGTAGAAAACGCGGGGCCCCTCCGGAATCACAATTCCCCATAGTCGCCCCATGTTGCCCTCGCGAAAACGGAAGAGTTCGTCCCACTCTTCCAATTTCAGCTCACTCAAGCGTTTCTGGGCTTCCGGGCAAAGATTCTCAACAGGAATGAACTTGTTCCTGGCGCCGCGACGTCTATTGCCCCCGGTCTGCTGGTTAAGGATCTCTTTCCATGTCAGACTCTCCATCTCACTGAGGAGAGAGATGATCTTGAGAAGGGTGGCCTCATCAACTCCCCAGGACCAACTCCCCTGGTACTCACGGTCAAGCAGCGAGAGCCTCCACATGGGGCTTTCCCCCTCAGGGGCGTGGCTGGCAGGGAGCCGACGAGGTACACGACTGGGCTGCGCAGGTAGGGCCGAAGCGGGAACGCGCTTCTGCTTTTTGCCCTTGCTCATACGGTCTCGGCGTCGTCCCTGTCGAGCAGCGAGCCGTAGAACTCCTTCATTGCTTCCGGCGAGATCTCAGCATTGCTGCCGACGTGGGCGGGAAGACCCGCACGAGCCTTCCTCCACGGGTCTTCATTGTGAGTCATCTCGCTGAGCTGCTTCCCCGTCAGCTTCCCGTAGGCGTCGACCACAACGTCGATGCTCTTGCGCTGGTCAGGAGTCAGCTGGTCGACGTCGCCACGAGGCCACTCCCCAACGGAGAACTGTCCGCGGTGCTCCGCGAACAGTTCACGTACGACAGGACCGTTGGCCCATGCCTCGATGTGCTCCTGAAACAGGGGGTCCTCGTCCCAGACCAGCGACCACGCCTGCGAGTAGTAGACGAGCTTCTGAAGCTTCATAGTGGACACGGGGCCGACCTTGGACAGGACGTAAGCGGCTACGTCATGTGCGCTAGCCACGGCGGTCTCCCTTCCTGTCGGTCGCACTGTGCATCTGACTGACGACTGCGGGTCGCACGTGGGGGGCGGCGGGCACGTCAGGGATCCCAACTCAATCGTATGTCCGATTTGCATGTATTTCTGTACCCCTGGGGTGCGACAAATCTACCCCCTGCAACGCTCGGTGTTGGCAAAACTACTAAAAACATCCACGTCGTTGCCGTCTGCAACACGGAGCACCGGCGGTCGACGCAGGTACAGGACACTCTTTCCTGACCTGGCGGGATTGGGCGGGCCCGAAACCCGCCCGCACCCGCGCCAGACCGTCGGAGACGCCCCCGGCCGTCAGAGAGGGGCCGGGGTGGCTGCGCGGCGGGACGGGCCTGGTGCTCCGCCGGATCGCCATGGATCTGGAGGCCTGGGACCGGCTCGACCGGCCGGGCAGGGAGGAGGCCGTGGGCAGGCGCCTGTCGGACGGCGCCCCGCTGACCGGGGCGCGCGAGCACGACGAGCCGGACTTCACGGCCGTCACGCCGCTGGGGTTCCCGAGGATCGGCGAGTTCGCCCACATCCGACGGGCCCGTTCGGACGACCCGGACGCGCGGTTCTTCCGGCGCGGCTACAACTATGAGCTGGTCGACCGGGACGACGCGGACGCGGCGGGGCTGCTCTTCGCCGCCTATCAGGCCGACCCGGTCCGCCAGTTCGTGCCGATCCAGAAGCGCCTGGACGAACTCGACCTGCTCAACGAGTGGGTGGCCGCCATCGGCTCGGCCGTGTTCGCCGTCCCTCCCGGGCACGGGGAGGACGGCTTCATCGGAGAGGGCCTGTTCACGTCATGAGCGCCGCGTGACCTGAGCGCCGCGTGACCTGTACGGCCGCGTCCTCAGTGCCGCGCGTCCCGGTGCCCCGTTGCTCCACCGGGTCTTCGTCCCCGCGGGCTCGGGGGGCAGCGCGCGGCGGGCGCAGGGACGCTCCCCCGCGGCTCACGGCTCCGCCTGTGGCCGGCCCGGCAGGGCTCCGCCGGGCCGGCCACAGGGCTTTCACCGGTTCTCTACCGCGCGGATGTGGCGACCGCACTCCGTCGGTCGGACGGGCGGGGGCGTTGGTTCCCCGCTCCTTGCCCGGTCCGGGAACCGCGCTTCGCGGATCAGGCGGCCATCGCCCGGATCAGGTCGGAGCGGGCCCGCGCCACCCGCGAGCGCACCGTCCCGACCGGCACCCCCAGCTCCTCGGCCGCCTCGGCGTAGGAGTAGCCGTGGACCCGGGTCAGCACGAAGGCCCGGCGCCGTTCGGGGCAGATGTCGGCCAGGAGGCTTCCCAGGGCGATCTCCTCCTCGAACCGGGCCCCGCGGTCGGCCAGGAGGCCGCTCCCGGCCGGGTCCTCCGGCAGCACCGTGGTCCGGGGGCGCG
Source organism: Nocardiopsis suaedae (assembly GCF_027706745.1). Classification (GTDB taxonomy): domain Bacteria; phylum Actinomycetota; class Actinomycetes; order Streptosporangiales; family Streptosporangiaceae; genus Nocardiopsis_A; species Nocardiopsis_A suaedae. The sequence goes on along the minus strand of NZ_JAQFWP010000001.1, from coordinate 88,278 downwards.
CCGCGGTCCACCGGTAGCGGTCGGCCACGGCCCTGCGGGCGATCGACTTCAGCCAGGTGCGCACGGACGAGCGCCCGGCGAACCCGGGCAGCGCCGTCATGGCCCGCACGTAGGTCTCCTGGGTGAGCTCCTCCACCCACAGCGGGTCCACGCGGTGGGCGATGAACCGGGCCAGGTCCTCCCTGGTCTCGGCGATCAGGCGTTCCAGCGCCCGGTCGTCGCCCCGGCCGGCCGTCCCGGCCAGGGCGGTCAGTTCCTCGTCGTTCACCGCGCCCCTCCCGTCCGCCGGTCGGAGCGCACCGGACGACGGCCCGCCCCGGCCGGGCGATGGGCGATCATGGGCGGGTGACATGCGAGGAATGCCGGACGGCGCTGTCGGCCGAGATCGACGGCGAGGGGACCGGCCAGGGCGCGCGGGCCGTCCGCAGGCACCTGTCCGCGTGCGCCGGGTGCGCCCGCTGGCTCGACGCCTGCTGGGCGCTGGAGGGCCTCCTCGACGCCGCCGAGGGCGGCCGGTGAGAGGGCGAAGCGGAGCGGGGTCCTCGTACATGGTGGTTGCAAGGCCGTTCCTCTGCTGCTGAGACGCGTCGCCGCGCAGCGCCCCGCGCCCGCGGGGCGACCGTGGCAGCGGCGACCGGCGCACCGGCGGCTCCGCGACGGAGGCCGATGCGCACGACGGAGACGGTCGGCGACGCGGCCGACCGCAGGATGGACGCATTCACGCCTCCGGCAGCGGCGTTCCGGCGCGTGCCCCGGTGCGGGGCGCGGAACGGGTGTGCGGAGGCCTCAGCAGCGGAGCGGTGGGCCGCGCAGCACCACGGTGTGGCGCAGGCCGCGGGCGATGCGGCCCCCGTCGCCCCGGTCGGGGCGGCGCGTGGACGGGGGCGGCGGGGCGGCGGCTCCGGAGCCCCCGACCAGCAGGACCGGCAGGATCAGCAGCCCTAGGAGGCGGAGCAGGCCGAACAGGGCGGCCTCGCCCTGGCGGAGCCACCATCCGCTGATCAACGCGGCGACCATGTGCGCGGCCAGCATCCCCGTCCCGCCGTCGGCGACCGCGGCGCCCGCCTCGGCGGCCCCAGCCGCCCCGGCGTGGTGGGATCCGGCGCCCGCCTGGGCGAAGGAGAACAGCAGGTGGAGGGCGAGCTGCCCCCACAGCATCAGGGCGCAGATCCCGGCCAGGCCGCGCTCCTTCTCGGCGGCGGCCCAGGCGAGTGTGAAGAGGAGGAGGAACCCGGCCACCGGTCCCACCGGCGGGAGGACGTGGTCGGACATGGCGGCGTGCCCGGCGGCGGACACACCGACCGACACCGAGGCGAACACCCCGGCGCGGACGGTGCGGAACGTCTCTGCCCTCGCCATGGTGCGATCATCTTCGCACCGCCCGATCCGGCCCGGCCACGGCCCCCGAAGTGCCGGAATCGGCGCCCGTCGGGGGCGGTCCCCGGGTGGCCGCCGCCCCGCAGGGGCCCCGCGGGTGCTTCGGCGCCCCTTGGGCGAGCCGAGCCCCAGCGCCGGACGGCGTTCGCCGGGCCGGTGTGCGCCCCGCGCCACGCGCCGCCCCGCCCCGCGCCACGCGTCGCAGCGCAGAACCGGCCGAACGGAGCCTCCACCGCTCCAGCGGACGCGACCGTGGTCCGGGCGGCGATGCGGCGATGCGCCGCCGCCCGGACCCGGGACTCCCCGGGATGCGCGGACGCACCCCGGGCGACGGCTACACCGTGTAGGCGAGCAGGCCCATCATTCCGGCCTCGCCGTGGTAGATGTTGTGGCAGTGCACCAGCCACTGGCCCGGGTTGTCGGCCTCGAAGTCGACCTTCACCGACTCACCGGGCAGCACGATGACGGTGTCCTTCCTCGGGCCGCCTCCCGCGATCTGGAACGTGTGGCCGTGCAGGTGCATGGGGTGCCACATCATGGTGGAGTTCTTGAACACCACCCGTACGCGCTGCCCCTGCTCGCACTTGTAGGCGCCTTTCGTCGGGTCGTCGTGGTCGAACCTCCGCCCGTTGAGCGCCCAGTCGTAGGCGCCCATGCCGCCGGTCAGCTCGATCGTGTGCTCGGCCTCCGGGCTCCGCTTCTCCAGGCGCACCTCCGGGGCGGCCTTCAGTTCCGTGGCGTGCACGATCTCCCCGTCGAGCGCGTCGGGGCGCACGTCCCCGCCCGGGGCCCGCCCCGAGCCGGTGCGCACCACGCCCAGTGCCGTGGCGTCCTTGCCCTCGGCCAGCGCCACCAGCGGGAATACGCCGTCCTTCAGCGTCACCAGCACGTCGTAGCGCTCCCCCATGCCGAGCACGACCCCGTCGACCTCCCGGTGCTCCACCGGGTAGCCGTCGGTGTGCGTGACCGTCATCCGGTGCCCGCCCAGGACGACCCGGTAGGCGGTGTCGCCCCCGGCGTTCACCAGGCGCAGCCGCAGCCGCGCCCCCGGTTCGGCCGTGAACGTCCGCGGGTCGCCCGCGGGGCGCCCGTTGATCAGGTGCATCGGGTAGTAGATGTCCCCGGCGTCGCCGCCCAGCAGGTCGCTGGAGGCGCCCATGAGGGTGTTCCCCATGCGCATGGGCCCGTCGCCCATGCCGCCGCCCTCCCCGTGGCCGCCGTGGCCGCCGTGGTCCATGCCGCCGCGCACCTCCTCCAGCACGGCGTCGGGGGTGGTGCCGTCGACCCCGTCCAGCCAGTCGTCGAGCATCACCACCCACTCCTCGTCGTAGGCGAGCGGCTCGTCAGGGTCGTCGACGATGATCGGCGCGTACAGGCCCCGGTCGATCTGGGTGCCCACGTGCGGGTGGAACCAGTGCGTCCCCGGCGTGTCCACGATGAACCGGTAGGTGAAGTCCTCGCCGGGCCGCACCGCCTTCTGGGTGACGGGTGGGACCCCGTCCATGTCGTTGCGCAGGGCCAGGCCGTGCCAGTGCACGGAGGTGGGGTCCGGAAGGCGGTTCTCCAGGGTGGCCTTGAGGGTGTCCCCGGCGGAGACCCTCAGCTCCCCGCCGGGGAGCGCGTCCCCGTAGCTCCAGGTGCGCACGGTGCGGCCGCCGAGGTCCAGTTCGGACTCGGCGGCGCGCAGGGTGAACGCGCGCTCCTTGCCGGTACCCGCGCGCTCTTTCTCGACGGCATCGACGATGGCGTCGGCGGGAGTGACGAGGGCCCCGGCGGAGGGACCCGCGGGCCCGGTGCGGCCGCAGGCCGCGAGCAGGCCCAGACCGGAGACGGCGGCGCCTGCACCGATGAAGGAGCGGCGGCTGAATTCGGGCATGACTGAACTGTCCTTCGCGTGAAAGGGATGTGCGGATCGGATTCGGCGTGCTGAGAGTGCCGGGTATTAGATCCGCAGGATCGACAGTTCTGCCAGCTCGGGCGGGGTGGGCGGGGCCGCGCGCGCGGCGTGCGGCAGGGGGAGCGGGCGCGGCGCCGGGCCGGGGAGGACGAGCCGGGCGCGGGGCGGCAGGGCCACGTCGACGGCCGCCTTGGCGCTCTGGCAGGTGCCCGACGCCGGGCCGCAGTCGTCCTGTCCGCCGTGGTCATGGCCGGAGGGCGCCGCTTCGGACAGGGCGGTCGGCGCGGGGTGGGCGTGCGGGACCTCCGGGGTCTCGGCCGCCGCTGCCGCGGCGGGGGCCGGAGCGGCCGCCTGCAGTGCCTGCCGGGGCACCGAACCGTGGTGCGCGACCAGGGCGAAGGCCGCGAGCAGCAGGGCGGTGACCACGGCCGCGTACGCCCCCGCGGGGCGGCGCGGCACGCGCCCGCCCGTCCTCGTCGGCCGCATCGTCCCCCGCTCTTTCCGCTCGTTTCGGTCCCAGCGTGCCGCATGAGCCGACCGCCCGCCCCCATTCACCGCGTGGTGCCCCTCACAGCAGGAGGAGGAAGGCGATGTGGTGCAGTTCGATACAGGTGGAGGCCACTCCCCCGGAGGCGGCGCCGGTGCCGCCGAGGAGGGCCGGACCGGCCACCGGGTTGGCCGCCGGGGGCTCGCCCAGCAGCGCCTCCACCCGCCGCACGACCTGGAAGTCGGCCAGCCCCGGGTGCCGCGCCGGGCCCGGCGCGGCCGGGACGGCCTGCGCGATGGTGCGGGCGACGAGCCCCCGGTCGCCGACCGCCGCGGCCGCCTCCTCGTCGGCCCAGCGCTCCAGGTCGAACCGGAGCCGACGGTGGACCGGCGCCGGCGGCGGGAAGAGCGCGGCGGCCAGCGCCCCCGCCGCAGCGTAGACGTGGTGGCGGTGCCGCGGGTGGGCGTGCTCGTGCCGGAGCACCACGCCGAGCTGCTCGCGGCTGAGCAGGCGCAGCAGACCCCGGGAGAGCACGACGCCGCCGCGCCGCCCGGGGACCGCCATGGCCATCGGCCGGTCGTCGGCGACCACCCCCGCACCGGCACCGCGCCGCCGGGCCTCGCGCACGCCGCGCCACCAGCGCACACCCAGAAGCGTGGACGGGTTCACCGGCATCGCGCGGGTACACGGCGTGGAACGGCTGCGCTTGTACACCGGGCACGGCAACGAGGCGGCCCAGTGCTTCTACCGGCGGCTCGGCTGGGAGGAGCAGCCGGTGCAGCACGACGTCGACGGCGTGCCCTGGACGCCGTTCATCCTCGACGCCGAGACCGGCGACGGCACCGCGGCCCGGTCGTGTCGCGGCCGGTGCCGCGCGACGAGATCGCCGACGTCGTGGTCGGTTGGGCGACGCGCCTGGCGGAGGCCGGGGAGGCGGCCGAGAAGCGGGCGGCGCCCGAGCCGGACGCCGAGGCCGTGGAGGACGCCGAGGAGTTGGCACGGCTACTGGTCCGCCGCGGTCACGCCCGGTTCGAAGAGGCGGGCCTCACGGCCCACTGGGACGGCGCCCCTGGCACACGGATCGAGATCTCCCCCATGGAGTGGCGCCGCCGCCTGCCCCAGTAGAGGCCGGAGGACGAGCGGAGGGGCGCCGCGCCTGCGTGGCAGTTTCCCGGGGGAACGTGTCCGCCCTGCCACTGGGCCCACACCGTGGCACGGCACTAGCTTTCAGGGCGCACCGGCCGTCGCCGGATTCTCCACCGTTCCTGAAGGAGTGTCGATGCGCCCCTGTACCGCCATGCCCGCTTCCGGTCCGCCGATACCGGGCAGAGCCTCCGCCCCGCGCCCCTGCTCGGGCCCGGAGCGCTGACCATGGCCAAGCTCTTCCTCTCCTTGCATGTCGTGGCCGCGATCATCGCCATCGGCCCGGTCACCGTCGCCGCCAGCATGTTCCCTCCGGCCCTGCGGCGCACCCACGCGTCGGAGCCCCCGCACGAAGGCCTCGGCACCCTGCGGCTGCTGCACCGGCTCTGCCGCGTGTACGCCTACGTCGGGATCGCCGTCCCGGTCTTCGGGTTCGCCACCGCGAGCGCCCTAGGAGTGCTCGGCGACGCGTGGCTGCTCGTGTCGATCGTGCTGACCGCCGCGGCCGCGGCCGTCCTGGCCCTGAAGATCCTCCCCGACCAGGCCCGGGAGATCGCGGCCCTGGACGGCGGGGAGGCCGAGGGCGGCTCCGTTCCCCCCGCCCGCCTGGCGATGGTCACCGGGGTGTTCAACCTGCTGTGGGTGGTGGTCACGGTCCTGATGATCGTCAGGCCCGGCTCCACCACCGGGGTGTGAGCGTGAACCCCGTCGTCCTGCGCATCGGGGCCCACATCGAGTTCGCCTCGCTGCTGCTCATGCTGGCCAACCTGGCCACGGTCCACCACGAGGCGGCGTCGTCACTGCTGGGGCCGGTGCACGGCTGTTCCTACCTGTTCGCGGCCGTCGGGGTGTGGGCGTACGGCCGGGCCACCCCGGCGGCCCGGCTCCTCGCCCTGGTCCCCGGCGTCGGCGGCCTGCTGGCGGTGCGCCGCATCCCTTCCGCCCCTGGAGCCGACGGCGGTCGAACCCCGCGCGAGCCGCTGCAGGGCCTGAAGCGACCGCGCGTGGTGCAGGAGCCTCAGCACCCCTCGGTCCGGCGGAGTCAGGAGGGGCGGGAAGGCTGATCGCCGCCTCCGCCGCCCTCCTGGCCGCCCCAGAGGACGCGCTCGCTCCCCCGGCCCTGGATGAACGCGATGGCGTTCATGCCGTCGAGCCCGTCGATCGGGATGTAGCGCGGGTCCTTCAGGTCGCCTCTGGCTTGGATGGCCCTTCCTCCCGAGCGCACCTCGCGCACCGCGTCGACCGGGAAGAGCGCGCCTTCCCGCGCGCGCGAGGCTTCCGGGGCGACCGCCTGTGAGAGCACCCCTTGCAGGCTGTCCGGGGCGCCTTCGGCGGCGTCGGTGCCCTCCGCTTCGGCCATGTCCGAGGCGATGACGACGTACCGGTCCTTGAGCTCGGGGGCGACCAGGGCTCCCGCACACCACCACTGCACGGCCATACCGCCCATGTCCATCGCGGTCCGCCGCTTCCAAAGGTGGGTATTGTGCGCGAACACCAGGGTCGGCCCACGCTCCGCTTCCGCTGAGACGACGGCCCTCAGGTTCTCGGCCATCAGCGCATCCCGCAGGCCGCCCAGCGCCGCAAGCCGCTCCGGCATCGGGGCCGCCCATGCCATGGCCGAGTGGTAGCGGAGCAGGCCCAGGGCGGTCCGGATGAGCATGTGCGCGTCCTGGTAGGCGGCGTCGGACGACGCCTCGCGGAGCGTAGGGGCTTCGGCCTCCATGAGAGCGAGGAGGTCGTCGGCAATGGGCCGCAGAGCGCGCGCGGCCTGGGTGTCCCCCACCGACTGCGTGGCGTCCATCATCGCCGCGCTGGAGGCCCAGACGCCGTCGTAGCCGAGGAGCCCGTCGATCCGGTCCGCAGCGTGCCGGACACGCGCCTGCCCCATGTGCTCGACCAGGTACCCGTGCGCCTCCATCAGCGCGGCGCGCGGGCTGGGGACGGACATCATCTCCATCGGCCCGTCGAAGCCGTAGAACCTGACCCGGTCGGCGGGTTCCCGGTCCGCGTTGACCTCCCTCAGCCAGGCCACCAGGGCACGGTTGGAGGGCAGCGAACCGAATTCGTGGCTGAAGCCGCGCGCCATCGCCTCGTCCAGACCGCCTTCGCCGTCGGTGACAAAGGCGTCGACGATGCGGCCCGCCAGACAGGAGCTCTCTAGGGCGACCGACCGGAATCCCTTGTACCGCACCAGGTACTCGATGATCCGGTTGCGCATCTGCGGGAACGATTCGACGCCATGGGTCGGCTCACCGAGCCCGAGGAGGGCCGGTGCGCTGCCGAGCGTGTCGAGGTAGCGGGCGACGGCCTCTCCGGCCGTTCCTCCTTCCTCACCGAAACCGAACTTCTCTCCGTCCTTGTCCAGGGGCATTCCGGGACCGCCTCTCCTCCGCAGGGGTTTCAACGCACAGCGGCGCCGTCCGCGCCCTCTGCACGATCGAAGTGCCTTCGACCGTATCCTTGAAGGAACCGTTGAGACTTTTGCTCCATCAACCGCTCAACGACCGCGGAAACCTTCAACCGGAGGACCATGCCGCCCCGCTCCACCGCGTTCCGCCCGACCGACCTGGCGGGCGAGCACGGGCTGTCCGCCCAGGCCGTGCGCAATTACGAGGAGCAGGGGATCCTGCCGCCCGCCGAGCGCGGCGCGAACGGGTACAGGAGGTACGGCGCCGTCCACGCCCAGGCCTTGCGGGCGTTCCTCGCGCTGCGGCGGGGCTTCGGCCACCGGACGGCAACAGAAGTGCTGAACGCGGCCAACCGGGGCGAGGACGAGGCGATGTTCCGGATCATCGACCGGGCGCACGCGGCACTGCTGCACGAGAGGGAGACCCTGGACGAGGTGGAGGACGCGTTGGAGGCGCTGCTCGCGTCCCCGCCCGAGCCGTCCCCGCATGCGCCCCGGGGGCGTGCCGTCGCCGCCTCCGCAGAGCCGTTGACCGTCGGAGCGCTGGCCCACCAGGTCGGGCTGCACCCGGCGACGCTGCGCACGTGGGAGCGCGTGGGAATCCTGCGCCCCGAACGCGACCGGGCGACCGGGTACCGGGTCTACTCCCCCGAGGCCGCCCGCGACGCCCATGCGGCGCGGGAGCTGCGCCGGGGAGGGTTCCCGCTGACGAGGATCAGGGACTTCCTGGACCGCCTGCGCGGCGCGGGCGACCCGTCATACCTGGGGGCGACCCTCGATGAGTGGAGGGCGGGGATCAACGCCCGGAGCAGGGCGATGCTGGCGGGCGCCCGCGAGCTGGAGGCCTACCTCGCCACGGCGGCCGGGGCGGGGGCCTTCTCCGCGGCGAACCGGGCACGGTAGGCGCTCGGCGTCACCCCGGTCCGGCGGCGCATCTGCGTGCGCAGGTTGGCACCGGTTCCCAGCCCGCTGAGGTGGGCCACGCGCTCGGTGCCCTCCTCTCCCCGCTCGATGAGGCGGCAGGCCAGCCGCACGCGCTCACCGGCGACCCACTCCATCGGGGTGGCACCGACCTCGGCGCGGAAGCGCCGGTGCAGCGTGGCGGGGCTGACGCCCGCGCGGCGGGCGAGGTCGGCGACGGTGAGTGGGCCCACCAGGCGCTCGCGCGCCCAGTCGAGGACGGGGCCCAGCGAGGAGTCCCGCAGCCGCGGGAGGGGCCGTTCGATGAACTGGCGCTGGCCGCCGTCCCGGTGGGCGGCGAAGACCAGCCGCCGGGCCACCGCCGCCGCGACCTCCGCCCCGTGATCCCGGGCCACCAGGTGCAGGCCGAGGTCGAGGGCGGCCGCACTGCCCGCGGAGGTCAGCACGTCGCCGTCATCGATGAACAGCACGTCGGGGCGCAGGTCGACCCGGGGGTGGCGCGCGGTGAACGTCTGCGCCCACCGCCAATGGGTGGTGGCGCGGCGGCCGTCCAGGACGCCGGCCTCCGCGAGGGTGAACGCGCCCGTGCAGAAGCCGACGAGCCGCGCCCCGCGCGCTGCGGCGCCCCGGACCGCCTCCACGACGGCTGGTGAGGCTCCGGCCAAGGGATCCGGCCGGTTGGGCACGATCACGGTGTCGGCCCGCTGGACGGCGTCCAGCCCTTGGGCGGCCGCCAGGTGGAACATCCCCTCGTGCATCCGGACGCCCGTCTCAGGGGCGCAGATGGAGAAGTCGTACCAGGGGATGTCCAGCTCGGGGCGTCTGAGGCCGAACAGCTCGGTCGCGACACCCATCTCGAAGGGGTTGGAGCCGTGGTCGGCGATCAGCACGACGCGGTGCGGCTCTGGGGCGCTTTGCGAGGATGCTTGCGGCATAGGCGATTCCTATCACTGACGTGCGCTCCCGGACACCGGAAGAATCCCTGACATGAGCACCGAGAACACACGCCCCGTCCGCTCCGGTGAGCCCGTCGACCTGCAGGACTCCCTCTCCCGTATCGATAGGACGTGGGACCCGCGCATCGCCCTGCGGGTGAACGACTACGATGTCCGCCTGGCCAAGGTGAAGGGCGACTTCGTCTGGCACTCCCACGAGGACACCGACGAGTTCTTCCTCGTCATCGAGGGCGAATTGCGCATCGGCCTACGCGAGGGCGGTACCGAGCGCGAGGTCGTGTTGGCGACGGGCCAGGCGTTCACGGTCCCGCGCGGGGTGGAGCACCGCCCGGTCTCCCCGGGCGGTGCGTCGATCCTGATGTTCGAACTCTCAGGCACCGTGAACGTCGGCGACCACGACGGCCCTCTCCCTGACGGGATCGCCGCGACATCAGGGCGCACCTTCAACGAGTGAACGGCCCCGCCGCTCCTCTCCCACCGACTCCCGGAGGTCGCAGCGAGCGGAGCGGCGTGAGGCCCCAGCCGAAGTGTCCCGCATCCTTGCCGAGGCCTCGCGCTTCCCGGGTCACTCCGGGGCGTAGGTCGACACCACTACGCCACTGTCGGTCGTGACGTTGCCCAGCAGGCGCAGGTTCTCGGGGCCGGGGCCCGACTCCGGGAACAGGCGGCGGCCCGACCCGAGCACCACCGGGTGGACGGCCAGCAGCAGCACGTCGACCAGACGGTGCGGCAGCAGCGCGCGCACGACGTCGCCGCTGCCCATCGTCACCAGGTTGCCGTCCACCCGCTCCTTCAGCGTCCCCACGGACCCGGCGACCTCCCCCTTCAGCAGTTCGGAGTTCTCCCACGGCAGCGGCTCGGTCAGCGTCGACGACACCACGTACTTCCGCGCCTCCGTCAGGGCCTTGCTGAACGGGTTGTCGTCCAGCTTGGGCCAGAACCCGGCGAACTGGACGTAGGTCCTGCGTCCGAGGAGGAGCGACCAGTCCCCCGACATGTACTCCCCCATGGCCCCCTGGAGCCGCGGGTCCTGGCCGCGCTGGGCGGCCCACCCGCCTTGGTCGAACCCGTCCCGGGGGTCCTCGTCGACGCCGCCCGGCGCCTGCATGACCCCGTCGAGGCTCAGGTGCTCGATCGCGATGACCTTGCCCATGGTTCCGTCCTTCCGCCGCCGCTCGTTGCTCCGTCATCCCTCTGACCCCGTAGGGACCGGGAACTCATCGCCCGGTGAACGGTCGACGGCTCCGGAGGCCGGTCAGGGATCCTCGATCTCCGCGTAGTCGAGCGGCATCGCGGCCACGCGCAGCAGGAGCGGCAACGGGTCGGGCAAGGCCACCCGCTGGTGGACCGTGAAGTCGGGAAAGTACGTGAGCGTCTTGTTCCGGCGCCCCGTGATCGCGATGTCGGCCAGGGGCCGCCCGTCCGGTCCGGTGACCGGGCACCCCTCCCACATGTTCTTCGGGCCGCTGATGCCGAACGACGCCATGTCCCGCCCATAGGCGTCGTGCACGGCGAAGCGGCGCGACGCACCGAACCTTTCGGTGAGGGTGACGGTGCCGATCAGGACACCCGCGGCGGTGCTCACCGACGTGCGGGACTCCCTGCGAGTGCGCTCCTCTTGGAGGTGGAGCGTCTCCCCGTCAGGGGATTCCACCACCAGGCTCCGGGTGCTGGTCATCGTGCGCATGAACGAGCGGACGAGCCGCTTCCCCGTCGAGTCGCCGAGGTCCTCACGGGCCCGGGCCAGCACCGCCCCGTCGGTGGAGCGCAGCTCGTACTCCAACCCTCCGTACAGCACGTCCGACTTGTCGACGGATCCGATGACCAGGGGGTTCACGTTCACCAAGGAGAGCACTGGCGCCTCCGGGACGGGGGATGGCGGAGAGAGGGGTCCTGACAGGACCACACATCCGACGCGGCACGGACCCCCCTGGTTCCCCGACCGCCCCTCACGGGTGCCCCGCCTCCGACGGGTCGGCGGGCCCCGCCCTTCTGGCGGGCGGGGCCCACATACCTACCCCTTCACGGCTCCGCTCGTCAGCCCTTCGACGATGAAGCGCTGCAGGTACCAGAACACCGCCAGCACCGGCAGCGCCAGCAGCAGCGTCCCCGCCGCGAACATGCCGAAGTTGCTGTCCCGCTGGTCGGCGACCATCGCCGCCAGCCCCAGCGCCACCGTCTGGGAGTCCGGGTCGCGCAGGAACACGCTCGCCATGATGAACTCGTTCACCGTCGCGATGAACACCAGCAGCCCGACGATCGCCAGCACCGGTGTCACCAGCGGCACCAGGATGCGGAAGAACATCTGGGCGTGCGTGGCCCCGTCCACCCGGGCGGCCTCGTCCAGCTCGCTCGGCAGGGTGTCGAAGAACCCCTTCATCAGCCAGGTGTTGATGCTCAGCGCCCCGCCCATGTACACGAGCAGCAGCCCCCAGTGCGTGTCGAACCCGACCTCCGGCCGCAGGTCGGTGACGGCCGAGAACATCAGGTAGATCGCCACGATCGCCAGGAACTGCGGGAACATCTGGATGATCAGCAGCCCGTACAGCCCGACGCGGCGCCCCCGGAAGCGGAAGCGGCTGAACACGTAGGCCGCCAGCGCCGACAGGAACACCGTCGCCGCCGCGTTCGACACCGCCAGCACCAGCGAGTTCAGGTACCAGCGGGGAAAGCGGGTCTCGGTGAGCAGCTGCGCGAAGTTGTCCGTGCTCACCCCTGTCGGCACGAGCTGCGCACTGCTGAGCGTGCCCAGCGGGTTCAGCGCCGCCGACACCACGAACAGCACCGGGAACACCGCGAACGCGGTCATCGCCAGCAGGAACAGGTGCCGCCACATGTGGCCGAAGGTGCGGCGGGACGCCCGGCGCCGCATCGGCCGCTGCACCGTCGTCGACTGCGCCATCAGCGGTTCACCTCTTCCAGCGCCGCGCTCCTGCGCAGGCTGAGATAGGAGATCAGGGTGACGATGAGGAAGATGAACACCGAGATCGCCGCGGCGTAGCCGTACTGCGCGCTCTGCCCGCCGAACGCCAGCCGGTACGTGTAGGTGATCAGCAGGTCCGTCGTCCCCGCCATGGGGCTGTCCGACGGGAACGGCCCACCCTCGGTCGTCAGCCAGATCGCGTTGAAGTTGTTGAAGTTGAACGCGAACGTGGCGATCAGCACCGGGGCCATCGCCACCATCAGCAGGGGCAGCGTGACGTTGCGGAACGCCTGCCAGGCCCCGGCCCCGTCGATGCGCGCCGCCTGGACCAGCTCCCGGGGGATGGCCTGCAGCGCCCCTGTGGCGATGAGGAACATGTACGGGAACCCGAGCCAGATGTTGATGGTCAGCGCCGCCGCGCGCGCGGTGGCGGTGCCGCCCAGCCAGTCCACGTCCGTGCCGAGCATCCGGTTGATGAGCCCGAAGTCGGCGTTGAACATGTCCCGCCACAGCAGCATCATCGCGAACGCGGGCATCGCGTACGGCAGCACCAGCAGCAGCCGGTACACGGTCCTGCCGCGCAGCGGCCGGCGGGTGTGCATCGCCAGCGCCACGGACAGGCCGAGCACAAACACGCCGAACGTGGTCCCCGCCGCGAACACCACGTTCCACCCCAGGATGGAGAAGAACGAGGAGGCGATCCCGGGGTCGGCCACCACACGCGCGTAGTTGTCCGCGCCGACGCCGACCCGCCACCCCTGGGAGAGGCGGTCGCCGTCCTCGTTGTAGAACGCCCCGCGCTCGTCGTCCGCGGTGTACACCTCGCCGGTGGAGGTGTCGGTGATGCAGTCGCAGTCGGCGTCGTAGACCCGCGTCGCCCGGCCCTCGTAGGCGGCCGACAGCCCGCTGGCGCGGATTCCGGTGCCCTCCTCGGCGGGCACCGCCATCTCCGAGATCTCCTCGCTGCGCCCGCCCGCCTCGGCTGCCGTGAGCAGCGTGTACCCGTCCGCCTCGGTGACCTTTCCGGTGGGTCCGGTGCTCGCGTCCGACACCGGCTCCAGGCCGTCGGCGTCCCCGGCGAGGACCCGGCCGTCGTCCGCGGTCAGCAGGAAGACCAGGTCGCCGGTTGCGGCGCCGCCGCGCGCGGCCAGGGTGAGCACGTAGTCGTCCGCACCCTCGCCCTGCGCCACCGACGCCGCCTCGATCTGCGCGATCGCCTGCTCCTTGGTGCCCCGGTGACCGTCGCCGTAGTTGGTGACCGACGTGCCGATGGTGTACAGCACCGGCACCACCTGGAAGGCGACCAGCAGCAGGACGCCGGGCAGCAGGTACTTGGCGGGGATGTGCCGCTTGGACAGGTAGATCCAGAAGACCAGGGCGGTGACCGCCACCACGGCGGCCAGTCCGATCCAGTTCCCGGCCGCCGCCAGGGGGAGCGCGGCCCACACCGCGACCCCCACCGACACGGCCAGCAGCACCGCCTTGACCAGGTGCCCGGCGATGCCGCCGCGCGGGACCAGGCGTGCTCCGGGGAGGGGGGCGGGCGCCTTCGGCGCGCCCGCCCCGCCGCTCTGCCTCGCCACTGGATCAGCCGATCTGCTCGGAGATGGCCTGCTCGGCGGAGTCCACGGCACCGGCGGGGTCCTCACCGCCGATGACGGCCGCCTGGGCCTTGCCGAACGGGTCCCAGACCGCGCTCATCTCGGGGATGGCGGGCATGGGCTCGGCGTTCCCGGCGGCCTCCATCATCGCCGCCAGGTCGGGGTCGTCGGCCTCGGCGGCCTCGAAGACCTCCCGCAGCGCCGGCGGGCGCGGGTCGGCCTCGTACAGCGCGGTGGCCAGTTCGGGCTGGGCCACGTTGTTGACGATGAACTCCTCGGCCAGCACCTTGTTCTCGCCGCCGGAGGCGACGAAGAAGCTCTGCACGCCCAGGAAGGGGCGCGCCTCGTCCATCCCCTCGAACCCGGGGACCGGCGAGATGGCGTAGTCCACGCCCGCGTCCTTGATCCCGGCCAGGGACCAGGGGCCGGTGACGAAGTAGGGGGTCTCGCCGCGCTCGAAGAGGCCGTTGACGTTGTCGCCGTCGATGGAGCGCTTGAGCACGCCCTCGCCCTCCTCGCCGAGTTCGGCGACCTTCTCCATGGCCTCGACCGAGGCGTCGGTTCCCACGCCCAGGTCGGAGGGGTCGGGGTCGCCCTCGTCGTCGGTGCCGAACAGGGAGCCGCCCGCGGAGGTGTAGAAGGGCTGCAGGTGGAAGGGGTCACCGGTCTGGCTGACCTGGAGGCCGAGGGCCTCCTCGACCTCGCCGTCCTCCTTGAGGGCCGTGCCGGTCTCCACCATCTCCTCGACCGTGGCGGGCGCCTCGGGGGCCAGCTCGGTGTTGCGGACCAGCATCAGGGACTCCATGGCGTAGGGGACGCCGTAGAGCCGGCCCTGGTAGGTGACGGCCTCGACGGCGCCCTCGTCGAAGCGCTCGGCGGCGTCCCCGGGCAGCTGCACCGGGTCGATGGCGCCGTTCTGGACCAGGTTGCCGATCCAGTCGTGGGCGCCGACGAGGATGTCGGGGCCGGACCCGGCCTCGTGGGCGGTGACGAAGTCGCCCTGGATGTCGTCGACGGGCAGCGACTGCACCTCGACCCGGACCCCGTTGGCCTCGCCGAACTCCTCGGCGAAGGGCTGCAGGACGTCGGTGCGCTCGGGGTCGGCCCAGATGACCAGGCTGCCCGCGGCGTCCTCGGCGGGCTCCCCGGAGCCGCAGGCCGTCGCCGCGAGGGCGAGGGCGGCGGCGCCGGCGAGAGCGCGCGGTGTGGCGGTTCTCGGTCTCATCGGGGGTTCTCCTCGTCTCGGCCGCTTCCGCCTGGCAGCGGCGGTCGGGGGTGGTGGACGGCGGGGGCGCCGTTCGGCGGGGCCGCGGGGCCGTCCCCGCGGTGTCGGCGGCGGCGGAGCGGGGCCGCGCCCGTGCCCCCTACCTTCCGCAAGCCTTGCAAGAAATTGCAGGTATTTTCCATCACAATCCGGAAACATCCCGGAAACCTTGCCGCTGTCTTGCGTTCGGCTTGCGCCGCCGACCGACCCGGCACCCGGCCCGGCGCCCCGCCCCTCGCGGGCACGCCGACGAGGGAGGCGGCGCCCGCCGCCTCCCTCGGAAGGGTCCTTCCTGTTAGGCCCCGGCCTGCGGCACGAACCAGACCGCGGTGTCCGGCGGGAGCACCGCGGCCCCGTCCCGGTGCTCGACCCCGCCGCCGGCCAGCAGCACCTCGCCGACGCCGTCCAGCTCGGCCGGGGCGCCCGACATGTTCACCGCGCAGGCGAACCGGTCCCCGCGGCGGAACCGCAGCACGCCGCGGGCCGACCGCTCCCACTCCAGACCGAGGTCACCGGGGGTCTCGGCCACCACTCCGCGCCTCAGCCGCAGCGCCTCGGTGTACAGCGCCAGCACCGACCCGGGGTCCGCGTTCTGCGCTTCCCGGCTCAGGCCCGCCCACTCCGGCGGCACCGGCAGCCACGGCTCGCTGCCGTCCGGCCCGAAGCCGTAGGGGGCGCGGCCGCCCTCCCAGGGCAGCGGCACCCGGCAGCCGTCGCGGCCGCGCTCGGTGCGCCCCGAGCGCTCCCACGTCGGGTCCTGCAGCGCCTCCTCGGGCAGGTCCGTCACCTCGGGCAGCCCCAGCTCCTCCCCCTGGTAGAGGTAGGCCGAGCCGGGCAGGGCCAGGGTGAGCATCACGGCCGCCCGCGCGCGCTTGAGCCCGCCCTCGGGCCCGCCGAAGCGCGTGCGGTGGCGCGTCACGTCGTGGTTCGACAGCACCCACGTGGTGGGCGCCCCGACCTTCCCGTTGGCCTCCAGGGTCGCGTCGATGACCCGCGCCACCTCCTGCGGGTCCCACCCGGCCCCCAGGTACTCGAAGTTGAAGGCCTGGTGCAGCTCGTCGGGGCGCACGTACCGCGCCACCCGCTCGGAGTCCTCCACCCACGCCTCGGCCACGAGCGCGCGCTCGCCGGGGTAGGAATCGACGATCCGCCGCCAGTCGCGGTAGATCTCGTGCACCCCGTCCTGGTCGAAGTAGGGCAGCCGGGTGGAGCCGTCCAGCAGGTCCGGCTTGGCGCCGTCGTCGATGTCGGGCAGCGCGGGGTCCTTGACCATCCCGTGCGCGACGTCGATGCGGAAGCCGTCCACGCCCCGGTCCAGCCAGAAGCGGAGCACGTCCTCGAACTCGGCGCGCACCTCGGCGTTGGTCCAGTCCAGGTCGGGCTGTTCCGGGGCGAAGAGGTGCAGGTACCACTCCTCGGGCGTGCCGTCGGGGCGCTTCAGGCGCGTCCAGGCCGGGCCGCCGAAGATGGACCGCCAGTTGTTCGGCGGCTGCTCACCGTCTGGGCCCTTTCCGGGCCGGAAGATGTAGCGCGCGCGCTCGGGGGAGCCGGGTCCGGCCGCCACGGCCTCGGCGAACCAGCGGTGCTCCGAGGAGGTGTGGTTGGGGACGACGTCGACGATGACGCGGAGCCCCAGGCCGTGGGCGGCCTCGAGCATGGCGTCGAAGTCCTCCAGCGTTCCGAAGCGCGGGTCGACGTCGCGGTAGTCGGCCACGTCGTAGCCCCCGTCGGCCAGCGGGGAGACGTAGAACGGGGTGAGCCACACGGCGTCCACCCCCAGCGCGGCCAGCTCGGGCAGGCGCTGCCGGACTCCGCGCAGGTCGCCGTCGCCGTCGCCGTCGGAGTCGGCGAAGCTGCGGACGTAGACCTGGTAGATGGCGGCGTCCCGCCACCAGTCGGCGCGGGCGCCGGAGGCCTCCTCCGGCGCACGGAGGGCCTGGGACGTAGGGGACTGCGGCATGCGGGGGTACCTCCACGATCACCCGGATGTTCCTGAGCTCTGCAAGAGCTTGCGCAATCTTACCCAAATCTTGCGGAGGATTGCCGAGAATTCTGCATTAGAGTGCTGCCCATGGCTCCACGACTGACCGACATCGCCCGGCACGCGGGCGTCAGCGAGGCGACCGTGTCCCGCGTGCTCAACGACAAGCCGGGGGTGGGAGCCGAGACCCGGCGGGCGGTGCTGACCGCGTTGGACGTGCTGGGCTACGAGCGCCCCGCACGGCTGCGCAAGCGGTCGGCCGGGCTGGTCGGCATGGTCGTGCCCGAGCTGGACAACCCGGTCTTCCCGATGTTCGCCCAAGAGGTCGAGAAGGTACTCGGCCAGCACGGGTACACACCCGTGCTCGGTACCCAGACCCCCGGCGGCAACACCGAGGACGAGTATGTCGAGATGCTGCTGGAGCGCAACGTCGCCGGCATCATCTTCGTGTCCGGGCTGCACGCCGACACCACCGCCGACCACGACCGCTACCGGCGCCTGACCTCCCAGGGACTGCCGATCGTGCTGGTCAACGGGTACGCCGAGGACGTCCCCGCGGCGTTCGTCTCGTGCGACGAGCACGAGGCCGCCCGGCTGGCCGTCGACCACCTGGCCACCCTCGGCCACACCCGCATCGGCTTCGCCAGCGGCCCCGAGCGCTTCGTCCCGGTGCAGCGGCGCAGGCAGGGCTACCGCGCGGCCATGCTGCGGCACGGACTCGACCCCGAGCACCTGGTGACTCTGGCCCAGTACGGCGTCGAGGGCGGGTACGCGGCGGCCGTGCGGCTGCTGCGCGAAGGGGCGACCGCCCTGGTCTGCGGGTCGGACCTGATGGCCCTGGGGGCGATCCGCGCGGCCCGCCAGCGCGGGCTGTCGGTCCCGCGGGACTTCTCCGCGGTCGGCTTCGACGACTCCCAGCTCATCGCCTTCACCGACCCGCCGCTGACCACGGTGCGCCAGCCCGTCAAGGCCATGGCGCACGCCTCGGTGCGCAGCCTGACCGACGCCATCAACGGGCACACCGTCTCGCACGACGAGTACCTGTTCGACCCCGAACTGGTCGTGCGCGCCTCGACCGCGGTGCCCCCGAACGCCGGCCCCACCCCTGCGGCGGCGGCCGCCGCCGGCCCCGGCGCCGGCGCCTGACGCGAACGGCCGCCCGCGCAGCGCGCGCGGGCGGCCGTCGGACCTTCGCCCCGGGGGTGCGGGGCGCGGCCTACTTCTTCTTCGCGTCCTCCTTGGGCTCCGAGCCCGTGGACAGCGCGGAGATGAACGCCTCCTGGGGGACCTCGACACGGCCCACCATCTTCATGCGCTTCTTGCCCTCCTTCTGCTTCTCCAGCAGCTTGCGCTTACGGCTGATGTCGCCGCCGTAGCACTTGGAGAGCACGTCCTTGCGGATCGCGCGGATGTTCTCGCGGGCGATGACCCGGGAGCCGATGGCCGCCTGCACCGGAACCTCGTACTGCTGCCGCGGGATCAGCTCGCGCAGCTTCTTGGTCATCTCGGTGCCGTAGGTGTAGGCGTGGTCGCGGTGCACGATCGCCGAGAAGGCGTCGACCGCCTCGCCCTGCAGCAGGATGTCGACCTTGACCAGGTCGGAGGCCTGCTCGCCGGAGGTGTCGTAGTCCAGCGAGGCGTACCCCTTGGTGCGCGACTTGAGCTGGTCGAAGAAGTCGAAGACGATCTCGGCCAGGGGCAGGGTGTAGCGCATCTCCACCCGGTCCTCGGACAGGTAGTCCATCCCGAGCAGGGTGCCGCGCCGCCCCTGGCACAGCTCCATGATCGCGCCCACGTAGTCGGACGGCGAGAGCAGGGTCGCCTTGACGACGGGCTCGAAGACCTGGTCGATCTTGCCTTCGGGGAACTCGCTGGGGTTGGTCACCGTGTGCTCGGTGCCGTCCTCCATGATCACCTGGTAGACGACGTTGGGCGCGGTGGAGATGAGCGCCAGGTCGAACTCGCGCTCCAAGCGCGCGCGGGTGATCTCCAGGTGCAGCAGCCCCAGGAACCCGCAGCGGAACCCGAAGCCGAGCGCGGCCGAGGTCTCCGGCTCGAAGGTCAGCGCGGCGTCGTTGAGCTGAAGCTTCTCCAGGGCGTCGCGCAGCACCGGGTAGTCGGTGCCCTCGATGGGGTAGAGCCCCGAGAACACCATCGGCTTGGCGTCCTGGTAGCCGGGGAGCATCTCGGTCGCGCCCTTGGCGGCCGAGGTGATGGTGTCACCGACCTTGGACTGGCGGACGTCCTTCACGCCGGTGATGATGTAGCCGACCTCGCCCACGCCCAGGCCGGAGACCTTGGTGGGCTCGGGGGAGATGACGCCGACCTCCAGCATCTCGTGCGTGGCGCCGGTGGACATCATCTCGATGCGCTCGCGGGTGCTCAGCGCCCCGTCCACGACCCGCACGTAGGTGACCACGCCGCGGTAGGTGTCGTAGACCGAGTCGAAGATCATCGCGCGCGCGGGGGCGTCGGCCTCGCCCACCGGAGCGGGGACCTGGCGCACCAGCTCGTTGAGGAGCTCCTCGACGCCCTCGCCGGTCTTGGCGCTGACCTTGAGCACGTCGGAGGGCTCACAGCCGATGATCCCTGCCAGCTCTTCGGCGTACTTCTCCGGCTGGGCGGCCGGGAGGTCGATCTTGTTCAGGACCGGGATGATCGCGAGGTCGTTCTCCAGGGCCATGTACAGGTTGGCCAGGGTCTGCGCCTCGATCCCCTGCGCGGCGTCGACCAGCAGGATGGCGCCCTCGCAGGCCGCGAGCGAACGGGAGACCTCGTAGCTGAAGTCGACGTGCCCGGGGGTGTCGATCAGGTTCAGCACATAGGTGGTGTCGTCGAGCGCGGTGAAGGGCAGGCGCACGGCCTGCGACTTGATGGTGATGCCGCGCTCGCGCTCGATGTCCATGCGGTCCAGGTACTGGGCGCGCATCTGGCGGTCCTCGACGATGCCGGACAACTGGAGCATGCGGTCGGCCAGCGTCGACTTGCCATGGTCGATGTGCGCGATGATGCAGAAGTTGCGGATCAGCGCGGGATCGGTCCGTTTCGGCTGTGCCACCGTGCTCCGTTCACCTTCGTCGTCGGTCGTATCGGTACGCAGGGGTGCGCGCGCGGGCGCGTGAGCGGCCGTGCTGCGCGGGTACCGCCCTCCATGGTCCCATGTCCACCGGCGGCCGGGGCCGCGGTGGGCCTCCGGGCGGTACGGGCGGGCCGTGTCCCCGGGCGTACGGGTCACAGGCTATGCGACGGCGGGAGAACGGGAGACATGCGGTGAAGTGGCTGCTGAAGCGCGTCGCGGCGGGTGTGGCCGCGCTGCTGGTCGTCGTCGTGGCGGCCGGGGCACTGCTGGGCATGCGGTTCTCCGGCGACAAGGCCGACTGGGCGGCGGGCGCCGGCGGGGACGCCGCCTGGCTGTCCGGGGAATGGCTGACCGGGGAGCGCGGGGCGGGCGACCGGGACACGCTCAAGGCCCGCGTGGAGCGGGCGGGCATCGGCGAGCTGTACGTGCTCGCCGGGACGATCGGCGCGGACGGCACGGTCGAGGGCGCAGGCGGGTCCGAGGAGGCGGCGGACTTCCTGGCATGGGCCGCAGAGGAGCTGCCCGACGTGCGGGTGCTGGCGTGGCTGCGGCACCGGGCGGACGGGTCGTCCCTGGTGGAGGACCGCTTCGACGAGGAGGGGCGGGAGGAGCTTTCGGCCGCCGCGGGGAGCATGGCCGGGGCCGGGTTCGCGGGCGTCCACCTGGACGTGGCGCCGGTGTCGGTGAACGACCCCTCCTACCCGGTGCTCCTGGAGTCGGTCCGGGAGGAGATCGGGGACGACGCGGTGCTGTCGGTGCAGGCGCTCCCGGTGGAGCTGGTACCGGGGCTGCGGGTGCCCTACTTCGCGATCGACAGGGGCGAGCGGTACTGGTCCAAGGGGTACCTGCGGCGCGTCGCCGAGCGCGCTGACGTGGTCGTCATACCGGGTCACGGCTCGGGGATGCCCGTCGGGTCGATGTACGGCGGGTACATGGTGCGCCAGGTCGAGGAGGCCGCTGAGGCCCTGGACGAGGAGAGGGTCGAGGACACGGCGGTGCGCTTCGGCATTCCGGCCTATGAGGGCGAGGAGTGGGGCCCTGAGAGCGGGAGCGAGGACGCCGCCACGGCGCTGGAGGCCGTGCGGATCGGCATGACCAAGGCGGGGGCGCCGCGGATGCGCGACAGGGACGCCGGTGTGGCGCTGTACCTGCTCGACACGGCCTCGGACGAGGAGTGGGACGCTTACGTGTCCGAGTGGGTGGAGCCGTCCGGCTGAGCGGCCGGGCACCGCTGCGCTGTGACGGTCCCAGCGACGTGTCTCCGTGACGTGTCCCTTGCCCGGCACGGCGGAAGCACTCCCCCTGCGGATGCATAATGGAAGTCCGTGTCTCGGACGTTCCACGTTCGATTGAGCCCTTCGGTCTCATACACCCGGTGCCGGTCCACGCCCGGCCCACCGCGGAACGGCTGCCCGCGGTAGGGGCCGCGCGCCAGGATCCCACCACCCGAAATTTCACTGGAGCACGTTTTCGCATGGCGAACATCAAGTCGCAGAAGAAGCGCATCCGGCAGAACGAGAAGGCTCGTCTGCGCAACCGAGCGGTCAAGTCGTCCCTGAAGACGGCCATCCGCCGGTTCCGTGAGGCGGCCGAGGCCGGGAACGCGGAGCAGGCCGTCGTCCTGCAGCGCGCCGCCGCCCGCCAGCTGGACAAGGCGACCAGCAAGGGCATCATCCACAAGAACCAGGCCGCGAACCGCAAGAGCGCCATCGCCAAGCGCCTGGAGCAGCTCCAGAAGTAGGCAGGGCGCCCGGCCCGTACCGGGCGTGCGCGGGCCGTCCCCGACACGGGGGCGGCCCGCTTTCCCATGTCTCCGCCCGGACCCGGGACGCGGGGCGGCTCCTGATCTAGCGTGGTCGTCGTGGACGATGTCGACTACGCCGCGCTCCGGCTCTCCCTCTGGGAGGACCCGGGGCCGCGGGGCGAGGTGACCGCGTGGGTCGAGGGCCGGATCGCCGAGCGCGGCGGGAGCCTGCTGCCGGTGCCCCCGCGGGTGCGGGTGCGGCCCTGGTCGACCACGGCCCGCTTCGCGACCTCGCTGGGCACCGTCTGGTTCAAGGCGGGGGCGCCGGGCGCCGACTTCGAGGCCGCGCTGGCCGGGGCGCTGCACGCGTGGGCGCCGGGGCGGGTGCTCACCCCCGTCGCGGTGGACGCCAAGCGCGGATGGGCGCTGCTGCCCGACGGCGGGCCTCCGCTGGTCGACCTGCTGGGGCGCCCGCGCGACCTGGGGCTGTGGGAGTCGGTGCTGCGGGCCTACGCCCAGCTGCAGCGGGTGCTGGCGCCGCGGGTGCGGGACATGCTCGCCCTGGGCGTGCCCGACCTGCGGCCGCGGCGGCTGGGGGCGCTGCTGAACGAACTGCTGGCCGACCGCGGCGTGTCCGCGCACCTGGGGCGGGACCGCGAGGGAGTCGAGGCGTTCCGCCCGGAGTTCGAGCGGTTGCGGGCGCGGCTCGCGGCGTCGCCGGTGCCGCTGACGCTGGACCACTCCGACCTGAACATGGGCAACGTGTTCCTGCTGGAGGGCGGGTACCGGTTCACGGACTGGGGGGACGCGTCGGTGGCGCACCCGTTCACCAGCCTGCTGGTGCCGCTGCGGTTCGCGGCCGCCGAGTACGGTGCGACCCCGGCCGAGCTGGCGCGGCTGCGCGACGCCTATCTGGAGCCGTGGAGCGACCGGGGGTCGATGGCAGAGCTGCGCGAGGAGGCGCAGACGGCACTGCGGCTGGGGCCGGTGTCCAGGGCGATGGCGTGGGGGCGGGTGTTCCCCGAGCTGCGCCCGCAGGTGGAACGCGCCCGCGACGCGAGCATGGCGGCCTGGCTGAGGACCCTGGCCACCGGTGAACTGGGCGTCCCGTTCCGCGACGCCTGAGCGGCCCCCTTCGCGATGATCTCGACAAGAGTGCTGCCATTCCGGCGTACTTGACAGCACTGTCGTCGAGATCATCGGGGGCCTCCTGGCGCGACGGGGGCGTCCCCGCCGGTTGTCCACAGCGCGCCGGTCGGGCCGCCGTTCGGCGCGGATGCGGAGCAGGCTGGCCCCATGTCCCCATTCCGCGGCGGAGGCCGCCGCTCCGAAGCGCACAGCACGTCGGCCGACCGCCTGCGTTCGGCCACGGGTACCGGGCCCGTCCTCCCCGGCGCCGGGCACACGGACCGCGCGGTGACCGAGCTCGGCGGCGCCGCCCCGGGCGCGCCGCCGGGGCGGCCGGTGGAGTACGGTCGCGGTCCCTCCCCCGTCACGCCGGACGGCCCTCCCCCGCCCGGCCCCGCCGAGGAGCCCGTCCCCGAAGTGGACCTCCCGGCACCGCCGTACGCCCTCGACGCCGACACGCCCTCACCGGATCCGCCCGCGCCTGGGCCCGGCCCCTCCCGTCCCCGGCACCGACCGCCCGCGCCTCGTGAGGGGCGCGAAGGCGGCGAGGAACCCCTGCCGCTCGGGTACACCGAGGCGACTGCGGCGTCGCTCCGGCCGTCGCTGCCGGAGCTGCTGGCCGAGCGCCTCCAGTTGAGCGCGCCGGACGGACGCGCCCGGTTGGGGCGGGCCGGGCTCGGCGGGCTGCTGCTCGTCTGCGCGGCGGCGGTGGCGGCGACGGCGTGGTTCACGCTCGGTGGGCCGCCCGCGAGCGACCCGGCGCCCCGGCTGCAGGCGGACGCGGCGTCGGCACCGGCCGAACCGTCCCCGGCGGCGCGGTCCTCCGCCGATCCGGCTCCACCGGGCGCCGAGGGCGCGGCACCACAGGGGGAGGTGACCGTGCACGTCGGCGGGGAGGTGAACGACCCGGGGCTGGTGACCCTTCCTGCCGGGGCCCGCGTGGCCGACGCGATCGAGGAGGCGGGCGGGGTGGCGGACGGCGCCGACACCGGAACCCTGAACCTGGCGCGGCCGCTGGCCGACGGCGAACAGATCCTGGTCGGCGAGGAGTACGAGCAGCCACCGCCTCCCGCACCCGGGGCCGCTCCGCCTGGAGGCGGGGAGGGGGCGCTCATCGATCTGAACACGGCGACGCAGGAGCAGCTGCAGACGCTGCCGGGCGTGGGGCCGGTGCTGGCGGAGCGGATCATCGCGTTCAGAACCGAGCACGGGGGCTTCAAGGCGGTGGAGCAGCTCCAGGAGGTCTCGGGGATCGGAGAGAAGCGCTACGCGGAACTGAAGGACCTGGTCCAGGTGGCCGGCCCCGGCCCTTGACCCCCAGGGCAGAAATGGTCCAGCGGCGGGGGAAGAGCAGATACCCCGCTCACGGGCCGCGGCCGAGCGGCGGGCCGCCGTAGGGGAAAAGGCGGCGACGACAAGGGGCGGCGCCCCACCCGGAAACGCCGTCGGGCGGTGCGGGGGCGACGAGGGCGGTGCTCATGCCACGCAATCGCCCTTCAGGTGGTTCGTTCGCCGCGCTGGATCGGCCAACGAGCGTGAAGTGGTCTGATATGCCCGGTTTCAGGGGCGGGGTTTCTCGCATGATGGGACGAGCTGTCCGGATGACGTGCCTCCCCCGGGCGCCTCCGGTCAGGGCGCCCGGCCCCGGCCCCATCCGCGTTGCTCCTGTCCTCTCCCCCGTACTCCGGCGACCCACCGCCCGGCCGGGACCCGTGAGCGGGGCACCAGCCCAGCCGCCCGCCCGCCTGGACCGCGAGAGGCCCAACGGACGGCAGGCAGACCCGGGGAACCGCCCCGCTTCGGCCGTCGCCGCCGTCCACGGCGGCCACGCACACGCCTGCCAGCCGACAGCGCTCCCCAAAGGGCCGCAGCCTCCTGTCGTCGCCGCCCTCTCCCCGGCGTTCCGGAGGCCCAGCACTCGACCGCGCTCCGGGGGCGGAGCACCCCGCCGCCTTCCCGCCCGCCCATGCCCCCACTCCTCCGTCCTTGGCCGGTCGGCCTCGGACGGGTTCTCCGGTCCGGAGGTGGCCCTTGCGCTCGTCTGTGCTCTTCGGGACGGACGTTCCCGATTCCGTCGACGATGGCGGTGCCGGGTCCCACGACCTGCGGCTCGTCGGGCCCGCCGTCGGGGCCTGGGTGACGGCCGCGTGCCTCATCGGCGTGGGCGCCGTCCCCGCCGCCTGGGTCGCCGCGGTCCTCCTCCTGCTCACCGGCGGCGCCGTCCTTCAGGCCTTCCGTCGGCCCGCCCCCTGGAAGCCCGCGCTCGCCGCCCTGCTCGCCTGCTGCGCCGCGGCGGCCGTCGCCTGCGCGGGACGGCTCGCCTCCCTTGAGGGCTCGCCCGTGGCCGGACTCGCGGCGCGCGAGGCCGTCGCCGAGCTGGAGGTCGGGCTGTCCGAACCCCCGCGCCCCAGGGCCGGAGCCCGCGCCGGGAACGAGTCGCGCCCGGCCGGAGACCGCCGCATCACGGCCGCCATGACGGTCTCCGTGACGCCTCCCGGCGCCCGGCGCCTCCCCACCCGCGTCCCGGTCGTGCTCATCACCAGCGGCCCCGGCTGGGGGGACCTCCTCCCCGGGCAGCGCCTCCGCCTGTCCGGCACGGTCGTCCCCGCCGACGGCGGCGGCCGCGCCCGGGCGCTCGTCCTGGTCCGGGGTCCGCCCGACGGGGTCCGGCCGCCGCCGGGGGCCCACGCCTGGGCCGGGCGGGTCCGCGCCCGGCTGCACGCCGCCTGCGCCGACCTGCCCTCCCCTGCCGACGCCCTCCTGCCCGCCTTCGTGGCCGGGGACGCCGCGCACGTCCCCGCCGCCGTCCGCGAGGAGTTCCGCGCCTCCGGCATGACCCACCTGATGGTGGTCTCCGGGACCCACCTGGCCGTTCTGACCGGTGCCGCCCTCGCCGCTGCCCGGTGGGCGCGCCTGCCCCCGTGGGCCGCCGCGGCCGCCGCCGCGTGCCTGATCGCCGCCATGGTCCTGGTCGCCGGTCCCCGCCCCAGCGTGCTGCGCGCCGCCCTGATGGCGCTGATCGCGCTGGCCGCCCTGGCCACCGGGCGCACCCGCAGCGGGCTGGCCGCCCTGTCCGCGGCGGTCCTGGCGCTGGTCCTGTTCGACCCCGACCTGTCCCGCGCCTACGGCTTCGCCCTGTCGGTCCTGGCCACCGGCGGCATCATGGTGCTCGCCCCCGGATGGAGCCGCGCCCTGCGCGCCCGCGTCCCCCTCGTGCCGCGCTGGGCCGCCGACGCGGCCTCCGTCGCCCTCGCCTCCCAGCTCGCCTGCCTCCCCGTGCTGGTGCTGCTCACCCCCGAGCTGGGGTGGGTGGCGGTTCCCGCGAACACCGCCGCCACACCGCTGGTCCCCGTCGCCATGGCGGGCGGGTTCGCCACCGCGGTCGCCGCGCTGGTCCTGCCCGCGGCCGCCCCGGTGCTCGCCTGGGTCCCCGGGACCGCGGTGCTCGGCATCGCCGCGATCGCCCAGGCCGCCGCCGACCTGCACCAGGCGGCACCTCCGCTGACGGCGCCGCCCTGGCGCGGCGACGCCGTCGGGGCGCTGGCCCTGGCCGTCCTCGTGGCCGCCGTCCTGGTGCTGCACGGCCGCGCCCGGAAGGCCTTCCTGGCGGGCCTGACGGCGGCGGCCGTCTCGGTCGCGGCGACCACCTGCGCCCTGAAGGACTGGCCCCCGGACGGGTGGGCCGTGGCCGCCTGCGACGTCGGCCAGGGCGACGCGCTGGCCCTGGCCGGCGGGGACGGGCAGGCCGTGCTGGTGGACACCGGTGAACAGGATGCCGGCGTCGACCGCTGCCTGCGCGACCTGGACGTCGACCGGCTGTCGCTGCTCGTCCTCACCCACGGCCACTCCGACCACGCGGGCGATGTCCTCGGCGCGCTCCGCGGACGCCGCGCGCACGTCGCCCTGGCCCCTGCGGGGTTCGAGGACTCCCCCGCCGCCGAACATCTGCGCACCGAGGGCGTCCCGCTCCACGCCGCCGAGGCCGGACAGGTCTGGACGGCGGGTCCGTGGACGCTGACCGTGTTGTGGCCCGGCGGCACCTCCACCGCTGAGGACGCCGATAGCAACGACAGCAGTGTGGTGCTGCACGCCCGGTGGGCGCCGCCGCCCGGCGCCGACGCCTCACCGGTGACGGTCCTCCTCACCGGGGACATCGAAGTGTCGCCGCAGCGCGCGCTGATGGGCGAGGAGAGCATCACCCAGGGGGTCGACGTCCTCAAGACGCCCCACCACGGGGCGAAGACACAGGAGGAGGCGTTTCTGGCCGCCACGCGCGCCCGCCTGGTCCTCACCTCAGTCGGACGGGACAACGCGTACGGACATCCGGCTCCGGAGACCCTGGCCGTCATCGAAGGGATCACCGCGGAGCACTACCGCACCGACCTCCACGGCGACGTCGCCGTCGTCCCCGGACCAGGCGGCCCAGAGGCCGTGCCCCGGGGAAGGAAGGAGGCGGACGGGGAGCAGGGCGCGGGGACGAGGCCGGGCGCGGGAGGGCGGGGCGGCGTGAGCGGGGCGGCGTCAGCGGGGCGGCGTGAGCGGGGCGGCACCCGGATCCGCCCCGTTCGGTCACCCGCGCGTGGCATGCTGCTCGTATGGCTTCCACCTCCGTCTCCCCCGTGACCCTCGTCGTCGGCGACGAGGAGCTGCTGGTCGACCGCGCCGTCGCCGCGCTCGTCGCCGCCGCCCGGGACGGCGACCCCGAGGTGGACGTGCACGACCTGGTGCCGGCGCAGGTCACCGCGGGTAAGCTGGCCGAGGCCGCCTCGCCGTCGCTGTTCGGCGAGCGCCGCGTGGTGGTGCTGCGCTCCTCCCAGGACCTCACCAAGGACCTGGCCGCGGAGGTCACCGCCTACCTCAAGGACCCGGCCGACGACGTGGTCCTCGTGCTCGTCCACGCGGGCGGGGCCAAGGGCAAGGCGCTGCTGGACGCCGCGAAGAAGGCCGGCGCCGCCCGCGTGGAGTGCGCCAAGCCCACCAAGCCCGCCGAGCGCCTCACGTTCATCAAGGAGGAGTTCTCCCGGGGCGGCCGCCAGATCACCGCCGACGCGGCCCAGTCCCTGCTCGACGCGGTCGGCAACGACCTGCGGGAGATCGCCGCCGCCTGCACCCAGCTCATCGCCGACACCGAGGGGCGGGTGGACGCGGCCGCCGTCGCCCGGTACCACACCGGCAAGGCGGAGGCCACGGGCTTCACCGTCGCCGACCGGACCGTGGAGGGGCGGCTGCCCGAGGCGCTGGAACAGCTGCGCTGGTCGCTGTCGGTGGGCACGGCTCCGGTGCTGATCAACAGCGCCCTGGCGGGCGCGGTCCGGGGCATCGCCATGGCCGCCCAGCCGCCGCGCGGGATCCCCGAGGCCGAGATCGCCAAGCGGGCCAAGGTGCCGCCGTGGAAGCTGAAGACGCTGCGCCAGCAGGCCCGCGGCTGGACCCCGCAGGGCGTGGCACGGGCCATGCGCGTGGTGGCCGAGACCGACGCCCTGATCAAGGGCGCGGGCCGCGACCCGGCCTACGCCCTGGAACGCGCGGTCATCGAAATCGCCACCGCCCGCAACGCGGGCAGGGGCTGAGGGATCGCCGGGGCCCAGCACTCGGCCGAGTACCGGCCCCAGGGGTGCACGGCAGTAGGCGGCGACGGCAACAGCCCAGCGGTTCCCCGGCCCTGCCGGGCGGCCGGCCCCTCGCGGTCCAGGTGGACGGCTCGGCACGTACCCCGCTCACGCCCCCGGCCGTCCGCCAGGCCACCGAGGTGCCAGGCGGAAGGCAGCGACGACGAAGGATCGGCGGCCCTACCTGCAGCGCTGTCGACTGCCGGGCGTGTCCGTGGTCACCGCAGTGGGCGGCGACGGCCCGAGCGGGACGGTTCCCCGGCCCTGCCTGCCGTCCGGCGGGTTCCTCGCGGTGCGGGGGGGGCGGCGGCTCGGCTGGTTCCCCGCTGACGGGCCCTGGCCGGGCGGCGGGCCACCGGGGTCGAACATTTCGGGCGTATCGGGTGCGACGCGAAGGGGGCGGCGATCCTGCGTCGTGAAATGGACGCTTTTCGCGTGATCGGGTGGCGGATCTGCCAAGCAGGATGGACCCGGGCCGCCCGTGGCGTCCGGAAGGCGAGTTCCGGACGAGCCGCCACCTGTCCGGTGTCCGGTTCGCCTGGCCCTCGGGGTGTCGATGCTCCTCCTGCGCCCTGTTCGACGCCCCAGGGCGGCGCGGGCGGCGGAGGTGCACGGTCATCGCGGTTCCAGAACACGTCCTGCCTCCGAAAGGGCCCAAACAACACAGCAGGCCCGTTTACCGCCCCCCACTGTCACTGTGTGTAGCCGATATCGACCCCGAGTGGACCCCGGACGCCCGGCGGGGGCGCCCAGGCACCCCTGGACCCGCCCCGACACCCGAGGCGAACGCTCCATGCAGGCACGAACCGGGCATTCCGTTTCCAGAACCTGTTCTGGAATCGTCGACTTCGCACGCCCGGGGCCCACACGGGTGTCGCTGAGCGCGCTTCGCGGTCCGACCACCCCTTAACGCGGAGTGTTCGCCCAGGTCACGACCCTGCCGGACTCAGGGCGGGTCGAGCCGGCGCATCAGGGGGTCGAGAGGTCGAGGGCGCGATGCGTCAGCGGATCGTCTCGCCGCCGCGCCATACGCGCAGCGACTTCAACCCGTACGACCACGCGAACGCCCCCTCGTGGTCGGCGTCCCATTGGACGATGTCGGCGTACTTGCCCGGGGCCAGCACCCCGCGGTCGCCGCACCCCAGGGCGTGCGCGCCGCCCGCGGTGGCCGCGCGCAGCGCCTCCAGCACGCTCATGCCGAACATCGCCACCGCCATCGACACGGCCAGCGGCAGCGACGTCGCCCCCGCCTGCCCCGGGTTGTGGTCGGTGCCCAGCGCCATGGGGACCCCGTGGTCGAGCAGCGTGCGCACCGGCGGGCGGGAGCCCTCCATCAGCGACGTCGTCGGGCACACCACCACCGGCGTGGCCGTCTTGGCCAGCGCCAGCACGTCGTCCTCGTCGATCTCGTGCAGCAGGTCGACCGAGGAGCACTGCAGGTCGGCGGCCATCCGCACGGCGCCGTGCCGGGGCTTGGCGCAGGCGTGCAGGTGGGTGCGGAGCCCCGACGCCCGGCCCGCCGACAGCAGCCGCTGCGCGTCCTCGGCGGTGAACTGGTGGTTGTCGCAGTAGACGTCCATGCCCTCGGCCCCGGCCTGGGAGGCGTCGCCGAGCCAGGAGGCGACCGCGTCCACGTAGTCCTGCGGGCGGCCGAAGTACTCCGGCGGCACCGCGTGCGCCGCGAAGAAGGTGACGTGCAGCCGCGGCATGCCCGGCTCCTCCTCCAGGGTGCGCAGCAGCCGCACGTCGGCGAGCTCGCCGTCCCGGGTCAGGTGGTAGCCGGTCTTGGCCTCGACGGTGGTGCACCCGGACAGCACCCAGTAGCGCAGCCGCTCGCGCACCGCGTTGCACAGCGTCCACGGGTCGGTCCCGCGGGTCACCGTGACCGTGGAGGCCACCCCGCCGCCGACCCCGGCGATCTCGGACTTGGTGGCGCCCCCGGCGCGCATCGCCACCTCGGCGTAGCGGTTCCCGGCGTAGACGGGGTGGCAGTGGGCGTCGATCAGGCCGGGGGTGACCAGTCCCCCGCCCAGGTTGTCGACCTCGTCGACGTCGACGATGTCGTCGATGACCCCGGGCAGGCTCTGCGGCAGGTCGGCCGCCGCCCCGACCCAGGCGACGCGGTCGCCGTGCAGCAGCATGGCGGCGTTGCTGAGCAGGTCGGTGCCGGTCCACAGGCGCCCGATGTTGGTGAGCAGTCGCACGGTCATCGTCTCAGCGGCTCCCGCCCGAGGCGCTCACGGCCGCGCCGCGGCGGAGGGGGCGGCGCTGCACGGTTTCGGGGAGGACATGGACGGACCTCGATCTCGACTCGGCCGGGGAGGCGTGGGCGCCGGGTGTTCGGGAGGCCCGCCGCCAGTGTCCCAGAACGGTAGTTCATGCGTGGACGGCGTGTACACCTCCGCACCGCGAATCCGCCGCGGCGCGTGGGCCTCCCCGTACCCGGGGCACCTCCACGATAGAGCGAACGGCGGAACCCTGCGCAGGGTTCCGCCGTTCGCGCGCCGTTCGGCCCCGGCCGCCCGCCCGTGGCGGGCGGGCCGCCGGGTCAGCTCAGGGCCGCCTCGTACTCGCGCAGCTTCCCGGCGAGCAGCGCGGGCACCCACGCGTGCAGTGCGGTGCCCTCCCCGGTGTGCTCCTCGGAGACGATGCGCCCCTCCTGGTGGACCCGGGACACCAGGTCCCCGCGGTCGTAGGGGACCAGGACGCGGACCTCGTTCTGCAGCTCGGGCAGGGCGGCGGCGACCGCCGCGATGACGGCGTCGACGCCCTCGCCGGTGCGGGCCGAGACCTCGACCGCGTCCGGCTCGCGGGTGCGCAGCCGCTTGACGTCGACCGGGTCGGCGGCGTCGGTCTTGTTCAGCACCACGAGCTCGGGCACGTCCTGGGCGCCGATGTCGGCGAAGACCTCGCGCACCGACGCGAGCTGCTGCTCGGGGTCGGGGTGGGAGGCGTCCACGACGTGCACGATCAGGTCGGCGTCGGCGACGTCCTCCAGGGTGGAGCGGAACGCCTCGACCAGCTGGTGCGGCAGGTGCCGGACGAACCCGACGGTGTCGCTGAGGGTGAACGCGCGCCCGTCGGGCGTCTGGGCCCGGCGCACGGTCGGGTCCAGGGTGGCGAACAGGGCGTCCTCGACCAGCACACCGGCCCCGGTGAGCCGGTTGAGCAGGCTGGACTTGCCCGCGTTGGTGTACCCGGCGATGGAGACCGCCGGGACCTGCCGGGTGCGCCGCCGGTCCCGCTTGATCTCGCGCGCGGTGGACATCTGCGCCAGCTTGCGGCGCAGCTTGGCCATCTTGGTGTTGATCCGCCGCCGGTCGGTCTCGATCTTGGTCTCACCGGGGCCGCGCAGGCCCACGCCGCCGGAGCTGCCGCCCGCCTGCCGGGACAGCGAGTGGCCCCAGCCGCGCAGCCGCGGCAGCAGGTAGTTGAGCTGGGCCAGCTCCACCTGGGCCTTGCCCTCGCTGCTGCGGGCGTGCTGGGCGAAGATGTCCAGGATCAGCGCGGTGCGGTCGATGACCTTGACCCGGACCGCCTCTTCGAGCTGGCGGAGCTGGCCGGGGGCGAGCTCCCCGTCGCAGATGACGGTGTCGGCGCCGGTGGCGGCCACCACCCCGGCGAGCTCCTCGGCCTTGCCGCGGCCGATGTAGGTGGCCGGGTCGGGCCGGGAGCGGCGCTGGGTGAGGCCCTCCAGGACGCGGGCGCCGGCGGTCTCGGCGAGCTGCTTGAGCTCGATCAGCGAGTTGTCGGCGTCGGCCTGGGTGCCCCCGGTCCACACGCCGATGAGGACGACGCGCTCCAGGCGCAGCGACCGGTACTCGACCTCGGTGACGTCCTCGAGTTCGGTGGACAGCCCGGCGACGCGGCGCAGCGCGTTGCGCTCCTCCAGGTCGAGCTGGCCGGGCTCGGGGTCGGACCCCTGGGGGCCGCCCCCCGCCGTGAGCGGGTCCTCGGCGCCGTAGGGGTCCGCGGCGCCGCTTGCACGGCCGTCCGACGGAGCGCGGCCCATGCCCTCGGCCGCGGTGTCGGTGCCGTGTTCGTCAGCAGTACTCAATATCCCTCCAGCAGGGGCAACGTCCCGGTGGCGCCGGTTGTTCCCTGGATGGTCGCACGGCACCGGGGCGTTGGCACGGGATTTTCACGCCGATCGGCCCGTGGGCGCGCTCCCGGGCGCGCCCGGAGGTGCGCGCCGACGCCAGGCAGAACACACCTTTTCTGCCGGTATCCGAATACATGGGGACCCTTCACAGGAAAACTTCGCGAAGTTTACGCTGAGAGCAAGGTTTCCGGGCGTGTGAGAGGCTCACAACGTTGACCAGCGGTCCGACCGGAGAGTAGCGTCATATTCCACATCCCAGAACCAAGTTTCACTTTGTGGAAGGTATCGCATGGGCGCCACGAACGGGGTCGAGATCACCGGCCCCCTCCACGACCGGTACGACGAGATCCTCACCGATGACGCTCTCGCGCTCGTCGCCGACCTGCACCGCCGCTTCGAGCCGCGCCGCCGGGAGCTGCTCGCCGCGCGCAAGGAGCGCCAGGCCCGCATCGCCGCCGGCGAGGACCTGGACTTCCTCCCCGAGACCCGGGCCGTCCGCGAGGACACGACCTGGAAGGTCGCCCCGCCCGCCCCCGGCATCACCGACCGCCGGGTGGAGATCACCGGCCCCACCGACCGCAAGATGACGATCAACGCCCTCAACTCCGGGGCGAAGGTCTGGCTCGCCGATTTCGAGGACGCCAACACCCCGCTGTGGGAGAACATGGTCGGCGGCCAGCTCAACCTGCGCGACGCGCTGGACCGCGCCATCGACTTCACCTCCCCGCAGGGCAAGACCTACGCCCTGAAGGAGGACTCGGAGCTGGCCACCATCGTGGTCCGCCCGCGCGGCTGGCACCTGGACGAGAAGCACGTCCTGGTCGACGGCGAGCGCACCTCCGGCGGCATCGTCGACTTCGCCCTCTACTTCTTCCACTGCGCCCAGCGCCAGCTCGACAAGGGCAAGGGCCCCTACTTCTACCTGCCGAAGATGGAGAGCCACCTGGAGGCCCGCCTCTGGAACGACATCTTCCTGGCCGCCCAGGAGCGCCTGGGCATCCCGCGCGGCACCATCCGCGCCACCGTGCTCATCGAGACCATCCCGGCCGCGTTCGAGATGGAGGAGATCCTCTACGAGCTGCGCGAGCACTCCGCCGGGCTGAACGCGGGCCGCTGGGACTACCTGTTCAGCGTCATCAAGACGCACCGCACCCGGGGCCGCAGCTTCCTGCTGCCCGAGCGCAACGCGGTCACCATGACCGCCCCCTTCATGCGCGCCTACACCGAGCTGCTGGTGGCGACCTGCCACCGCCGCGGCGCCTTCGCCATCGGCGGGATGGCCGCGTTCATCCCCAGCCGCCGCGACGCCGAGGTCAACGAGCGCGCCCTGGCCAAGGTGCGCGACGACAAGACCCGCGAGTCCGGCGACGGCTTCGACGGCTCCTGGGTCGCCCACCCGGACCTGGTCCCGGTCGCCATGGAGATCTTCGACGGCGTCCTGGGCGACCGGCCGAACCAGCTCGACAAGCAGCGCCCGGACGTCGCGGTCAAGGCCGGGGACCTGCTCGCCGTCGACGCCACCGAGGGCGGCGTCACCGAGGCGGGCCTGCGCTCCAACGTCAACGTCGCCCTGCAGTACCTGGCCGCCTGGATCGGCGGCAACGGGGCGGTGGCCATCCACAACCTCATGGAGGACGCCGCGACCGCCGAGATCTCGCGCTCGCAGATCTGGCAGTGGCTGCACAACGACGTCACCCTCGACGACGGCCCCAGGGTCACCGCCGAGCTGGTCGACCGCATCATCACCGAGGAGCTGGAGGCCATCAAGGCCGAGCACGGCGACGCCTATGACGCCGAGCTGTTCGACCGCGCGGTCGAGCTGTTCCGCGAGGTGTCCCTGGCCGACGACTACGCCGACTTCCTCACCCTTCCCGCCTACGAGCGGATGCCGTAACGTCTGAGGCCGAGATCACGGAGCGCGCGGGACGTCCCGCCAGGGGCCCGCTCCCGCGCGCTCCGCGCGGCTGTCGCCGACGACGGGCGGAAGGGCGAGTGCCATGCGGGAGCGGGCCATTCGGGATCGGTCGGACGAGTCACCCCATGACCGGTCGACCACGGACCCGGCGGGCGCGGCTCACGGCCGCGCGGACCGCGCCGACCGGCTGAGCGCCCTCGTCCCCCGCCTCAAGCGCATCTGCGGCGGCGACGGCGTCATCACCGACGCCTCCCGCCGCCGCACCTACGAGAGCGACGGGCTCACCTACCACGCCGAGGTGCCCGGGGTGGTGGTCCTGCCGACCACCGCCGAACAGGTCGCCGAGGTCCTCGGGCTGTGCGCCGCCGAGGGCGTGCCCTTCGTGCCGCGCGGCGCCGGGACCGGCCTGTCGGCGGGAGCGCTCCCCCGCACCGACGGGGTGCTGGTCACCACCTCGCGCATGCGCCGCGTCATCGAGGTCGACCCCGACAACGAGTGCGCCGTCGTCCAGCCCGGCGTGGCCAACCTCGACATCACCCGCGCCGCCGCCCCCTACGGCTACTACTACGCCCCCGACCCCTCCAGCCAGCAGGTCTGCTCGGTCGGCGGGAACATCGCCGAGAACTCCGGCGGCGCCCACTGCCTGAAGTACGGTTTCACCGTCAACCACGTGCTGGGCCTGCAGATCGCCACGCCCCAGGGCGGGCTGGTGCGGCTGGGCGGCAAGGCGCCCGAGGCCCCCGGCTACGACCTGATCGGCGCGTTCATCGGCTCCGAGGGCACCCTGGGCATCGCCACCGAGGCCACCGTGCGCCTGGTGCGCACCCCGCAGAAGGTCACCACCCTGCTCGCCGCCTTCACCGGGATGGACGCCGGCGGGGAGGCGGTCTCCTCGGTCGTCGCCGAAGGGGTGCTGCCCGCCGCCGTAGAGATGATGGACGCGCTGTCCATCGAGGCCGCCGAGGCCGCGGTGGCCTGCGACTACCCCGAGGGCGCGGGCGCGGTGCTCATCGTCGAACTGGACGGGCCCGCCGCCGACGTGGACGCCGACGCCGCCATGGTGCGGCGGCTGTGCGAGCGCGCGGGCGCCTTCGAGATCCGGGAGGCCAGCGGCGCCGCCGAGCGGGCGCGCATCTGGAAGGGGCGCAAGTCGGCGTTCGCCGCGGTGGGGCGGATCAGCCCCGCCTACATCGTCCAGGACGGGGTGGTGCCGCGCACCGCGCTGGGCGAGGTGCTCGGCGACATCGCCCGGCTGTCGGCCGAGAGCGGCATCCGGGTGGCCAACGTGTTCCACGCCGGGGACGGCAATCTGCACCCGCTGGTGCTGTTCGACGACGCCGAGCCGGGCGCGGGCGAGCGCGCCGCCGAGGTCTCCGGCGCCATCCTGGACCTGTGCATCCGGCACGGCGGGTCGATCACCGGCGAGCACGGCGTGGGGGTGGACAAGGCCTGCTCGATGCCGCGCATGTTCACCCCGCAGGACTTGGAGACGATGGACCTCTTCCGGCGGGCGTTCGACCCGGCCGGGGTGGCCAATCCGGAGAAGCTTCTGCCCACGCCCCGGCTGTGCGGGGAGGTGCCGGGGGTGCGCAAGGACGTGCACCCGCTGGTGGCCGAGGGGCGGGCGGAGCAGTTCTAGCCCCCTCCCCGTTGATCTCCCCGATATCAACGGGGAGGCGGGGGAACGAGGCGTCCAGGAACCGTTCGGGAAGGGCGGGCGATGAGCGGCGAAGACCAGCAGGCGCGGGTCGAAGCGGACGGTGCGGTGGGCGCCCTGGCGGCGTCCGGCGTCCCCGTCCGCCCCGGGGCCGACCGGGACGCGGTGGGGGGCGTCGTCCCCCGGTGGGTCGCCGAGCCCGCCGACGCCGACGGATGCGCGGCGGTGGCGGCCGCCGCGGCCCGCGACGGACTGGCCCTCGTGCCGCGCGGGGCGGGCACCAAGATCGGTTGGGGCGCTCCCCTACGCCGGTGCGACGTCGTCCTCGACGTGTCGGCGCTGAACCGGGTCGACCACGCCGCCGGGGACCTGGTGGTCGAAGCCGGCGCCGGAACGCCGGTGGAGGACCTGGCCGACGTGCTGGGCGCGTCCGGCCAGCGGCTCCCGGTCGACCCGGTGGTGCCGGGGTCGACCGTCGGCGGTGTGGTGGCCACCGGGCTGTCCGGCCCGGGGCGGATGCTCTACGGCCCGGTGCGCGACCTGATCCTGGGCATGACCGTGGTGCGCGCCGACGGGGTCGCAGCGAGCTCGGGCGGGCGGGTCGTCAAGAACGTCGCCGGATACGACCTGGGCAAGCTGCACGCCGGGGCGCTGGGGACGCTCGGGATCATCACGTCGGTGACATTCCGGCTGCGCCCGGTCCCCCCGGCGGCGCACACCGTGTCCGCCCGGGCCGACGACCCCGCGCGCGCTCGGGAGCTGGTGGCGTCGGTGCAACGGTCGCACACCGCCCCGACCGCGATCGAGGTCGACCGTCCGGCCGCAGGGGCGGTCACGGTCCATGTGCTGCTCGAAGGGCCTAAGGACGGCATCAGAGCGCGCGCTGACGAGGTCTCCTCGCTGCTGCCCGGCTCCTCCGTGTCGGAGGACCTGCCCGAGGGCTGGGGAGAGCTCCCGGGCGGCCCCGGGGACACGCTCCTCAAGCTGACCTCCCCTCCGGCCCGGCTGCCCGCCGTTCTGGACGCCCTGGCCGAGGCCGCCCCCGACGCGGGGCCCCTGCCGGTCCGAGGTTCGGCAGGGTCCGGCGTGCTGTTCAGCGCGCTGCCGTCGGCGACCGACCCGGTGAACGCCGTCCGGGCCGTCGCGTCCCTGCGCGCCCGCGTGGAGGAGG
The DNA here is from genome assembly GCF_027706745.1 of Nocardiopsis suaedae. GTDB lineage: Bacteria > Actinomycetota > Actinomycetes > Streptosporangiales > Streptosporangiaceae > Nocardiopsis_A > Nocardiopsis_A suaedae. The sequence continues at coordinate 50,916 of NZ_JAQFWP010000001.1, read as the reverse complement.
CGACCGGGGGCCACGGCTCCCTGACCGTCCTGGACGCGCCGCGCCCCGTGCACGATGCGGGCCTCGACCCGTGGGGGACGGTGCCCGGGCTGCCGCTCATGCGGTCGATCAAGAAGAACCTGGACCCGGACGGTGTCCTGTCCCCCGGCCGGTTCGCCGGAGGCATCTGACGCCCGCCCCCTTCCCTCGCATTCCGCGCCCCGACCCGCAGGGAGGACACCCGATGACCGAGAGCGCGAAGAGCGCAGACGGCACCGAAGGCGCCGAAGGCGCGGAGAACGGCGCCGGGACGGCCGAGCGGCCGTTCCCCGACCTGCTGTCCGACTGCGTGCACTGCGGCTTCTGCCTGCCGACCTGCCCCACCTACGTCCTGTGGGGCGAGGAGATGGACTCCCCCAGGGGGCGCATCCACCTCATGGGGCAGGCGGAGGACGAGGGGGTGTTCACGGACGCCTCCGTCGGGCACTTCGACAACTGCCTCGGGTGCCTCGCATGCGTGACGGCGTGCCCGTCCGGCGTCGCCTATGACGCGCTGATCGAGACCACCCGCGCGCGCGTGGAGGAGGAGCACGAGCGCCCCCGGGCGGAGCGCCTCATCCGCTCGGCGATCTTCTCCCTCTTCCCCTACCGGCGCCGCCTCGGGCTGATGCGCGGCCCCCTGCGCGCCTACCAGGCCAGCGGCCTGGCGAAGCCCTTGCGCTCGTCCGGAGTACTCGAACGCGTGTCCCCGTCCGTGGCGGCGATGGAGCGCATGGCGCCGCCCATCAAGGGGAAGGTGCCCGCGCTTCCTGAGCGCGTCCCGGCCGCCGGTCGGCGGCGGGCCGTCGTCGGCATGCTCACCGGGTGCGTGCAGGGGGCGTTCTTCCCCCAGGTGAACACGGCGACGGCACGGGTGCTGGCCAGTGAGGGCTGCGAGGTCGTCATCCCGAAGGGCCAGGGGTGCTGCGGCGCGCTCTCTTCGCACTCGGGCCGCGCCGAGGAGGCCGCGCGCTTCGCCGAGGAGACCGTCCGCACGTTCGAGAAGGCAGGGGTCGAGTCCGTCGTCGTGAACTCCGCGGGATGCGGCGGCACGATGAAGCACTACGGCCGGGTGCTGCGCGAGGCGGGCCGCCCTGACGACCTGGTCCGCCGCGCCGAGGCACTGTCCGCCAAGGTCGTGGACTTCTCCGAGTACCTGGCGGAGCTCGGCCCGCGCGCCGAGCGCCACCCGCTGCCGGTGAAGGCGGCCTACCACGACGCCTGCCACCTCTCCCACGGCCAGGGGGTGACCGCCGAGCCCCGGGACCTTCTGCGCTCGATCCCGGACCTGGAGGTGGCCGACCTGCCCAACCCGGAGATCTGCTGCGGGTCGGCGGGGGTGTACAACCTGCTCAACCCCGAACCCGCGGCCGAGCTGGGGACCCGCAAGGCCGACGACGTCGCCTCCACGAAGGCGTCCCTGCTGGTCGCGGGGAACCCCGGGTGCTCCCTGCAGATCGCCGCGACCATGCGCGAGCGCGGCGAGGAGATCGCCGTCGCCCACACGGCCCAGGTGCTCGACGCCTCGATCCGGGGGCTGCCGCCGTCGGCGCTGGTGTGACGCGGCTCCAGCACACCGCGGGCGCCGGGGTTCAGCAGGACTGGACGATGAGGATGCCGCCGGTCTGCTCCGGGTTCAGGAAGGCGTAGGCGGTCCCGGCGTCGCCGCAGTTGATGGAGTACTTGCCGTCGTCGGAGTCGATGGTGGCCAGGTGGTGCCATTCGTCGCCGGGGGACTCGTCGCCCTGGAGCCAGAAGACCTTTCCGCCGACCTGGACGTCGGACCACCACGGGACCACGTCCTCGGGTTCCGCGTCCTCGCCGGGGTCCCCTTCGTAGGGGGTGAGCTCTACGCGGTACTCCACGGGCGTGCGGTCGGAGCCAGTGGCGCTGTAGTACAGCGTCGGCCCCTCGGCGGCCGGCGCGGTGCGCACATAGGGCGTGCCTCCCGGCTGCACGATCACCGTGTTGGGGATGTAGGGGTCGTTCACTCGGTAGGCCTGCGGAGCGTCGGTGTTCCAGCCGTACTCGCTGAAGTCCCTCTCGTACCCGTCGTCCATGAAGATGTAGGCCATCCTCGGCTCGGCACCGGGGAGCCGCACCTGCGCGACGAATCTCAGGGGCCTCCCGCCCGGAAGGGGCCACTCCGGCTCGGAGAGCCAGTCCGGCCGGCCACCGAACCTGGTCACCGGCCCGCCGTCGGCCGCCGCTCCGGCCTCCCCGTCCTCTGCGGACACCAGCCTGCCGAAGTGCATGGTCCGCAGGTCGTCAACGCTCATGGCCCTCCCCCTCCCCGTCGGCGGTGGCCTGCGCATCCGCCGGCCAACGAACAAGACGGGGGCCGGGGGACCCCGGTTCCCGGAGAGCACCCATCATCTCTCCCGCCGCGACGCTCCCCGTCCCTTCCCGACTGCTCCCGCTCCGCACGCCGCGCCTGTCCGCGTAGGACTCTGGTGAGTCCGAGAACACCGGAGGTGGCGTGCGCTCTGCCCGGCCGTTCCTAACGTGGGTCGGGAAGCCCCCTGGTGGACGGCGTCGGAACCGGCCCCCCGTCGCGCCCGTCGATTCCCCGACACGGTAGGGACTCCGGTCCCCTGCCACATTCGGCACACGGCCAGGAGGCCCCCTGTGGACGAGCAGACCCCGCGATTCCTGCGATTCGAGAAGTGCGACGAACCGGTCCGGGAGCCGGTCACCAAGCTCGGCGGGCAGCCGGTCTGGCTGGAGGAGCCGGAATGGCCGCTGTCAGCCGAGACCGGCAACCCCATGCGGTTCATCGGGCAGGTCCGCCTGCCCGGCGCCGGGGTGCGCCTCGGCTACCTCTTCATGACCGAGGAGGAGGACGGGCACGGCTACGAGACCATGGATCCCGAGGCCGGGGAGAACGCCTTCTTCGCCCAGCCGGGACGCCCCGCCTCCTTCTACGAGGCCGCCCCGCTGGAGACCGGCCCGACGCACGGCCCCGACCACGTCGCGGTGACGTACGACCCCGACTCCATCCCGTTCGTCGGAGGCGGCATCACCTTCCTGGGAGGCGCCCCCGATGTGCTTCTTGATGCCCCCGGAACGTGGGAGCACATACTCCAGCTGGACAGCATTGACGTGCCGTTCTACGTCAACTTCGGCGACACGGGCACCGGCTACGCCTTCCTGGACACGGAGACCGGCGAGGGCCGCTTCTTCTGGCACTGCTGCTGACCTGTGGCGGACGGCTCGCCCGCCGGTCGACCGGGACCGGCGCCGATCCGCGGGCGAACCGTCCGGATGTGCAGGCTTCAGCCGCCCCGGTCGGCGCTGGTGCAGCGCCGCACCTTCGGCCTGCGGGTCCCGAGCATTCAGCAGGACTGGGTGATCAGGACGCCGTTGGTCTGCTCGGGGTTCAGGAAGGCGTAGGCGAGGCCGCTGTCGCCGCAGTTGATGGAGTACTTGTCGGTGGCCGAGTCGATGGTGGCCACGTGGTGCCAGTCGTCAGGCACCTCTTGCATCTGGAGCCAGAAGGCCTTCCCTCCGACCTGGACGTCGGGGCGGTCCTCCTCCTCGTCGAACTTCGCGTCACCCGACCACCAGGCGACCGGGACGTCCTCCTCCCCCTCGACCTCCGCCTCCACCGTCTCCGGGACGTACGGCGCGAGCTCCACCCGGTACGCCACGGGCATGGCCTGGCCAGGGACGATGTTGTGCAGGGTCGGGCCCTCCGCGACCGGCGCGGTGGGGACGCGGGGTGTGCCGTTTGGTTGGACGATGACGGTGTTGGGGGCGTGGGAGTCGGTCACGCGGTAGGTGGACGGGACGTCGGTGTTCCAGTCGTACTCACTGAGGTCGCCCAAGTCCGGGTCCTGGTCGCCGAACCCGTCGTCCTCCATGAAGATGTAGGCCATCCTCGGCTCGGAGCCGGGGAGCCGCACCTGCGCGATGAAGCGCTGGGCCTTCCCGGACGCCAGGGGCCACTCCGGCTCGGAGAGCCAGTCCGGCTGGCCGCCGAGCCTGGTCGCCGGTCCGCCGTCGTCCGCCCGCACGGACTCCCCCTCGGCCAGGGGCACCAGCCTGCCGATCTGCAGGGTCCGCAGGTCCTCAACGGTCATGCGATCTCCTCGTCCCGATCCGGCGGCGCCCTGTGCGCCCCCCGGCAACGGACAAGACGGGTCCGGGAGCGATCCGGTTCCCCGAAACGCACCGCGTTCTCCGGCGCCGTCCGCCACCCGCCCCTGCGGCCTTTGGCGAGTCCGGACCCGCCATGTGTCGTGCCTTTTGCCGGGACGCTCCTAGCGTTGACCGGGAGAGGCCTGTGGACGGCCCCGTCCATCAGGAATCCGAGCCGAGGAGGCCGGGACATGACCACCGCCGCCGACATCATGCACCCTGGAGCCCATTGGATCCCCGCCGACGAGACCCTGGACCGTGCGGCGCAGCTCATGCGGGAGCACGGGGTGGGCGCCCTACCGGTGAGCGACCCGATGGATCCCGACGAGCGCATGGTCGGGCTCATCACCGACCGCGACATCGTGGTGATGTGCGTGGCCTCGGGCCACGAGCCGTCCCACGTCACCGCCGGGGAACTGTGCCGGGGCACGCCCCACTGGATCGCGAGCCGCGCGAGCGTACAGGACGTCCTGCGGGAGATGGAGGGCAACCAGATCCGCCGCCTGCCGGTCATCGACGAGAACCGCAGGTTCGTCGGCATGATCAGCGAAGCCGACCTGGCCCAGTTCCTGTCCGACGACCAGTTGGCGCATTTCGTGGAGCGCGTGTACTCCTCCTGACGCTCCCCGACCGGATTCCGACCGAGGGGCCGCCGTGAGGCGCCCCTCGGTCCCGTTGTGCGCCGGAACGGTCCTGGCGCCGTTCAGCGCCCCGCCCGTCTCCAGAGGAACCGCTCCTCCGCCCCATCCGTCGGTACCACCGACACGGCGGGGATCTGGGCCCTGCACCACCCCACAGACAGACAGGAACCCCCCTTGGACAAGCAGGTCCTGCAATTCGAGAAGTCCGACGTCCCGGTCCGGGAACCGGTCACCAAGTTCGGCGGACAGCCGGTCTGGCTGGAAGAGCCCGCGTGGCCGCTGTCGGCGGAGACCGGCAACCCCATGCGGTTCATCGGGCAGGTCCGCCTGCCCGGCGCCGGGGTGCGCCTCGGCTACCTCTTCATGACCGAGGAGGAGGACGGGGAGTTCGTCGAAGGCACGTGGGAGCCCGACGGCGGGGAGAACGCGTTCTTCGCCCAGCCGGGACGCCCCGCGAGCTTCTATGAGGTCGCTCCATTGGAGACGGGCCCAACGCACGGCCCGGACCACGTCGCGGTGACCTCCGCCCCCGACACGGACGACGAGTCCTTCACCTTCCTGGGAGGCGCCCCCGCCTGGCTCCAGCGCAACGAGGAACCGAAGGCCCCGGGAACGTGGGAGCACGTGCTCCAACTGGACAGCTGCAAAGCGCCGTTCGACGTGAATTTCGGCGACGCGGGAATCGGCTACGCGTTCCTGAACAGTGAGACGGGCGAGGGCCGGTTCCTCTGGCAGTGCGCCTGACCCGCGGAGGCAGCCCCGCGCGCTGATCGACCGGGACCGGCGCGCGGGCCGCTCGAACGTGCAGGGGGCGGATGCGCGGCCGTTCAGCCGTCCCCGTCGCCGCGCGTGAACCAGGGAGTGGTCGGCTGGAGCACGGCCTCGGTCAGAGCACCGGAGCGCAGGCCGGTGATCTCCTGGTACTCGGGGTCGGCGACCATCCGGCTGAAGGCCTCGCGGCTGGGATAGCGCACCAGGAGCACCGCGTCCCAGTCCTGGCCCTCCTCGGCCACGAGGGGCGCCTCGCCGTCGCCGGCGTAGAGGAGCTCTGCCCCGTACCGGGCCAGGAAACGCCCTGCCCGCCGCGAGTACTCCTCATAGGAGGGCCGCCCGTCGGGGGCGAAGCGCAGCAGGTTGAGCATCACCACGGGACCGCCGGGGTCCTTCTCCACCAGCCGTGCGAGGTCCTGCCCGGAGGGGTCGACCGCCATCGTGGCCTCCTCATCACGAAGGAACACGCCGCGGACAGGGACCGCCCGGTGCTCAACGGCGGCCGGAGCGGCGCACCCCCATCGTGACATACCGCATGGTCGGTATCGAGGCGGGGTGGCCCGGAGCCCGGCCCGTCCGGCACATCAGAACCGGATGGCGACCGGCCCACCGCCCTCGTCGCGGTCGGCGGGGTCGGGCAGACTGCCCGCCACCCCGTCGGCGATCCGCTTCGCGGACCATGCCGCGGCCGCGGCGTCGAGAACGTCGTCCACAGGAACCGGACCCGCCTGCCCCAGGTCGTCGGGAAGGGAGATGCCCTGGGCACCGAGGAGCCGGAGCCGCTGCGCCTGCCCGTTCCATGTCCGCTTGCTCCAGGCGAGCGGGCCGCCGGCCATCGCGGCGAAGGAGACCTCCGGGTGGACCCCGTGCAGCCGGACGCCCCTGCGGCGCTGCTCCTCGGCCTCACGGATCTTCGGGAACAGCGCGAAGGCCTGGGCGGCGACCCCCTTTCCCGCGAGCTCCCGCTGGACCCGGTCCGCCTGCTCCCGGCTCGTACACTCCAGGACCCGGCGGGAGGGCACCGGGAACACGCTTCCCCTGCGGGGACCCAGGGCCGAGCGGGCCCGGAGGTCGCACTCGCGCCAGAGCCGCCCGTCCGGGGGAAGCCCCAGCGGGACGTCGATCGCGATCACGCCGCCTTCCGCCCCGTCGACCAACGCGCACAGCCGGGCGTGGAAACGCGCCCCGCTGAACACCCCTTCACGGAGGTGCACGGCGACCCAGCCGCCCGCGCACCCGTCGACACCGACGACGTGGACGTCGGGGACGCGTTCAGGCCGGGCGCCACGCGAGTCCGCCATACGCTCCTCTTTCCCCAGCAGAGGCTTGCCCCACCCGATCGGCCCCGATTCCTCCGCAGCGGTCATACGGATCCGACCACCACCGATTCCGCTCGCTTCTCGCAGCACTCGGGACAAAAAAGCAGCACAGGCCAGAAAATGCCGATTCTCCGCCACCAAAGGACGGCGGGGACGAACCCCACTGGAGCGACCCCCCGCGCACACCGGCGAAGACGAAGCCCTGCATCTCCTCTCATGGGATGGCGGGACCGAATGCACCATGAGCGCCGTGGTGCGCATCGCACCTCCTGGGGCCGGTGGGGAAATATCGGCCACAGGAACGGATAAACGTACTCATTCCTTTATCGAAAAAGGGCGTCGCCCTCGCGCGGCGCCTCGTTATCATCCCAGAACCGGCGGGCTGGATTCCGACAAAAGGGGTGGCCATGGGTGAGGGCGGGACGGGCAAGCGGTACCGGGTGGAGACGGGCGACGTCTCCGGACAGGTGGTCGTGGGCGAGGACAACAACGTCGTCGCGATCCATGGAGGGCCCCAGGACGTCCCTGTGGCCGAAGGCGCCGACCTGGAGTCGCTGCGCTCCGGCTTCGCCGCGTTGCGCGAGCGGATCGACCGGGAGGCCGGGAAGGGGGCGGACTCCGCCCGCGAGCGGATCGACGAACTCGAAGAGGCGGTCACCGCCGAGGAACCCGAGGTCTCGACCATGGTCTACGTGCGCGACTGGTTCGCCAAGCGCCTGCCCGCGCTCGCCGGAGCCGTCACCGCGCTCATCGTGCACCCCTTCGTCGGGCGGCTCGTCGAGCACGCGGGCGACGCCGTGGCCGCCGAGTTCTCCCGCCACTTCGGCGGCGAAGGCGGGGACGGGGAGTGACGCCGCCCGACGGCGGAAGCGGAGCCGACAACTGGGTCGAGGTGGCCGGAGACGTCACCGGGACCATGGTCGTCGGCGACCACAATGTCGTGGTCACCGCCGAGCGCTCCCACGTCACCGTCGTCCAGCAGGGGCGGCGGCCCGAGGTCCGGCCCCGGGAGGACGTCCGCCTGCTTCCGCGCCGCGTACACGCCCCCCTGGGGCGCGGGCGGGAGCTGGACGCCGTCACCCGCGCCCTCGCCGAAAGCGGCGCCGTGCAGGTCTATGGCCCCTCCGGCACCGGAAAGAGCACCCTGCTGCGGATGTGCGCCCACGAAGCCCGGGCCGACCCGGGCGGGGTCGCCTTCGTGGACGCGGCGGGCCAGGACCGCGGCGACGTCCTGCAGGACGTGTTCACCGCCTGCTTCGACGCCCCCGGCTACCGCCCGACCGGTGCGGAGCTGCGCCGCCTGATGACCGGTGTCGGGGCCGCGCTCATCCTGGACGACCTGGAATGCCCCCGGCAGGACCTCGAATCTCTGCTGGACACGCTCCCCGATGCGGCCGTGCTGGTCTCCTCGACCCGCCGCACCCTGTGGGGGAACGGGGACGCGATGGCGCTGGAGGGCCTCGGGCACGCGGACGCACTCGCCCTGCTCTCCCGCGCGCTGGGGCACCCGCTGGACGAGTCCGAGCAGGCGCTGGCCGACGAGCTGGTCCTGGCCACCTCGGGCAACCCCCACCGGCTCCTGCTCGCCTCAGCCCAGGGGAGGCTGGCGCGGCCTGCCGAGCTTCCCGACCTGCTCCCGCGTCTCTTGGGGACACTGGGACCCGGCGAGCGCGCCGTGCTGTCCGTACTCGCGCTCGCCGGGCCCGGCGGTGCCGACACCGGACTGCTCGCAGCGGCGACCGCACCGGGCACCGACACCGCCTCGGCCGGTGAACGCCTGGAACGCCTGGGGATCGCGGTCCCCACCGAGCGGGGCCACCGCCTGGCGCCCGGCCTCGACGGCGGCGCGGCCGAGACCGTTACGCCTTCGGGCGGCGCGGAACTGTCCGCCATCGCCGACCGCCTCGTCCACTGGGTGACGGCCCCCGGCCGCTCCGCCTCCGACGCGGCGGGCGCCGAAAGCCTGGTCTCGCGCACCGTCGACGCCCTGGACCGCGCCGGTGCCGCCGAGACCGCCGTCCGCCTGGCGCGCGCCGCCGCCCCGACGCTCGCCTGTTCGCTGAAGACCGGCGCCTGGGGGCGGCTGGTGGAGCGCGGGCGGGCGGCGGCCGAACGCGCCCGCGACAAGGGCGCTCTGGCCTACTTCCTGCACGAGGAGGGGGTACGGAGCCTGGTCACCGGTCGGCGCGCCGCCGCAGCCGCCGGGTTCGCCGCTGCCGCCGCCCTGTGGCGGGAGATGGGCGACGAGGCCGCCGCACGCGGCGCCGAGGAGGGGGCCGAGCTGTGCGGGCCGGAACACGCCCAGACCGGTTCCGACGCGTCCGGTGCCGACACAGGCGGTTCCGACGTGGGCGCCGACCCGGGGGTGTCCGGGACGGATGAGGCGTCGTCGGCCGCCGACGCCCTGTCCGGCGGTTCCCCGCCCCCGGGAGGCGAGGTCGCCACCGAGGCCGCCCACCAGTCCGGCGGCCTGGCGACCGAGGTCGCGGCGGCGGCCGACCCGGGAGGCGCGGTCTCCTCCACGGTCACCTCGACGACCGCGACCGCGGGCAAGGCCGGTGCCGGGCTCACCGCCAAGCTCGCGGTCGGCGGAGGGCTGGCCGCGGTCACCGCCGGCGGGGTGGTGCTCGGGCAGCAGGTGCTCACGTCCGACACCGTTCCGGTCAGCGTCATGGTGGCGACGGCGGCGGCCGAGGTCGCCATGCCGGGCGAGCCGGGCGAGGACTGCGCCATCGGCGGCGGCACAACCGACTGCACCACCGTGGTCGACTCGGCGAAGGGCGAGACCGGCCCCATCGAGGTCGACCCCGACGCGCCTCTGCCGGAGGGCGTCGCGTTCCTGTACTGGGGGTGCGAGGAGGGCCCAGGGGCCGAGTCCTGCACGGTCCAGGCCGACGCGGCCCTGACCGTCTGCATCAGCACCACCGCCCCTGAGGACGCGGCCAACCGCCGCGCCTGCGCCGAGGCGACGGGGACGGCGGCGGCCTTCCGCCCGGTTGCCTGGAACAGCGGAGGGGAGCTCAAGGGGGTGACCGAGCCCGGCGGGGAGGTGGAAGTCCTCGAAGAGGACGTGGTCCCCGGGTCGGTGGCCTGGTCGGCCGACGGGACCAAGGTCGCGTGGTCGGAACTGGAGGAGGCGGGCTCGGACGCCACCGAGGAGTGGACGATCCACCTGCGCGACCTGGCCGCCGACCAGGAGCACACGTGGACCTGCGACGCCTGCACGATCGGCTTCCTCGGTGACACGCTCGTCTCCACGGGCTTCGAGGCCGACCTGCTCACCTACCCCGACGACGGTGGTGAGCCCTCCGGGCACGACATCCCGGAGATCCCGGAGGGACCGGCCGGGGACATCGCGCCCAACATCGAGCTCACACCGATGTGGACCGGCGGCGAGCTGCGCACCTACGCCCACGTCAGGGATGATCCGAACGACTTCTTCACGACCGCCTTGTACGAGATCCTCTCCCCCGAGGAGGCCCGGCACGTCGTGGACACCGGAAGCGTCCAGTACAGCGAGGAGACGGTCATCGCGGTGAGCCCGGACCAGACCCTCGGTGTCGCCGTCACGCACACCTATGGCGTGTCCACCTCACCGTGCGCCCCCGTGTCCGAGGCCCACGTGGTGGACCTCGCCGACGGATCGGCGCAGGCCGTGCTCCTGCCGGAGAACGGGAGAAGCCTGAGCGCCGCCTGGTTCGATGACGAGGGCGCCGCCCGAGCCGTCCTCATGCCCTATGGGCCCGACTCGGACTACGCCTCCGAAGCGGAATTCGACGGGAACTGCGTCTACGACTCCTCCGCCGAACCGAACGGCTACACCATGGCTCCCGGAGCCGAGGGCTGGTCCCCCGTGGACGGCGGTGGACTCCGCGAATTCGACCTCGGCGAAGGCTGGACCGCCCGCTACGGAGACGGCCGCATCGTGTTCCTCAACAACGGAGAGGAGGCCATGGAGGAGAACGCCGACGTGGTCTTCCCCGCCGGGTGACCCGGCCGCACGGCCCTGTCCCTCCTTCCGCGGTCCACCGGAGGCCGAGCCTCCACGGCCACTTTTTTGCTTTGAAGGCGACCAGGCCTCACCTGCAAGTTCTGCCGCCATCGCGGACACACGACCACGTCAGCGAGAACTTTCGGACGGGCTGAAATGCAGAAATCCCGGCGACCGCTGGCACGGCCCCGGGGCACGGTCCCCACCTGCCCAAGAGGCGAAGACATGTCTGATGCTAGCCAGAAGATGCACCAACGCTCGACTTCCTCGTCAGAGGAGAGGCACGGAGCCAAGCGATGCCACCTCCGAGCCCTCTCCGAAGAGCTCGCCAGTCGGGGTGTTCGCTGCCTGAGCACGCTCCCGCTGGAGGGAGCACACGGCCTGTACGTGACCCTCCGCAGGGGAACCGACTGCGTGGTCGTCGCGGAGACCGTCGACGGGTGGCGCTTCGTCGGCCCCGGGCTGGAGTGCAACGCCACGGACCCGGCCGCTGCAGCGGAGCTCCTGCTCAGGGAGCCGCCGCCTCCGGCCCTCCGCGATGTCCTCCGGCGCCGTTCGCGCATGAAGGCGGTGGCATGAACCATGAGCCGCCTCATCCTCAACGTGCGGGAAGAACTCCCCTGTGACCATGACGGCCTCCGCATCGCCCGCGCGCTCACCCGCGTGCACCTGCGCCCTCTCTGGGCCGACTCCCTTGTCGACGACGCCGAGCTGTGCGTCGATGAAGCCTTCTGCAATGCCTGGTGCCCCACTCGCAGCGGGCTCGACGGGGAACCTTCCATCCGGCCCTCTACGCCACAGCCGGAGGACCGCTCTACATCGACATCACCGACGCCGGCGCTGAACCCCGCTGACCGGCCCCGCGTGCGATCAGGGACCGCGGGTGCAGACCTCGACGCCGAGACCGGAAGGGGGATGTTCCTCATCGACTCTCTCACCGCCCACTGGCTCCACACCGAGAAGGCCGACTGCGGATGCCTCTCCCTCACTCTGCTCGCTCCGGACCGGACTCCCCTTCCTCTGAGCATGTGAGGAGGGCGGCCCCACGGGAGTGGCGCGGGGCGGGCACCGCGTCCCACCTCACTCCTTCAGGTAGCCGATGTCCTCGTATTGGTGGGTGCCGAAGCCCGGGGCGCCTATGTTGGCGAGGTCGGAGCGGACGCCCATCAGTTGGGGGCGCTGGTACAGCGGCAGCGTGTGGCCCTCCTGCCACAGCAGCTCGTCCGCGCGGTTCACCGCTCGCAGGGACGCCTCCTCGTCGAGGCTCTCCAAGGCCTCGTCCATCGCCGCGTCGATCTCCTTGGACCCGATGCGGCCGACGTTGGAGCGCCACTCCTCGCCGTCGGGCCCCTCCACCGGGGACGCCCACTGCGGGAGCGAATTGGAGATCGGGAACCGCCCGCCGGTGTTCACGAACGCCACCATGTCGTAGTCGCCCGGCAGCACGTAGCGGGAGAACAGCTCGTCCCCGCCAACCGGCTCGATGGTGACGCCGATGCCCGCCTCACTGAGCATGGCCTGCACCATCTCCGCCTCGTCCTGGGCCGGACGGAAGCCTCGGGGGACGAGGAAGCGCAGTTCGAGCCGCTCGCCGTCCTTCTGGCGGATCCCGTCCTCGCCCGGCTTCCAGCCCGCCTCGTCGAGGAGTTCGCCCGCGCGCTCCGGGTCGTGCCGCCCCCACTGCCCGCTGTTGTCGGTGAAACCGGGCTGCCCCTCCAGCAGGAAGTGGTTGCCCAGCGGCTCGGCCTCCATCCCCAGGCCGCTCAGCGCCGCGTCCGTCAGGGCCTGCCGGTTCACCCCGAGGAACACCGCGTGCCGCACCTTGCGGTCCCGCAGCAGCGGGCTCTCGCCGTTCAGGGTGATGTGCCGGTAGTCCGGCCCGAGCGCGACGCGCACCTCCCCGTCCCCGGCGGAGTTCGCCCGCGAGAACGACCCGGCGTCCACGGGGAGCGCGTAGGCGTCGATGCCCCCGTCCAGGAACGCGCTGTCCAGCCCCTCCTGGTCCATGGCGGTGAACACGATGCCGTCGAGCACCGCGGGGTCGCCCCACCAGTCCTCCGAGCGCCGCAGCTCCACGCGGCGGGCCCCGTCGTCGACCCCGGCCACCTCGAACGGCCCGGCGGTCAGCGGGATGTCCCCCTTGTAGTCCCCGTTGAACGCCTCGGGGTCGCCGGCCACCGACTCGGGCAGCAGCGGGGCGAACAGCGACGGGTACTCCGAGAACGGCTCGGAGAACTCCACGACCGCCTCGTACTCGTCGGCGCCCTGCCGCACGCGGGCGATGCGGTCGTAGCCGACCTCGCCGCGCACCCGGTAGCCGTCGCCCTGCCCGTCCAGCGCGTCGGCCGTGGCCCGGTAGTCCCGCCAGGTGATGGGGGTGCCGTCGGACCAGTGCGCCTCCGGGTTGAGGCGCAGGGTCACCGTCTGCGGGCGGTCCGGCCCCGCCTCGCGCACCTCGGCGCCGAGCAGGTAGTCGGGGTCGGGCCGGGGCCCCTCCTCCGGGTCCACCTCGAAGGGGGTGGGCAGCACGGCGTCGGTGACGGTGCGCACCGTGGCCAGGTTCCCGTCGGCGTGGTGGGGGTTCCACTGGGCGGGGAACTCGTTGATGCCCCAGTCGAGGGTGCCGCCGGGTTCGAGGTCGGCGCGGTCGGCGGCGCCCACGTCCACGCCCCCCGCGGCGGCGGGCCGGGGACCGGCCCCCTCCTCCGCGGGCGAGCAGGCCGCCGCGCCGACGGCGACCGCGCACAGCAGCGCGGCGCCGCGCCGGGCACGTCCCTCTCCCACGTGCACCCCTTTCGGACGGTCCCCGTCGGCCGAGGGGCGGCCGGGGCCCCGTCGCGGACGAAAGCCACGATTGGAACAATCCGGAAATACTACTGCGATTCCGCCTTGAGCGCCTCAGCTTCGGACCCGCGGATCGAGCGCGACGCGCAGCGTGTCGGCCACGGCACCCGCGGCCACCACGCACACCGCTCCGAAGGCGCACGCCGCGGCCGCCGCGTTCACGTCCCCGGCCTCCACCGCCTCGACCAGCATCCCGCCCACGCCGTGCCGACCGAACACCCGCTCGACGAAGACGGCGCCGGTGAACATGGCCGCGGCCGTGTAGGCCACGTAGGTGGAGGCCGGGACGAGGCTGGTGCGCAGGGCGTGCCCGCGCAGCGCGCGCCCCCGGGTGAGCCCCTTGGCGCGGGCGGTGCGCACGTAGTCGGCCCCGGCCTCGTCGGCCATCAGGCCCCGCTGGTACCGGCTGACCACCGCGGCCAGCGGCAGGGCCAGCGCCACCGTCGGCAGCACCATGTAGCGGACCTGGTCGGCCAGGCCGGACCCGGGCGGCGCCTCCCCCGCGGTGCGCAGCAGCGCCTCCCCCGAGGCCGTGTTGAGCCCGATCGCCAGGGTCTGCAGGACGACCGCCACCACCAGCGGCGGCACCGAGATCAGCAGCACGGCGCCGAGGGTGGCCGCCGTGTCCCCGGCGCCGTCCTTGCGGGCCCCCGCCCAGGCCCCCCAGGCCACCCCGGCGACCGCTCCCACGGCGGCGCCGAGGACGAGCAGGCGGGTGCTGGCCGCCGCGCGGTCGGCCAGTTCGGCGCTGACGGGGCGGCCGTCCCAGGTCTGCCCGAGGTCGCCCGTCACGGCGCCGGAGGCCCACACCAGGTAGCGCCGGCCCAGCGGCACGTCCGGGTCGAGGTTGCGCTCGGCGAGCTGGCGCTCCACCGTCTGCGGGGACGGGGGCGGCTGCTGTGCCGCGTAGTTGCCGGTCGGGTCGAGCACCGCGGCGCTGAGCAGGTAGGCACAGCTGGAGGCCGCCGCCAGCAGGAGGGCGTACCCTGCCAGCCGGCGCAGCAGGAACAGCGCCGCCCGGCTCACCCCAGACGGACCTGGCCTTCCGCGACGATGACGGCGGGGCCGCGCAGCCGCGCGCCCCGGGCGTCGAGCAGGACGATGCACTCGCCGCCGGGGACCCGGACCCGCCAGGTGGCTCCCTGGTCGGGGGCGCCCCCCGCGGCGCGGGTGGCCGCGACGGCGGCCGCGACGATGCCGGTGCCGCAGGAGCGCGTCTCGCCCGACCCGCGCTCGTACACGCGCATGTCCAGCACGCCGTCGCCGAGGGGCGCGACGACCTCGACGTTGCCGCCCTCGGGGAAGGCCGCCGGGTCGAGCGCCGGGGCGGAGGTCAGGTCGAGGCCGCCGACCGGGCCGTCGACCATGCAGGCCAGGTGGGGGTTGCCGACGGAGACGCGCAACCCGCGCACCTCACTGCCGTCGGCCAGCCGTGCGCCGCCGTCGCCGAAGACCTCCGGGCGGCCCATGTCTATGGTGATGTCGCCGTTGTCCTCGATCGTGACGCTGCGCAGGCCCGCGCGCGTGCCGACGTCGATGCTCCGGCCCTCGGCCAGGCCCGCGTGCAGGAGGTAGCGGGCGAAGACCCGCACGCCGTTGCCGCACATCTCGGCGATGCTGCCGTCGGCGTTGCGGTAGTCCATGAACCACTCGGCGGCCTCGGAGGAGGCGGCGGCGCCGGTGAGCGGTTCGCCGAGCGCGCGCGTGCGGACGACCCGCAGGACGCCGTCCCCGCCGATTCCGGCGCGGCGGTCGCACAGCCGCGCCACGAGGTCGGCGCCGAGGTCCAGGGCACCCTCCGGGTCCGGGAGGATGACGAAGTCGTTCTCGGTGCCGTGGCCTTTGGCGAAACGCATGGAGATCATCTTATGACTCGAGGAACGGCCTCGAAGCCGTCGCCGTCGATCTCGGGGAACTGGGCCCCGAGCGCGCGCTCCTGGGGCCGCCTTCCCCGAGTTCGAGGAGGTGGGGACGTCCGATCGGGTCGCCGCCCGCTGCCAGACTGGAGGAATGGGCACGAGCACGGACAACGGCGGGACCAGGTTCGACGGCGCTGCGGGTGAGGGCACTCCGGAGGGGCGGACCGGGGTACCGGTGGTATCCGTCGTCGGCCCCACCGCCGCAGGGAAGTCCGACCTCGCCGTCGGCGTCGCGCTGCGCCTGCGCGCTTCAGGCCGCCATGCGGAGGTCATCAACGCCGACTCCATGCAGCTCTACCGCGGCATGGACATCGGTACGGCCAAGATGGCCGAGGAGGAGCGGCGCGGGGTCGAGCACCACCTGCTCGACATCTGGGACGTGACCGAACCCGCGGACGTCGCCCGCTTCCAGCACCTCGCGCGCGGGATCGTCGACCGCCTGCGCTCTCAGGGGGCCGTGCCGATCCTCGTCGGGGGCTCGGGCCTGTACGTGCGCGCCGTGCTGGACAAACTGGAGTTCCCCGGAACCGACCCGCAGGTGCGCACGCGCCTGGAGGCCGAGCTGGCCGAGTCCGGGCCGGGCCCACTGCACGCCCGCCTGGCCGAGCGCGACCCGGCCGCCGCCAAGGCGATCCTGCCCAGCAACGGGCGCCGCATCGTGCGCGCGCTGGAGGTCATCGAGCTGACCGGCCGCCCGTTCACGGCCACCCTGCCCGACCACGTCTCGCCCTACCCTTCGGTCCAGGTGGGCCTCGAAGTGCCGCGCCCCGAGCTGGACGAGCGCATCGGGGTGCGTGTGGACCGGATGTGGCAGGCGGGGCTGGTGGAGGAGGTCCGCGCGCTGGAGGAGCACGGGCTGTCCGAGGGGCGGACGGCTCCGCGCGCGCTGGGCTACGCCCAGGTGCTGCGCTTCCTGCGCGGGGAGTGCACCGAGGAGGAGGCCCGCGAGGAGACCGTGCGCGCAACCCGCCGCTTCGCCCGCCGCCAGGAGTCGTGGTTCCGCCGCGATCCGCGCGTACGGTGGCTCCCCTACGACGCCCCCGACCTGACCGAGCGCGCGCTGGCACTGGTCGAGGAGGGCATCACGGAAGGCGTCACCGCCGACCCTGCGCAGAACCGCTGACGGCCCACGCTGCTTGTCACTGGTCTCGGAAGGAACGACGGTGCAATCGCCGGAGGTATCTCCCGTTCAGTGCAACTTTTGCCGGTGCGCTGACCACCAGGAGCACGCCGTGGCCCGACCAGGGGTTCTCACACCGGGGCACGGCCAGGTGCTGGAGGACATGTGGGCCCAGGGCGCGTCTCTGGCCGCCAACGCCGGGGCCATGAGGGTGTCCCCGGCTACCGTGGGCCGGGAGCTGGACCTCAACGGCGCCCACCACCGCGGGGTGCGCAACCCCCGCATGCACGACCACCCGCCCGGGTACCGGCTGCGCAAGGGCTACCGGGTGGGTTACAACGCGGCCTGGGCCCAGGCACGGGCCGATAGCCGCAGGCGCCGACCGAAGCAGCCGTGGCTGGCCAGGCCGGGCCTGCTGCGCACCATCGTGCTCAACGGGCTGCGCAAACGGTGGTCCCCGGCCCCGACGCCCGGCGCGTGGTTGCACCCACCACGTGACCCGGCCGCCTTCATAGGGGCGCTTTTCCCGAGATCAACGGTCGGGCGTCCAGCGGGCCACGAAGTAGCCGACGCCGTACGGCGCTTGGTGGGACAGGAGCTCGCCCTTCACCGTGTCCCCGCCCGCCGCCCCGGCGAGGACCTGCCAGGCCGGACGCCCGGCCGCCATCAGCTCCCGGGCCAGCGCCGGATCGATCCGGGCGAGCGCGTCGGTGTCGGCCCGCGCCAGCGCCGACGCCGCCTCCTCGTCGAAGGCGGGCGCCCGGTCGTCCGGCCTGCCGGGCGAGGACGGCGGGCGGCGCGCGCTGCCGTCGCCCATCACCAGCAGCGCCACGGCCGATGCCTCGCCCGCCAGCTCCGCCCCGAGCGCGAGGCATTCCCCTGGCTCGGCGTCGGAAGCGACCTCGACGTAGGCATCCGGCACCGTCCCTTCGCGCTCGGCCAGCCAGCGGCCGATGGCCAGTGACAGCGGCAGCACCGGCGGCTGTGGGCCGATGGGGAAGGGCACGCCGTAGGGTGCCAGGTCTCCCCCGCTGTCGGCCCCATGGCGTCGCGTCCGCTCTCCTGGCCCGACGACGACGAGGCGGTCCGCGCCGCTCGCCTTCAGTGCCCCCACCACGGCGTCGCATTCGCGCCTGAGGTCGTCGAGCTCGGCCGCGGCGCCGGCGGCCACCTCGGGGACGAGCAGGGGCGGAAACGGGCACACGGCGGCGGCGGTCAGCATGGCTCCCCAGCCTAGACCGTTCCTCCGGCCCTCCTGAGGAACCTCCGCCGTCGACGACTCTCGGCCGAGCGGATCGCGGAGTCGGCGCCGGAGGGGCCGGAGGCCGGATGGTCAGGGGGTGCGGATGGTCTCGATCGTTCTGCGAAAGAGTCCTGCGTACGCCCTCGCGAACTCCGGGACGTAAAGGAGGTACCACCCTTCGTCGCTGTACAGGCGGACGTCGAGTACCGCGGGCGCGGCCCCGTCCTTCCTGATCTCCAGATGCGAAGGGAGATTGCGCCGGCCGATCCGCATGTAACAGCCGAACATGCGGAGCATGAAGCGGGAACCGCAGACCGCGTCGATGCGCTCATCGCCCCTCTGGACGACCCGCCAGCCCTCGCTCCTGAGCCGCGACGCCAACCGGCCGATGTCCGCATCGGCGCCTTTCCCGAACGACACCTCTGCCCGTTGATCGAATCTTCCCGTCATCGCACATGAACTCCCCGTCGCCCGGAAACCCCGGCCGACACTACCGGCGCGCCGGCGACCCGCGCGCCCCGTCGGCCGGGGCCGGACACCCGCGGTCCATTGCCTCCGGCCCCCGGGCGGGCTACGGTGACGGTGTGACCAGATGACCAGATTCGAATATCTGGTCAAAACACGGCAGGGACGGGCTTCCGGGCGCCGCAGCGGCGGCCGGGCGGGGAAGGAACGGTCGGGGATGGCAGGGCGCACACGCGAGGCCGACACCAGCGACGCCGAGAAGGACCTGCGCGCCGAGCGCATCCTCGACGCCGCTGCGGACCTCCTGGCGGCGCAGGGCTACCGCCGCGTGTCCATCAGCGAGGTGGCGCACCGCGCCCACGTCGGCAAGGGCACGGTCTACCTGCACTTCCCCACCAAGGAGGCGCTGTTCCTGACCGTGATGCTGCGGGCGCAGGCGGCCCTGGCCGAACGGCTGATCACGGAGATCCACGACGACCCCACGGCGGTCCTGCCCCACCGCTCCGCACGCTCCACCTACCTCGGCGCCGACGCCGACCCGGTCCTGCACGCGGTCCTGATCGGCAACAGCGAGACGCTCGGCATCCTCACCCGCGAGGCCCGGCGCGTCCTCGGCGACCTCATCGAACGCCGCCGCGAGGCGCAGCGCGGCCACTTCGCCCTGCTGCGCGACAACGGGCTGCTGCGCACCGACAGCCCGCTCGATGAACAGCGCCGCTCCTACGCCATCGTGGTGACCGGCTTCCTGACCTCCGGGCCGCTGCTGAGCGCTGAGGGCTCCGACGCGGAGACGCTGGCCGGGATGCTCGCCACCACCGTGCGCAACGCCTTCGAGCCCGCGCCCGACCCCGACCCCGCGGCGGTCCGCGCCGTCGCGCCGCACGTCGCCGAGGCCTTCACCGGCGTGCTGGGGCGGATGCGGGAGGAGATCGCACGGCTCAAGCTCACCTGACCCCCTGCGGGGCCGGGCCCGGCAGCGGTGGCGAGCCGCCGGGCCCGACATGAGAGGACGCGACATGACAGCCACCGCCGACACCGGCGCCGGCGGCGCCGCCGCTGCCGAAGTCGACCTGACCGACCCGCGCCTGCAGTCCGACCCGCACGGCTTCTTCGCCGACCTGCACCGGCACGGCCGGGTCGTGCCGGCCCGCTTCCCCGGCGTGGAGGCGCCGGTGAAGCTGGTCCACCGGTACGAGGACGTGCGCACCGTGCTCTCGGACCGGCGGTTCGTCAACAACTCGGACTCCATCGCCGGGGGCGACGTGCAGAACGTGCGCGTCCAGCGGCTGATGGGCCTGGGCCTGACCCGGGAGCAGGCGCGCTACCTGGTGGACGCCAGCATCCTGGACATGGACGGCGACGACCACACGCGCATGCGCAAGCACGTCTCCCGCGCCTTCACGGTCAAGCGGGTCAACGCGCTGCGCCCGCGGGTGGAGGAGATCACCGACCGGCTGCTGGACGAGCTGCCCGGGCACGCCGAGGACGGCGTGGTGGACCTGACCGCGCACTTCGCCTACCCGCTTCCGATCATCGTGATCTGCGAGCTGGTGGGGGTGCCCGAGGAGCAGCGGATGCAGTGGGGGGTCTGGGGCCGCCGGCTGATCGAGGCGGCGGTCACCGGGCAGCAGATGGACGCCCTCGAAGGGCTCGTCGAGCAGACCCGCGCGCTGATCGCCGAGCGGCGCGCGACCCCCGCCGAGGACCTGATCACCGCGCTGATCCGCACCCACGACGAGGACGGGGACCGGCTCTCCGACATCGAGCTGGTGTCGATCGTGCTCACCCTGATCCTGGCCGGGCACGAGACCACCGCGCACCTGATCACCAACGGCACGCTCGCCCTGCTCGACCACCCCGACCAGCTGCGGCTGCTCAAGGAGGACCCGAAGCTGGGCCCGCGCGCGACGCACGAGCTGATGCGCCGCCACGGCCCCATCCAGGGGACCAGGATGCGGTACGCCTCCGAGGACATGGAGGCCGACGGAATGCGCTTCGAGCGCGGCGACGTGGTCTTCGCCGTGCTCGGCGGCGCCAACACCGACCCGGACGTCTTCTCCGAGCCCGACCGCCTGGACCTGACCCGCGAGCCCGCCGGGCGCCGTGAGTCGCACGTGGGCTTCGGACACGGCATCCACTACTGCCTCGGGGCGGCGCTGGCACGCCAGGAGGGCGAGATCGCGTTCACCCGGCTCTTCGAGCGCTACCCGGACCTGTCCCTGGCGGTCGGCCACGAGGAGCTGGAGCGCGAAGCCCTCCCCCTGTTCTGGCGCCTCAAGGCGCTCCCGGTGCGCCTGGGCTGATTCCGCGCGCGGGCGCACGCGCCCGCAGGCCCGGGACGCACGCGCGGCCCCGGCCCCGTCTCGACGGGGCCGGGGCCGCGTTCACGTTCAGCGCGCGCGGGGCCGGGGGTCAGGCGTCGCAGCACCCTCCGGTGGCCGCGGGCTGCGGGGTGGGCGCCCCGACCGACGGCATGCCGAGCATGACGCCCGCCTGCCCGCCGTCGGCGCCCTCGTCGGCCTTGCCGTTGCGCGCCGCCCAGGCGTCGCCCGCGCGGGTGCGGCGCAGCGCGCGCACGCCCGAGTCGGCCACCAGGTGGTGCGGGGCGGCGTAGGTGATCCCGACGGTGACCATGTCGCCGGGCCGGGGCTCCTCGGCGCCCTCCTCCACGGCGAAGTGGACGAGGCGGTTGTCGGGCGCCCGGCCCGACAGGCGGCGCCGCTCGCCGTCCTTGCGGCCCTCCCCCTCGGCGACCAGCAGCTCCACCTCGCGCCCGACGAGCTTGGCGTTCTCCTCCTCGGAGATGCTCTCCTGCAGGGCCACGAGGCGCTCGTAGCGCTCCTGGACGACCTCCTTGGGGAGCTGCCCCTCCATCTCGGCGGCGGGCGTGCCGGGGCGCTTGGAGTACTGGAAGGTGAACGCCGACGAGAACCGGGACTCGCGCACCACGTGCAGCGTCTCCTCGAAGTCCTCCTCGGTCTCGCCCGGGAAGCCCACGATGATGTCGGTGGTGATGGCGGCCTCGGGCATGGCGGCGCGCACCTTCTCCACGATGCCCAGGAAGCGCTCCTGGCGGTAGGAGCGGCGCATCGCCTTGAGGACCCGGCTGGAGCCCGACTGCAGCGGCATGTGGAGCTGCGGCATGACGTTGGGCGTCTCGGCCATCGCCTCGATCACGTCGTCGGTGAAGTCGCGCGGGTGCGGCGAGGTGAAGCGCACGCGCTCCAGGCCCTCGATGTCGCCGCAGGCGCGCAGCAGCTTGGAGAAGGCCTGGCGGTCGCCGAACTCCGCCCCATAGGCGTTGACGTTCTGCCCCAGCAGGGTCACCTCGACCACGCCCTGGTCGACCAGGGCGCGCACCTCGGACAGGACGTCGCCCGGGCGGCGGTCCTTCTCCTTGCCGCGCAGCTGCGGCACGATGCAGAAGGTGCAGGTGTTGTTGCAGCCGACCGAGACCGAGACCCAGGCGGCATAGGGCGACTCGCGGCGCGTGGGCAGGGTGGAGGGGAAGGTCTGCAGCGACTCCTCGATCTCCACCTGGGCCTCGCGCTGCACCCGCGCGCGCTCCAGCAGGACCGGAAGCGATCCGATGTTGTGGGTCCCGAACACCACGTCGACCCACGGGGCCCGGCGCACGATCTCCCCGCGGTCCTTCTGCGCCAGGCACCCGCCCACGGCGATCTGCATCCCCGGGTGGGCGTCCTTGACCGGGCGCAGGTGCCCGAGGTTGCCGTAGAGGCGGTTGTCGGCGTTCTCCCGGACCGCGCACGTGTTGAAAACGATGATGTCTGCGGTGCTGCCTTCGGCTGCGCGCTCGTACCCCGCGTCCTCCAGCAGGCCGGACAGGCGCTCGGAGTCGTGCACGTTCATCTGGCAGCCGTAGGTCCGCACCTGGTAAGTACGACTCTGGCTCACATGTCCCAGGCTAGTGGCCATACGGGGCGGGGCCGACCGCCGATCGGAGGCGGCCGGCCCCGCGCCGGGGGCTCGGGGGGGTCAGGCGGTCGCCGCGGCCTGCGCCGGGGCGGCCGCGGGGCGGTGCCGGAACCACTGGTAGCCGAAGACCGCCCCGGCGACCACCAGCCCGGCCAGGTCGGTCTCCCAGCCGTAGTGCAGCAGCGCGATCCCGGCCGCCGCCATCGGCAGGCGCAGGTACCACCCGATGCGGGCGTTGATGAACCCGACCACCGCGACGCCCACCACGGACGCGCCCAGGATCCCGGTGACCGCCGCCAAGAGCCCGGTCGCCAGCGTGGTCTCCTGCAGCAGCAGCTCGGGCGAGAGCACGAACATGAACGGCACCACGAAGCCCGACACCGCGATGCGCACCGACTGCACGCCCGTCATGATCGGGTTGCCGCCGGAGATGCCCGAGGCGGCGTAGGCCGCCAGGCAGACCGGCGGGGTGATGTCGGCCATCACGCCGAAGTAGTAGACGAACATGTGCGCGGTCAGCAGCATCGCCACCGTGGGCGCCTCCAGGCCGCCCTGGAGGATGGTGATGATCGCCGGGGCCGCCAGGGTGGCGGTGATGACGTAGTTGGCCGTGGTCGGCACGCCGATGCCCAGGATCAGGCAGGCGAGCATGGACAGCACCATGGTCGGCAGGAGCTGGCCGCCGGCCAGGGCGAGCAGCCCGTCGCTGAGCTTGAGGCCCAGGCCGGTCAGGGTGATCACACCGGCGATGATGCCGGCGGTGGCGCAGGCGATGATGATCGGCACCGCGACGCGGGCCGCGTTCACCAGGCCGTCCAGCAGCCCCCACGGGCCGAGCCGGTCGGGCATCTCCGACCAGCGGCCCAGGAGGAAGAAGACGATCTGCACCACGATGTTCATGCCGATGGTGATGCCGATGGCGCCCATCGCCGAGAAGATCGGCGAGTACCCCATGGACAGCAGCGCGAACAGCCCGACGATCGGGATGAGCATGTAGCCGCGGGTGACCATCAGGCGGCGGACGCTCGGCAGCAGCCGCTTGGGGATGCCGCGGATGCCCAGCTTCTTGGCGTCGTAGTGGACGACGACGAACTGGGCGACGAAGAACAGGATCGCCGGGACGATCGCCGCCTTGATGATCTCCAGGTAGGGCACGCCGGTGAACTCGATCATGATGAACGCCGCGGCGCCCATGATCGGCGGGGCGATCTGCCCGCCCGTGGAGGAGGCCGCCTCCACCGCTCCGGCGTACTCGGGCTTGTAGCCCGACTTCTTCATCATCGGGATGGTGAAGGCGCCGTTGGAGACCGTGTTGGCCACCGAGCTGCCGGTGATGGTGCCGGAGAAGGCGCTGGTGACGATGCCGACCTTGGCGGTGCCGCCGGTCGCCCACCCGGTGCTGCCCAGGGCCAGGTCGGTGAAGAAGCGCTCCATCCCGGTCCGGGTGAGCATGGAGGCGAAGACCAGGAACAGGAAGATGAAGGTGGAGGAGATCGCCAGCGGCGTGCCGAACACGCCCTCGGTGCCCAGGAACATCGAGGAGACGATGCGGTCGACCGTGTAGCCGCCGTGGTGCAGGAACCCGGGCATGAGCGGCCCGAACAGCGCGTAGGCCAGCATCAGCGAGCCGAGCAGCACCAGCGCGGTGCCCAGCGTGCGCTGGGCGGCCACCAGCACCAGCAGGATGCCCACCGTGCCCACGGCCACGTACTCGGGGGTGATCCGCCCGGCCGAGAGGATGATGTCGTTGTAGTTGACGACCAGGAACATCCCCGACCCGATGCCCAGCAGGGCGAGCACCACGTCGGCCGCGGGCATCCCCAGCGGGCGCCAGGGCGCGTAGCGGGCCGCCTGCACGAGCAGCAGCACCCCCACCGCCGGGCCCAGCACATAGGCGTCGGCGATCTGGAAGGCCGCCAGGTAGGCGAGGATGCCCACGCCCGCCGCGGTCAGCGCCCAGCCGTAGATCCGCTGGTTGCGGGTGTCCTGCTCCTTGGCCGGGTACAGCAGGAACACCAGGCCCAGGCCCAGGGCCAGGTGCACGCCGCGCTGCTGGAGCCCCGGCAGGGTGCCGAAGTACCCGGTGTAGAGGTGGAAGAGGCTCAGCGCGAGGCCGACCGCGAAGACCGCGCCCCGCCACAGGCCCCGCATGTCCTTCCGCGTGCCCGCGGTCTCCTCCGCCGCGTCGTGCTGCTCCAGCTCGGCGACGTCCTTCTCCAGCTCCCGCAGGACCTCGGGGTCCTCGGCCGCCGGAGAGGCGGGCTTCGGGTCGCTCGTCATCGCCCCATCCCCATCCTCGTCTCAGGCGTCCCGGCGGGGTGGGGTCGCCCCCCGCCTCGGACGCGCAACTCCACGCGTGCCCCCCGCCGCGTCAGGTCGAGCAGGCGCACGCGCCCTCCCCCCGGAAGGGTGAGGGTATGGTCCACTTCGGGGCCGCCCACCATCACCTGGACCGCGCCCAGCGGGCGCCCGTGGTGCAGCACCCGGTAGCCGTCCTCCTCGCGCAGGAACCCGGTGGTGGTCCCGCCGAAGTGCTCGGGGCCCGCCGGCAGGTTGGCCCCGAAGGTGTCGAAGCGCATCTCCTCCATGGACAGCACCCCGTTCCGTACGGAGAACTCCTCCTCCACCGGGCGCTTGGCGATGGAGTGGACGTGCACCATCAGGATCCGGTCGCCTTCGCCGACCGGCCGGGACAGCAGCAGCCGCCCGGCCGACAGGTCGGCCACCTCGAAGCGCGCCCCGGCCGCCTCCGCGCCGCCGTACGTGGCCATGGCCAGGAGCGCCCCGGCGGCGACCGTCGCTCCGTCCCGCAGGAAGCGGCGGCGCCCGGGACCGCCCCGGT
Organism: Nocardiopsis suaedae; assembly: GCF_027706745.1. Taxonomy (GTDB): domain Bacteria; phylum Actinomycetota; class Actinomycetes; order Streptosporangiales; family Streptosporangiaceae; genus Nocardiopsis_A; species Nocardiopsis_A suaedae. Next base: position 25,667 of record NZ_JAQFWP010000001.1, on the reverse strand, counting down.
GCGCCGCCGGTGCCTCCGCGACGCCCGGGGCGTCAGCCCAGGGCGCCTTCCTCCTCATAGAAGCGCTCGGCGCCGGGGTGCAGGTCCACCGCGCCCTGGCCTTCGACGGCGGTGTCGAGCTGGACCTGCTCGCCGACGTCGTGGCCGATCTCGCCGGCACGCTCGTACATCTCCTTGGTGAGGTTGTAGGCGAGGTCCTCGCTCATGCTGCCGCGCACGTACATGGTCGCCCAGTTGGTCACCGTGGTGACGTCCTCGTCCTGGCCGTTGTACGTGTCGGCCGGGATGTCCAGGGTGCTGTAGGACGGGTTGTCCTCCTGGAGCTTCTCCAGGCCGTCGCCGCCGAACTGCACGAGCCGCACGTCGCTGGTGGTGGCCACCTGCTCGATGCTGCCGGCGGGGACCGCCAGGACCGCGAAGGCCGCGTCGGTCTGGCCGTCGCCCAGCTTGGTGGCCGCCTCCTCGAAGGTGCTGTTGAAGGGCTCGATGTCGTCCATGCTGATGCCGTAGGCGGCGAGCACCGCCTCGGCGGCCAGCGCGGTGCCGCTGCCGGGCGGCCCCACGTCCACGCGCTTGCCCTCCAGGTCCTCCACCGTCTCGATGCCCGAGTCCTCGGTGGCGACGATCTGCAGGACCTCCGGGTAGACGTTGCCCAGCATGAACACGTCGTCGGCGTTCTCGATCGGGTCGTCGGCGAAGTCGCCCTCGGTGTTGACCGCGTCGGCGGCGACGCCGTTGATCGCCATGCCGATGTCGATCTCGCCCTGGTCGAGCAGGCGCATGTTCTCCACCGAGGCCCCGGTGGACTGGGTGGAGACGTTCACGTCGTCGATGTTGTCCGACCAGATCTGCGCGATCTCGCCGCCGAGCGGGTAGTAGGTGCCGCCGGTGCTGCCGGTTCCCAGGGTCAGGTCGCCGCCGGTGACCTCCTCGTCACCGCCGCCCGCGCCGGGGACGCTCCCGCCGCCGCACCCCGCGGCCGCTATCACGCCCGCAGCCGCCACAGCGGTAACGGCTGCGAAGCGCCTGGCCGTGAATCTCGTCGTCATTCCGAGCGTCCTCCTCGCGCGATGAAAGTCGCTTGCTCACTGAGTGCCTCACTGAGCGTGGACAGGGACTATAGACACGCGGGCGAATACACCGCCGCTCCTGCGCGGTCACAAGTGGGGAACAAATGCCCCCTCCCGCCCCGTCTGGCCGACGGCATTCCCCCTGTGGACCCCGGACAACCCGGTCCGGGGGCGCCGCATCCGGTCGTCGCGCGCGTGCGCGCAGGCGGGCGGGCACGCGGGCGCACACGGAGGAACCGCCCCGTCACCCGGGGCGCCCGCCGGGGCGGGCACCGGAGGCGCGGTCCCGGGCCGCCTCCGCCCCCTCCGGAACCCGGGGGCCGGGCCGTCGGCAGATCACCGGAAGGCCGAAACCGCAGGGGATCGCCCGGTCGGCTCGTCCGGCGCGCCTCCGGGGGACTAAGGTCGACATGCCACACAAAATCCCCGCGAACGCAGAGATCCTCTTATGACCGACCGCGTGACGGCCCCCCACGGCGCCTGGCCATCGCCGATCTCAGCGAGCGACGTCGCCCGAGGCACCCGCCGCCTGGGGTTCCCCGCGACCGCCGACGGCGAGGTCTGGTGGGAGGAGGCGCGCCCCGAGGAGGGCGGGCGCACCACGGTGATGCGGTGCGGCCCGGACGGCGCCCCCACCGAGCTGCTGGAGGCCCCGTGGAGCGCCGGCACCCGGGTGCACGAGTACGGCGGCCGCTCCTTCCTGCCGGTGCCCCGGCGCGACGACAAGGCGCTCACCCGCTACGGCATCGTCTTCGCCGAAGCCAGTGACCAGCGGCTCTACCTGCTCGAACGCGGGTCGCACGAGCCCCGGCCGCTCACCCCCGCCCCGCCGTTCCCCGGAGCGCTGCGCTACGCCGACCCGGCGCTGTCCCCCGACGGCCGCCGGGTGGTGTGCGTGCGCGAGCGCCACGCCGACGACGGCGCGGTGGACCGGGCGATCGTGTCGGTCCCGCTTTCCGGACGGGCCGCCGAGGACCCGTCGGCCGTGACGGAACTGGTCACCGGGGCCGACTTCTTCGCCTCCCCCACGCCCTCCCCCGACGGGGAGCACCTGGCCTGGGTGTCGTGGAGCCACCCGCGCATGCCCTGGGACGGCACCGAGCTGCGCGTGGGCGCGCTGGACGCCCGCGGCGTGGAGCGCCCCTACACCCTCAAGGGCGGGGTCGACGAGTCGGTGCTGCAGCCGGTGTGGAGCGGCCCCTCGCGGCTGCGCTTCGTGTCGGACTGGTCGGGCTGGTGGAACCTGTACGAGATCGGCCTGACGGGGCAGGCGGTCGCGCTCTACCCCGACGAGCGCGAGTTCACCCCGGGCCCCTCGCGGCTGGGCGTGTGCTCCTGCGTGCCGCTGGCCGACGGGCGCCTGGTGGTACTCCAGGGCGGCGCCGACCTGGCGCCCGCCGTGTACGACCCGGAGACCCTGGAGCTCGCCCCCCTGGACACCGGTGCGTTCACCACCTGGGAGACGCTCGGCGGCGACGGCGACCAGGTGGTGGGGATCGCGTCGGGGCCGAAGGCCCCGCAGAGCCTGGTGCGGCTGGACCCGGCCACCGGCAGGACGCAGGCGGTCCGCTCCAGCCGGGTGGAGGTCCCCGACGCCGCGCTGCTCCCGGTGCCCCGGCAGGTGGAGTTCTCGGGCAAGTACGGTGCCGCCGTCCACGCCAACGTGTACCCGCCGACCGGCCCGCAGGGGGCGCCGGAGGGTCCGGCCCCTTATGCGGTGTGGGTGCACGGGGGCCCAGTGGGGCGGGCCACCAGCGGGCTGGACCTGCTGAAGGCCTACTTCACCAGCCGCGGTATCGGCATCGTGGACGTCAACTACAGCGGGTCGCTGGGCTTCGGCCGCACCTACCGCGAGCGGATCGCGGGCATGTGGGGCGTGGTCGACGTGGAGGACGTCGAGGCCGTGGCGCGCGCGCTGGTGGAGTCGGGCGAGGCCGACCCCGAGCGGCTGGCGGTGCGCGGCCCGAGCGCGGGCGGGTACACCGCGCTGCTCGCGGCCGCCGGGGACACCTTCGCCTGCGCCGTCTCGCTGTTCGGGGTGGCGGACCTGCTGCAGATGGCCGCGACCACGCACGACTACGAGTCGCACTACCTGGACACCCTGGTGGGGCCGCTGCCCGGCTACAAGGCGACCTACCGCGAGCGCTCCCCGATGGGCAAGGCGGACCGGGTGCGGGTGCCGGTGCTGCTGTTGCAGGGCACCGAGGACCGCGTGGTCCCCAAGGAGCAGGCGCGGGAGTTCGCCAGGGCGCTGGCGGACAACGGGGTGCGCCACGCGATGCTGGAGTTCGAGGGCGAGGGGCACGGTTTCACCTCGGCCGACACCATCGAGCGGGGCCTGGAGGCGGAGCTGGCCTTCTACGGGGAGGTGTTCGGCTTCACCCCGCCCGGGGTGCCCGGGATCGAGCTGGTCACGGAGTACCCCGACCCGGAGCTGGAGGCCGAGCCGCTTCCGGAGCTGGAGGACACCGGCCCCCGGCCCGCGCACGCCCCGGACGGTGAGACCCCCGGCGGGGACACCGCGCAGAGCGCACCGGCTGGGCCGGGACCGCGGTTCGAGCCGCCGGCCGCCTCGGAGGGCCCAGACGCCCCGCAGGACGCCGAACCGGACCTGATCCCCTGGTCGGAGCCGGCCGACGACCCCGGGGACGCGGACCGGTCCCGCCCGCACCCCTGAGCGCCCCCTCCTCGTTGAACCCGGGAGAAGGGACCCTAAAACCGCGCCGGTAGCGTCGTTTTTCCCGAGATCGACACGGGGTGGGCCGGTACCGGGCCGCCGTGACGCACGGGGTCACAGATCGGGGTCGGGCAGCTCCAGGTCGGAGCCCTCGGCCTCGAGCTCTTCGCGGATGACGCGGTAGGCGAGGCCGGCGGGGTAGCCCTTGCGGGCGAGCATACCCATGGCCCGGCGGACGCGGACCGCGTCGTCACGGCCCCGGGTGCCCGCGAGCTTGCGCCGGACCAGGTCGCGGGCGGTGGCCTCCTCCTGGTCGGCGCTGATGTCGTCGACCGCGTCGCGCACGGTCTCCTCGTCCACGCCGCGCCGCCGCAGCTCCCCCGCCAGGGCGCGGCGGCCCAGACCGCGCCCGGTGTGCCGGGACTCCACCCACGCGGCGGAGAACGCGGCGTCGTCGATGAGGCCCACCTCGCCGAAGCGCTCCAGCACCGTCTCGGCGACCGGCTCCTCCACGCCGCGCGTGCGCAGCGCCTCGGCGAGCTGGGCGCGGGTGCGCGGGGCGACGGTGAGCAGGCGCAGGCAGACGGTGCGGGCGTAGGACTCGGGGTCCTCGTCGGCGGCGTGCTCCCCGTGGGCCTCCTGGTCCGGGGAGCGGGGGTCGGGCGCCGCGGCGGCGTCCGGACCCGGATCCGGTGGACCCTGGACGGTGCCAGGGTCCCCAGGATCACGCATCGGTGGCGGCGGCGGTGCTCTTGGCCTTCGCGGTGCGCTTGGCCGCGGGCTCCTTGGCCGCGCCCGCGGACGCACCGGCGGCGTCCTTGGCCGCGTCCTTGGCGGAGGCGTCCTTGGCCGGGTCGGCCGCGTCGGGAGCGGCGCCCGCCCCGGCGGCATCGTCGCCCTTCATGGGCACGCCCAGCTTCTCCTTGATCTTCTTCTCGATCTCCAGGGCCATGTCGGCGTTCTCCCGCAGGAAGTTGCGGGCGTTCTCCTTGCCCTGGCCGAGCTGGGTGCCCTCGTAGGTGTACCAGGCGCCGGACTTGCGGACGATGCCGTTCTCCACGCCCAGGTCGACCAGGCTGCCCTCGCGGGAGATGCCCACGCCGTAGAGGATGTCGAACTCGGCCTGCTTGAAGGGCGGGGCGGTCTTGTTCTTGACCACCTTGACCCGGGTGCGGTTGCCGACCGCGTCCGTGCCGTCCTTGAGCGTCTCGATCCGGCGCACGTCCATGCGCACCGAGGAGTAGAACTTCAGGGCCCGGCCGCCGGTGGTGGTCTCGGGCGAGCCGAACATCACGCCGACCTTCTCGCGGAGCTGGTTGATGAAGATCGCGGTGGTGCCGGTCTGGTGCAGGGCGCCGGCGATCTTGCGCAGGGCCTGCGACATCAGGCGCGCCTGCAGGCCGACGTGGCTGTCGCCCATCTCGCCCTCGATCTCGGCGCGCGGCACCAGCGCCGCCACCGAGTCCACCACCAGGATGGACACCGCGCCGGAGCGGATCAGCATGTCGGCGATCTCGAGGGCCTGCTCACCGGTGTCGGGCTGGGACAGCAGCAGGTCGTCGGTGTTGACGCCGATCTTCTTGGCGTACTCGGGGTCCAGCGCGTGCTCGGCGTCGATGAAGGCGGCGATGCCGCCCTCGCGCTGGGCGTTGGCCACCGCGTGCAGGGCGACCGTGGTCTTACCGCTGCTCTCGGGGCCGTAGACCTCGACGATGCGGCCGCGCGGGATGCCTCCGATCCCCAGGGCCACATCGAGCGAGATGGAGCCGGTCGGGATGGACTGGATCGGCGGGCGGTCGTCGTCGCCCAGGCGCATCACGGAGCCCTTGCCGAACTGGCGCTCGATCTGCGCGAGCGCGGTCTCCAGAGCCTTGTCTCGGTCTGCTGCTGCCACGGGGAACCCCTGTTGGGTCGGTGTCTTCTTCTTCATCTCGAAGGCGACGCTATGCGCTCGCCGCGACATTCCGCGACGGCGCCCGCCGCACTGTGGACGGCTCGCACCGTCCCCCTGACCGCGGGGCCCAGCGGCTCCCGCGTCCCGGTGGGCCTTCCCGGCCCTCGGGGTATCGCGCGCCACATCCGCGCACCCCGGACTCACCGACCACCTTACCCGAACTTCTGTTCGAGCGGGGGTCCGCCGCCCCGAACGCGTGTCGCGGGGCGGGTCCGGCCGCCGGTGCGGAGTACAGGGTCAGCGGCGGGGTCAGCGCACGGATTCGGGCAGGTCGAAGGCATCACAGACGCGCCGCCACACCTCCTTGGCCGGAGCGCCCTCGGCGAGGGCCTGGTTCACGGTCCGCGATCCCAGCCCTTCGATCACGTAGTCCTTGGCGAGGCTCGCCGCATACGCCTCGCCGAACTGCTCGTGCATGCGGTCCCAGAAAAGCGTCAGTCTCATCCCCATCAGTATCGCTCTGAACGGGGACCGCGCGCGCGTCGGCGCAGAGCCGGGACCACGGCAAGGAACCCGAGGGACGCGGCGGCGAACAGCGCCCCGGGTCCGGCGAACCCCGAACCGAGGCCGTAGGCCGCGAAGGTCGCGATCGCGACGCCCTCGGCTCCGAAGCCCGACATCGACACCACCGTGGCCCGCGCATCACCGGACACGGCGTCCTGCAGGCGCGTCTCCGCGATGACCGAGGCCCACGCGAACACGCCGAAGGCGGCCGACACCAGGAGAATCCCCGGCATGTGGCCGACGAGCGCGCCGACGGCCAACAGCAGGGCTCCGGCGGCCGCCAGAGGAGCGGCGCGGCGGCCGCCGCGCCCGGCCAGGCCTTCGCCCGCAGCGGCGGCGACGGCCGAGGGGACGAGGAGGAGCGGGACGAGTGCGGCGTCACCGGCGAACGAGAGCACCAGGAACGGCAGGTACTCCTCAAGGGCGTACAGGCCCATGAGCATCGCGACGGCGAACAGCGCCGGGCGCGCTCCGGGGGCGTGGCGGACCTCGGACAGGGCGGTGCGCATCACGTGGAGGTGGGGGCCGAGCCACTGGAACGCACCCTTCCGCTCCCCGGCGGTCTTCACCTGCCGACCGGTGCCCGTGCCGCCCTTACGGGGACGGGGTCCTTCGGGGAACGAGTACCCGATGGGCGCCGCCGCGAGCGCGGCCGCGATGCTCACCGTCCCCACGGCCGTGTATCCGCCGTGCGCCAGCAGGGGTGCCGCGGCGGCGGTGGCCGTGACCACGGCGATCGTTCCCAGCGCGCGGGAGCGTCCGATGAGGCGGGCATAGGCGGAGGCGGCCCCGGCCCGGTCGAGCTCGTCGTAGACGAGCGCTTGACGGGTGCCCGAGGTGATCGCCTCCCCGGTTCCCCAGAGCATGAACCCCGCGGCGAAGGCGGGGTAGACGGGGAAGAACGTCCACAGCGCGAAACCGGCGGCCGAGAGCAGCGGGGCCGCCGTGAGCAGGAACCGCCGCGGAACGAGGTCGGCGAGCACGCCGGAGGGGATCTCCAGGACGAAGGCCGTGAACGACCAGAGGATCAGCAGGCTGGAGATCTGCGTGGCGGAGAGGCCGCTGTCGGCGAAGAGAAGCGCGTACAGCGGGTAGAGGGGGATGAGGTCGACCAGGAAGGCGTGCGGGTAGAGGCTGCGCGCCATCCGGGCCACGGGTGAAGGTCAACATCGCCAGGTCATGGATGCAGCCTATGCCGGGGGCCCCGCGCCGGACAAGGCGTTATCCGGTCGCCTCATCGGACCGCTTCGGTTCATCGGCCGCCTTCGGTTCCTCGGGCCGTGCGACGCGGGCCGTGTCCCGGACGTGCGCCGCGCCGCCCGTCTCACCCCTCTCCTTCCGGGTCCTCGCGCCCCCTGCGCACCACGATGATCGGGACGGCCACCAGGCCGACCACCGCCAAGAGGTAGGGCAGAAGCCCCACGGCGACCACCCACGGCGTCGCGTCGGACACCCCGAGCAGCCCCATCGGGATGTGCACCAGCGCCGACACGGCGAAGCCGACGACCCATCCACCGAACAGGCCGAGCAGTGCGGCCCCAACGATTCTCATCCTCATCGTCCGTTCTGTTCCGCGCGATCCGCGCTTCCGGTGTCGGTCTCGCGGATGACCGTACGGACCAGGCGTCGGGCGACGCGTCGGCCTACGGGACCGAACCCGTGTACATCCCCGGATGCACACCTCGGCGACGATCTCGACGGAAGTGCTGCCCGACCGGCGATTTTGACAGCACTTCCGTCGAGATCGTCGCGGGCTTCCGCCCGCCTCCGGAGAACCGTCGTGGCCGCGTTGCACACTTGGGGCATGGCATACGACCCGGTCGAAAGGTTCTCGCCCGCGACCCGCGCCTGGTTCCGGTCCGCCTTCCCCGACGGGGCGACCCCGGCCCAGGAGGGCGCCTGGGCCCAGATCGAGAAGGGCGGCGACACCCTGCTGGTCGCCCCGACCGGGTCGGGCAAGACGCTCGCGGCGTTCCTCTGGTCGCTGGACCGGCTCACCACCGCTCCCCCGCCCGAGGAGCCCGCCGGACGCTGCCGGGTGCTGTACGTGTCGCCGCTCAAGGCGCTCGCGGCCGACATCGAGCGCAACCTGCGCGCCCCCTTGTCGGGCATCCGGCGCGAGGCCGAGCGGTCCGGCGCCGAGGTGCCGGACATCCGGGTCGGCATGCGCACCGGGGACACCCCGCAGAGCGAGCGGCGCGGCCTGGCCGCCGCTCCCCCGGACATCCTCATCACCACGCCCGAGTCACTGTTCCTGGTGCTGACCTCGCAGGCGCGCGCGGGGCTGGCCGGCGTGGAGACGGTCATCGTGGACGAGGTGCACGCCGTGGCCGGGACCAAGCGCGGCGCGCACCTGGCCCTGACCCTGGAGCGGCTGGACGCGCTGCTGGGACGGCGGGCACAGCGCATCGGGCTGTCGGCGACCGTGCGCCCGCACGAGACCGTGGCCGCCTTCCTGGGCGGCGCGCGTCCGGCCGCCGTGGTCGCGCCGCCGTCGGCGCCCCGGCTGGACCTGAGCATCACCGTTCCGGTGGAGGACATGGCCGACCTGGCCGCCTCGGGGGCGCCGGGGCGCACGGGAGGCACCGCCGAGGCCGACGCCAAGGCCCGCACCTCCCTCTGGCCGCACGTCGAGGAGCGGGTGCTCGACCTGGTGGAGGGGCACCGCTCGTCCATCGTCTTCACCAACTCGCGCCGCGTCGCCGAGCGGCTGTGCGCCCGGCTGAACGAGCTGGCGACCGAGCGGGCCCACGGGGAGCTGCCGCCGGAGGCGGTCCCCTCCGAGGTGCTGGGGCCGTCCGGGCCGAGCCGGGGCGCGGAGCGGGTCGTGGCGCGCGCCCACCACGGGTCGGTCTCCAAGGAGGAGCGCGCCGCCATCGAGGCCGACCTGAAGGAGGGGCGGCTGCCGTGCGTGGTGGCCACCTCCAGCCTGGAGCTGGGCATCGACATGGGCGCGGTGGACCTGGTGGTGCAAGTGGAGTCGCCGCCGTCGGTGGCCGGGGGGCTGCAGCGGGTCGGACGCGCGGGGCACCGCGTCGGCGAGGTGTCGCGCGGGGTGGTGTTCCCGAAGTACCGGGGCGACCTGCTGGCGTCGGCGGTGGTGGCCGAGCGGATGCGCGCCGGGGCCATCGAGGAGCTGGCGGTGCCCGCCAACCCGCTGGACGTGCTCGCCCAGCAGATCGTGGCGATGGCGTCGATGGACGCGTGGCGGGTGGAGGACCTGGCCTCCGTGGTGCGGCGGGCCGCCCCGTTCGCCGCGCTGCCCGACTCGGCCCTCACCGGCGTGCTGGACATGCTCTCCGGGCGCTACCCCTCCGACGAGTTCGCCGACCTGCGCCCGCGCCTGGTGTGGGACCGGGAGGAGGGCACGGTGTCCGGGCGGCCGGGGGCCCAACGGCTGGCGGTCACCAGCGGCGGCACCATCCCCGACCGGGGCACCTACGCGGTGCACCTGGCGGGGGCGGCCGGGTCGGGGCCCACCCGGGTGGGCGAGCTGGACGAGGAGATGGTGTACGAGTCGCGGGTCGGCGACGTGTTCGTGCTGGGCGCCACGGCCTGGCGGATCGAGTCGATCGACGCCGACCGGGTGCTGGTGGCGCCCGCCCCGGGCCGCCCGGGCCGGCTGCCGTTCTGGAAGGCCGACGCGGCGGGGCGCCCGCCGGAGCTGGGGCGGGCCATCGGCGCGCTCGCCCGGGAGCTCGGTGAGGCCGGGCCGGAGGGGTCCCGCGAGCGCGCCCGCGGGCTGGGGCTCGACGCGTGGGCGGCCGACAACCTCGCCGCGTACCTGGAGGAGCAGCGGGAGGCGACCGGGGCGGTGCCCGACGACCGCACGGTGGTGGTCGAGCGTTTCCGGGACGAGCTGGGCGACTGGCGGGTGGTGGTGCACTCGCCGCTGGGGGCCCGGGTGCACGGGGCGTGGGCGCTGGCGCTGGGCGCCCGGATCCGCGAGCGCTACGGGCTGGACGCCCAGGTGGTGCACGGCGACGACGGGATCGTGCTGCGGCTGCCGGACGTGGACGACGCCGAGCGGCTGCGCATCGCCGACCTGCTGTACCTGCCGCCGGAGGAGGCCGAGGACGCGGTGGCGGCCGAGCTGGGCGGCTCGGCGCTGTTCGCGGCCCGGTTCCGGGAGTGCGCGGCGCGGTCCCTGCTGCTGCCGCGCCGCAGGCCGGGGCACCGGATGCCGCTGTGGCAGCAGCGGCAGCGCTCGGCGCAGCTGTTGTCGGTGGCCGGGCGGTACGGGTCGTTCCCCATCGTGCTGGAGGCGGTGCGCGAGTGCCTGCGGGACGTGTTCGACGTGCCGGGGCTGGCCGCGCTGATGGGCGACATGCGGGAGCGGCGGGTGCGCGTGGTGGAGGTGGAGACGCCGCGCGCCTCCCCCTTCGCGCAGTCGCTGCTGATCGGGTACACGGCGGCGTTCCTGTACGAGGGCGACGCGCCGCTGGCGGAGCTGCGCGCGCAGGCGCTCACCCTGGACTCGGCGCTGCTGGCCGAACTGCTGGGCCGGGCCGACCTGCGGGAGCTGCTGGACGCCGGGGTGATCTCCGACGTGGAGGCGGCGCTGCAGCGGCTCACCCCCGAGCGGCGGGTGGACGGGCGCGGGCCCGAGGGCGCCGCCGACCTGCTTCGCGAGCTGGGGCCGCTCACCGGGGCGGAGGCGGCCGAGCGCGGGGCGCGGGCCACGTGGCTGGAGGGGTTGGAGGAGGCGCGGAGGGCGATCCGGGTCCGGGTGGCCGGTCAGGAGCGGTGGGCGGCCGTGGAGGACGCGGCGCGCCTGCGCGACGGCCTGGGAACGGCGCTGCCCGACTGGTTGGAGCTGGGGGCCGACTCTCCCTTCCCCGACACCGCCGCCGCGTTCACCCGGCCGGTCGAGGACCCGCTCGGCGATCTGCTGTCCCGGTTCGCGCGGACGCACGGGCCGTTCACCGCCGAGGACGCGGCGCACCGCTTCGGCCTGGGGCCGGCGGCGGTGCGCGAGGTGCTGCGGCGGCTGGCGGGCGAGGGCCGAGTGGTCGAGGGCGGCTTCCGGCCGGGCGGCGGCGGGAGCGAATGGTGCGACACGGGTGTGCTGCGCCGCCTGCGCAAGGGGTCGGTGCTGCGGCTCCGCAAGGAGGCCGAGCCGGTGCCGCAGCGCGCGCTGGGGCGGTTCCTCCCGGCGTGGCAGCACGTGTCGTCGCCGCTGAGGGGACCGGACGCGGTGTTCGAGGCGGTGGAGTCGCTGCGCGGGTGCCCGGTTCCGGCGTCCGCGCTGGAGACCCTGGTGCTCCCGGCGCGCGTACACGGGTACACGCCGTCGATGCTGGACGAGCTGACCCTTGCGGGCGAGGTGGTGTGGGCGGGCGTGGGCCCGATCGGCGGCAAGGACGGGTGGGTGTGCCTGGTCCCGGCCGAGGACGCGCCGGATCTGCTGCCCGACCCGGCGGACGTGGAAGGGTCGCCGCTGCACGACACCGTGGCGGAGGCGCTGGACGGCGGCGGCGCGCTGTTCTTCCGGGACATCGCCGACCGGGCCCAGCGCGCGCTGGGGACCGCGGCGGTCTCCGACGCCGCGCTGGTGGCGGCGGTGTGGGACCTGGTGTGGGCGGGGCGCTTGGGCAACGACACCCTGGGGCCGTTGCGCGCGCTTCTGGGCGCGGGAGGCTCAGGCCGCACAGGCTCCGGGGGTTCGCCGGCGCACCGGAGGCGGTCGCGGCGGCCGGTGATGCCCAGCCGGATGGGGCCGCCGACGGTGGCGGGACGCTGGTGGCGACTGCCGGAGCGGGAGGCGGACGCGACCAGGCGGGGGCTGGCGGCGGCGACGGCGCTGCTGGACCGGTACGGGGTGGTGACGCGCGGCCCGGTGGTGGCCGAGCAGGTGCGGCGGCGCACGGGGGAGCGGTCGGGCGGCGGGTTCAGCGCGGTGTACCCGGTGCTGCGGGGCATCGAGGAGGCGGGCAAGGCGCGGCGCGGGTACTTCGTGGAGGGGTTGGGCGCGGCCCAGTTCGCCCCGCCCGGGGCGGTGGACCGGCTGCGTTCGTTCACCGGGGACGCAGGGGGCTCCGAGGGCTCCGGAGCTTCGAGCGGGGACTCCGGGACGCCGCGCGGGGCCTCCGCCTCGCCTCCCGGGGACGGATCCCCACGCGTCCTGGCGGCGGCCGACCCGGCGAATCCGTACGGCGCCGCGCTTGCGTGGCCGGACAGCGAGGGCGGCCGCCCGTCGAGGAAGGCGGGGGCGATGGTGGTCCTGGACGACGGGGCGCCGACGCTGTACCTGGAGCGCGGCGGGAAGTCGGCGGTGACCTTCGGTTCCGGGGAGGCGGCCCTGGAGAGAGCGGCGTCGGCCCTGGCCGAGGCGGTCCGCAAGGGCGGCCTGGCGTCCCTGACCGTGGAACGCGCGGACGGAGGCGAGGTGTTCGGGACGCCGTTGGAACCGGCCCTGAAGAACGCGGGTTTCCACCCGACCCCGAAAGGGCTGCGGCTGAGGTAGACGGCGGCCTCGTGGCCTCCCGGAGAGGGGTGACACCCTGACCTGCAGCGCTGCCAGGCGAGGGCCGACAGCGCCGCCGCAGGGGCCGCCCGCCTCCCTCGCCGCCGCCATCCGCCCTGCACCCCGGCGGCCTGTCGGACGGGTAGGGCCGTGAGCGGGGTACCTGCTCCGATGGGGTTGGAACTGGCGGCGGAACCGAGAAAAGCGGAACCGAGGAGAACCGCGTGCCCCTGTCGCCCCCGCCCGGGATCATGGCGTGGTCCGATACAGCCCACCGCGCAAGGAGCCGACCACCGTGGCCACCCCGCCCTCGCCGCCCTCCCCCGTCGTGCGCGATATGCGTGAGACCGACCTCCCCCGGGTCGTCGAGGTCAGCCTTGCGGCGGACGGGATGTTCGCCGACGCCGGGATCGTGCTGCCCCCGGACGACCCCCGTGAACTCCTCGACCATGTCCTGGGCCCGCTTCAGGCCGACGGGACTCGGCGGGCGGCCGAACGGTTCGGGGCGGTACTGGTCGCCGAAACCCCCGGCGCCGGGGGCCGGGACGGACGGGAACGCGAGGTCGCGGGGCTCGCCGCCCTGATCGAGCTGGACGAGGCCGCCCACCTGGAGCAGATCGCCGTCCACCCCGGCCTCGGGCGGCGCGGGATCGGCGGGGCCCTCTTGGAAGCCGCCTGCACCCGCGCCCGGGACGCAGGGTTCGGCGCCCTTACCCTGACCACGTTCCGCGACCTGGCGTGGAACGCCCCCTGGTACGCGCGCCGGGGCTTCTCCGAGCTGCCCCGCCAGGCGTGGGGCCCCGCCCTGGCCGACCAGTGGCGGACCGAGGAGGAGGCGGGGATCCTCGTCGCCCCGCGCATCGCCATGCGGCGCCCCCTGGACCGGCGTTAGCCGCGTCGCCGCGCCCCAGGGTCTTCGCCAGGGCCCAGGGACTCGACCGCGGCGGGCACGCCGAGGGCGCGACCGAATGTGACATCTTCCATTGGCTCGATGCCGCTTGTAGCGTTCTGTCGCACACGCCCCACCGACGAGCGGAGGACCCGATGGGGGACACCCCCTGGCGCCCCACGGACGCGCCGCGGCTGGACGGGCGGGTGGCCGTGGTCACCGGCGCCAATAGCGGGATCGGCTTCCAGACCGCGCGGCTGCTCGCCCACCTCGGCGCGCGCACCGTCCTGGCCTGCCGCAGCCCCGAGCGGGGCGGACGCGCCCTCGAACGCCTCCTGGCCGAGGTGCCCGGCGCCGACGCCGGACTCGCCCCGCTCGACCTGGCCGACCTGGCGTCGGTGCGCGCCTTCGCCGACAAGCCGCCCGCCGACCGGATCGACCTGCTGGTGAACAACGCCGGGGTGATGGCGCTGCCCTACCGCACCACCGCCGACGGCTTCGAGATGCAGTTCGGCACCAACCACCTGGGCCACTTCGCCCTCACCGGCCTGCTGCTGCCGCGCCTGCTCGCCTCCGGCGCACCGCGCGTGGTGACCGTCAGCAGCGAGCTGCACCGGGTCGGCCGCCCCCGCTTCGGCGGCGCCCACCGGCCGGACGGCGACGGACCGGACCGTTACGGCCGGTGGTCCGCCTACGCCCGCTCCAAGCTGGCCAACCTGCTGTTCAGCGCCGAGCTGCACCGGCGGGCCGAGCACGCCGGCGCCCCGCTGCTGTCGGCGGCGGCCCACCCGGGCATGGCCGCGACCGACCTGGCCGCCGTCGGCCCGTCGCTGGAGGGACGGGCCGGTCTCGGGGCCCTGCTCGCGCGGGGCGCGGGCACCATCGGCCACTCGGACCTCGGCGGCGCCCTGGCCAGCGTGCGGGCGGCCGTCGACCCGGGGGTGCGGGGCGGGGCCTACGTCGGGCCGAGGGGCTTCTTCGGCCTTCGCGGCGGCCCGCGCTTCTGCGGCCGGAGCACCGCCGCCCGCGACAGCGGGGCGGCCGCCGACCTGTGGTCCCGGTCGGAGAAGCTGACCGGCGTCTCCTACACCTGGGTTTGAAGGCTCCCCTGCCGGAAGGCGGAGGGATTCCCGCCTCCATGGCGTGCACGGGGTTCACGGCTCAGGCAACCGCCCGGACCAGCATCACACGCACGAGCCCGCGCGTCCCGTGGCGGTCTCGGGGATCGGCGCTGTTACCGCGGCGGCGTGCTGATCGCTGATGGGGGAGTGCGGCCGGGGCAGGGGCCGTGACACCGGGGCGCGGCCGGGTGCTGGTGGGCCGAAGTCCTTCATCGTCTCGGTGATGGTGTTGCGGGGGCCGTGACACCGGGGCGCCGCCGGGTGCTGGTGGACACGCGAGGCCAGGGCGCGTCCCGGGCGGCCCGGTCGCCCCGCCCCCGGCGCGTGGTCCCCCTCCCCCGATCGGCCCGGCCCGAGGCCGACGGGCGGGGGTTCATTCGGCGACCGCGGCGTACAGCTCCTCTCGGGCGTTCTCCAAGGCCAGCAGCAGCGCCCCGCGCAGCACGGGCTCCTCCACCCGGCCGACGCCCACCTCCGGCGCGTTCGGGCCGATCGCGGGGACCGACTCGGCGACGCGGCGGGCCAGCTCCTCGCCGCCCGCGCGGGCCACCTCCCCGCCCAGGACCACCAGCCCCGGGTCCAGCACCACGCACACCGACGCCACGCCCCGGGCGATGCGGTCGGCCAGCTCGTCCAGGAAGGCCGCGCCGGTCCCCTCCGGCTCCTCGGCCGCCGACGCGCGGGCCGCCGCTATCACCTCGGCGGCGCCGGCACCGGAGTCCGCGCCGGTGATGCCGTGCTCACCCGCCAGCGCCACGATCTCGCGGCCGCCGACCAGCGACTGGAACCCGTGGTCGATGCCGCCGTCCTGCAGGCGCAGCGACGCGAACCCGCCGGGCCGCCCCACCTCGCGCGGGAGCGGGGCGCCGGGCACCGGGAGGTAGCCGATCTCGCCCGCGCCGCCCGAGCGGCCGCTGCGGATCCGCCCGTCCAGCATGATCGCCATGCCAACGCCGCCGGACAGCCACATCAGCGCGAAGTCCCGCTCGTCGCGGGCCGCCCCCTCGGCGTGCTCGGCCATCGCGGCCAGGTTGACGTCGTTCTCGATCAGCACCGGCCGCCCCAGCTCGGTGCCGAGCGCGTCGAACACCCCTTCCAGCCAGGCGTGCAGGTCGAAGGAGAAGCGCACGGCCCCGGTGCGCGGGTCGACCACGCCCGGGGTGCCGATGACGCAGGCGTTGAGCCGCTCGGGCGGCACGCCCGCGCTCTCCACGAGCTTGGCCACCAGGCCGCACACCGCCCCCACGGGGTCGGAGGCGGTCGAGGGGTCGACGCTTCCCTGTTCCACCACCGTGCCGGTGATGTCGGCGACGGCGGCGGTGGCCTCGGCGGCCCCCACCTCCAGCGCCACCGCGTAGGCGGCGGAGGGCACCGCCTCGTACAGCGCGGCGTTGGGTCCGCGGCCGCCGGCCTTGCTCCCCGCGACCCGCACCAGGCCGCGCTCCTCCAGGCGGGAGAGCAGCTGCGAGGCGGTCACCTTGGACAGCCCCGTCTCCCGCCCGAGCTGGGTGCGCGTCAGCGGCCCCGACGTCAGGAGGAGCTCCAGCGCGGCACGGTCGTTGAGCTGGCGCAGCAGCCGCGGGGTCCCCGGGCGTCGAGACATAACCGTGACACCCCCATCCCTATTAGTTAAGAAAGTTTCCTGTTAGTTTATCGCCAACGTGAACCAGGTCTCGTTCACGCCCCGTCCCCGGGACCGCCGAGGGCCGGGAGCGGGGCGCGACCGAACGGCGTACCAGAGCTATACCAGCTTGCACTCAGGACGAAGCCCGCACAGCGTTCGTAGCCGACCCAAAGATGACCGGGGGCGTCTTCTTCGACGCACGTCGCGCGCGTGGCGACGCGTGAAGGGAGAGTACGAGTGAGATTCCCGAAGATCGCAGCCGTTCCGGCGGTTGTTCTCCTCGCGGCCGCCTGCGGCGGAGGGGGCGGCGGCGGGGGCGCCGACCCCGCCGGCGCGCCCGACAGCCTGACCGTGTGGGTCATGGGCACCGCCCAGGACCCCCTCGTCGAGTACTTCGACGGCATCGAGAAGCGCTACCAGGAGACCTACCCCGACACCACCGTCGAGGTGGAGTTCGTCCCCTGGGAGGACGCCCAGGAGTCCATCACCAACGCGATGGCCGGAGGCGACGCCCCGGACGTCCTGGAGGTCGGCAACGACCAGACCTCCAACTGGGCCCAGCAGGGCGCGCTGCTCGCGCTGGACGAGCACATCGCCGACTGGGGGGCCACCGGCGACCTGGACCAGGGCGCCCTGGAGTACGGCCAGTACGACGGCGCCCAGTACGGCATCCCGTGGTTCGCCGGTGTGCGCACCCTCTACTACCGCTCGGACTGGCTGAGCGACATGGACATGGAGCCCCCGGCGACCTGGGACGAGCTCGTCGAGGTCTCCACCGCCATCGAGGAGGAGCAGGGCGTTCCCGGCTTCGCCGCGCCCACCGACTTCACCAACGGCATCGCCAGCTTCATCTGGAGCAACGGCGGAGAGATCGCCACCCAGGAGGGCGGCGAGTGGCAGGGGCAGCTCACCAGCGCCGAGGCCAAGGAGGCCGTCGAGTTCTACGCCGGGCTCACCTCCGAGGAGGAGATCTCGCCGCAGTCCTACGTCGGTGAGAACGAGCTGGTCCCGCTGGCCGACATGGCCAACGGCGAGCTCGGCATGTACATCGACGGCAGCTGGGCCATGGGCCAGATGGAGGAGCAGGCCGAGGACCCGGCCCTGCTGGAGGAGATCTCCGCCGCCCCCATGCCCGGCGCCGAGGGCATCGCCCCGGCCTTCGCGGGCGGCTCGGCCCTGACCGTCTTCTCCACCACCGAGTACCCCGAGCACGCCACCGAGCTGCTCAAGGTGATGGGCGACAAGGAGGGCGGCAAGGGCTACGCCGACGCCGCCGGCTACTTCCCGGCCTACCCCGAGCTGCTGAACGACCCGGCCTACCAGGAGGACCCTGTCAAGGCCGCGGGCGCCCAGCAGATGGAGCACACCGAGTTCTTCCCGGCCACCCCGCGCTGGAACGCCGCCGACCAGGACCAGGCGATCCTGCCCTCGGCGGTGCTGGAGATCGTCCAGGGCGGCGACGTGGACGAGGTCATGGAACAGGCCAACAAGGACCTGACCGAGACCCTCAACGAGGAAGTGGAGTAGCACCCCGGCCCCGACGGGCCCACCCACAGGCGGGGCGGCCGCCGCCCCTCACGGCCGCCCCGCCGCCCCGCGCCCCACTGCCCCGGATCCCACCGCACCGGCCCCCCACGCCACCGTCGAATCGAGAAGTCCCGCCATGGCCCAGACCGTGAAAACGGCGCCGCCCGACGACCGGGCGCCTGAGCCCGAGCCCCGCCCCGGGGCCGGGCCCCGCCGCGGCCCGCGCCTCAGGATCGGCGCGCCCTACCTGCTCATCGCCCCGACCCTGGTCATCCTCGCCGTCGTGCTGCTCTGGCCGATCGTGCAGATGGTCTGGTACTCGGTGCACGGGTTCACCACCCGCCACCTGCTGCCGAACGCGCCCGCCCCCGAGTTCAAGGGGCTGGAGTACTACGGGCGGCTGCTGTCGGACCCGGAGTTCTGGACCATCCTGCGCAACACCGTGGTGGTGACCGTCCTGATGGTCGGCGTCACCATGGGGCTGGGCACCCTGGTGGGCATCCTGCTGAACAAGCTGCCCAAGTGGTTCTCCGCCGTCGTGGCGGTCGGCATGATGCTCGCCTGGGCCACCCCCGCCATCAGCGCCTCGCTGATCTTCCGCTGGCTGTTCATGCCCGACCGGGGCCTGGTCAACGTCGCCCTGGACGCGCTGCCCGACTGGCTGGTGGGCTCGGGCTGGCGGGAGTACAACTGGTTCCTCGAACCGGTTCCGCTGTTCAGCGTGCTGATCCTGGTGATCGTCTGGCAGTCGTTCCCGTTCATCGCGGTCTCGGTGCTGGCCGGGCTGAAGAGCATCCCCTCGGAGCTGTACGAGGCCGCCCGGGTGGACGGCGCCGGGCCCTGGCGCAGCTTCTGGAGCGTCACCTTCCCGATGCTGCGGCCGCTGTTCGCGCTGCTGATGGTCCTGCAGATCATCTGGGACCTGCGGGTGTTCACCCAGCTCTACATCCTCGCCAACGGCTTCCAGAACAAGTCCGTGTACCTGCTCAGCTACTACATCTACCAGCAGGGCTTCAGCGCCAGCCCGCCGAACTACGGCATGGGCTCGGCCATCGCGGTGGTGATGACCGTGATGATCCTCGCCGTCACCGCCTACTACCTGCGCATCATGATCCGCCAGGGGGAGACCCGATGACCGCCACCGCGACCCGCGCCCACCGGGCGACCCGCGCCCGCAGCGCCGACCGGGCGCCCCGCCGCCGGCGCTCGCCCGCCGCCCGGCTGCGCAGCGCCGGGCTGTACCTGGCCGGAACGGCCGTGCTGCTCTTCTCGGTCTTCCCCGTGTACTGGATGGTCGCCACCGCGGTGCGCTCCCAGGGCGAGATCTTCTCCCGCGACCAGTCGGTGTTCCCCCGGACCCTGACCACCGAGCACTTCGACCGGGTGGTCAACGGCGAGCTGCTGCCCGGGGTGAGCTTCTGGCAGTTCCTGGTCAACAGCCTGACCGTCACCCTGGGGTCGGTGGCCGTGGCCGCGCTGCTGTCGCTGCTGGCCGCGGTGGCCGTGGCGCGCTTCCGCTTCCGGCTGCGCACCGCCTTCATCATCCTGCTGATGGTGATCCAGATGGTGCCGATGGAGGCGATGATCATCTCCATCTTCATCAACTTCCGGCGTATCCAGGACGGCACCGGGATCACCATGCTCGGCAACCTCACCGGCATCCTCGTCGTCTACACCGCCGTCGCCCTGCCGATCACCATCATGATGCTGCGCGGGTTCGTCGCGGCCGTCCCCAAGGAGCTGGAGGAGGCCGCCGCCATCGACGGCGCCTCCAATGCGGTGATCTTCTGGCGCATCCTGATGCCGCTGGTGGCCCCGGGCCTGGTGGCGGCCAGCATCTTCGCCTTCATCACCGCCTGGAACGAGTTCATCGTCGCGCTGACCTTCCTGGGGCGCAGCACCGACTACTACACGCTCCCGCTCACCCTGTCCTACTACTTCGGCCGGACCGGGACCGAGTGGGGCGCCATCATGGCCGCCTCCACACTGCTGACCATCCCGGTGATGGTCTTCTTCCTCTTCGTGCAGCGGCGCATGGTCTCCGGCCTGACCATGGGCGCGGTCAAGGGCTGAGCCCCGCCGCGTCCGGCCGCGCCCGCGCGGCTCCCCTCCCGCGCGGGCGCCCTCCCCTGTCCGCACCCGCTCACTCTGCGCGCCCGCGTGCGGCGCACCCGCAACGAACGGAGCCCTCATGCCTGCGGATCCGACCCTGGACCGCCTCGCCAACGCCACCCTGCTGGTGCCCTTCGAGTCGACGGCCGCCCCCCGCTGGCTCCTCGACGGCCTGGCCGACGGGATCGCCGGGGTGTGCCTGTTCCACAACAACATCGACCTGTCGGACGGGCCGGAGGCGCTGAAGGGGCTCACCCGCGCCCTGGCCGATGTGGGCGGGGACCCACTGATCTCCCTGGACGAGGAGGGCGGCGACGTCACCCGCATCGGGCAGGCGGCCGGGAGCGGCTACCCGGGCAACGCCGCCCTGGGCGCCGTGGACGACACCGCGCTGACCGAGGACGTGCACACCGCCCTCGGCGCCGAGCTGCGCGGCCTGGGCCTGACCGTGGACCTGGCGCCCTCGGTGGACGTCAACACCGCCGCCGACAACCCGGTGATCGGCACCCGCTCGTTCGGCTCCGACGCCGCCCTGGTGGCCCGGCACGGCGCCGCGGCGGTGCGGGGCCTGCAGGCGGCCGGGGTGGCCGCCGCGGCCAAGCACTTCCCCGGCCACGGCGCCACCGAGCTGGACTCGCACCTGGACCTGCCGTCCGTGGACGCCTCCGCCGAGCTGCTGCGCGAGCGGGAGCTGCGGCCGTTCCGCGCGGCCGTGGAGGCGGGCGTGCTGGCGGTGCTCACCGCCCACATCACCCTGCCCGCCCTAGGGGTGGACGGCCCGGCCACGCTCAGCCGCCGGGCCCTGGTGGAGGTGCTGCGCGGCGAGCTCGGCTTCACCGGCATGGTGATCAGCGACGCCCTGGACATGGACGGGGTGCGCCGGCCGATCGGCATGCCCGAGGCCTCGGTGCGCGCCCTTGAGGCCGGGTGCGACCTGCTGTGCCTGGGGCGGTACAGCTACGCCGACGAGGTGGCGGCGGTGCGCGCGGCCATCGTCGAGGCGGTGCGGTCGGGGCGGATGCCGGCCGCGCGGCTGGAGGAGGCCGCCGAGCGGACGGCGGCCGTGCGCCGGTGGACCGCGGCGCAGGGGGCGCCCCCGCAGATCCCCTCCGACCTTGGGCTGGACGGGGCGCGGCGCGCCGTGCAGGTGGTGGGGGAACCGCTCTCCCCCGCGGACCTGGCCGACCCGGTCGTGGTCGAGCTGGACGCCCCGGCCGGCATCGCCGTGGGCGAGGTGCCCTGGGGCCTGGCGCCGTGGTTCCCGGACACCGAGCGGATCACGGCCGAGGAGGACGCCCCGTCCCGGGTGCTGGCCCGGGCCTCAGGGCGCCCCTTGGTGGCCGTGGTGCGCGACGCCCATCGCTTTCCGGCGACCCGGGAGTTCGTGTCGGCGCTGTGCCGTGTGCGGCCGGACGCGGTGGTCGTGGAGATGGGGCTGCCGGTCTGGCGCCCCGAGTGCCGCACCCACGTCCGCAGCCACGGCGCCGCCCGGGTCAACGGCCAGAGCGTGGCCGAGCTGCTGGGCGGGGTCCCGGCCCCGGTGCGCTGAGCCCTCTCCCCCAGCCCCTGGCCCGCCCGCGGAGCATCGGAGCCGGGGAGGGCCCAGGCCGAGGGCCCTCCCCGGCTCCGATGCTCGGTTAGGCTGGAATGCGGACCGGTTCCGGTGCACGGCCCGCGAGGCCCGTCCGGCCGTCCCGCTCCGCGCCCCGGCGCCCTGCCGCGCCCGTGGTCGGCGCGGTCCCGACGACGACCCCTGGAGGCGCCCCATGGCCCCGACCACGCCCGCGGCGGCGCCACACCGCCGCCCCTTTGAACCGGACTCCCTTCGATTCACGGCATAATCGCAGCATGCGCCTTTCTGCCCGGGTCGACTACGCGTTGCGCGCCGCAGCCGAACTCTCCGCCGCCAGCGGCGGACCGGTGACGGCCGAGCAGCTCGCGCGTTCCCAGGCCATACCCGGAAAATTCCTTGAGAACATCCTCACCCAGTTGCGCCGCGCCGGCCTGGTGCGCAGCCAGCGCGGCCCGGTCGGCGGGTACTGGCTGGCCCGCCCGGCGGCCGAGATCTCCCTGGCCGACATCATCCGCGCGGTGGACGGCCCTCTGGCCAACGTGCGCGGGGAGCGCCCTGAGGACGTCGACTACGACGGCGCGGCCCGCAGCCTGCAGATGGTGTGGATCGCCCTGCGCGCCAGCGAGCGGTCGATCCTGGAGAGCGTGAACCTGGAGCACCTGTCCACCGGCAAGCTGCCCGACGGCGTCCGCCGCCTGGCCGAGGACCCCGACGCCTGGATGAGCTGACCCGAGCGCGCACGACGGCGGCGCCCCCGAGGGGTCGGGGGCGCCGCCGTCGTCGCGTCGGGGACGCGCGGGATCAGACGCCGACCATGTCCACCACGTCGGGGACCCGGTCGGGAACCTGGTCGATGTCGAGGCGGTCGTCGGAGGGCACGGGCTCGGCCGGGACCGATCCGCCGAGCATCGCCGCCTCCTGCAGTTCGGCGAGCGCGAGCTGGTCGGCGACCTCCCGCAGCACTTGGGACAGGGGGACGCCGAGGGCCGTGCAGATCGAGGAGAGCAGCTCCGAGGAGGCCTCCTTCTGCCCGCGTTCGACCTCGGAGAGATAGCCGAGGGAGACCCGGGCCTCTGCCGACACCTCGCGGAGGGTGCGGCCCTGTCGCTGCCGAAGCCGCCGTAGCACGTCACCGAGCAGGTGACGAAGCAGGACCATCATTCGCGCTCCCTCCCAGCGGTAGCGACCATCATGAAAACACCGTACCTGTCCGCTGCCTGATCGTCGCACCTCGCGGCCAGCTTGTTCGCTGGAGGGGTAACACGATCTTGGTGTCGGTTTGTTCCCCGGCAGAAGCGTCTTGAACGGCCGCGGGCCGCCTATTGTGGCCGATCCGGCGCGGCGGCCCTGGTCAGGGCGCGCAGCGCCAGCAGCGCGGTGGCCCTGCGGACCGCGTCCCGGCCGCCGTCCAGATCGAAGCACTCCACCCTGGTCGCGGCCCCGCGGACGGCCACCGCCGCGTACACCCGGCCGACCGGGTTGCCGTCCTGCGGCTCGGGTCCGGCGACCCCGGTGACGGCGAGGCCGAATCCGGCCGCCAGGGCGGAGCGCGCCCCCTCGGCCATCGCGGCCGCCACGTCGGGGTGCACGGCCCCCTCCCGCGCCAGCAGGTCCGCGGGCACGCCGAGGAGCCCGGACTTGGCCCCGGTGGCGTAGGAGACGACCCCGCCCCGGTAGACGGCCGAGGCGCCGGGCACCGCGGTGACGCAGGCGCCGATGAGGCCGCCCGTCAGCGACTCCGCGGTGGCGAGCGTCCCCCCGGCGGCGCCCACGGCGGCGAGCGCGGCCTCGGCGGCCGCGCGCAGCTCCCCGTCGCCCGGGGTCAGCCCTGCTCCCCCGACTGCGGCTTGCGGCGCAGCCGGTAGGCCTGGAAGACGTAGTCGCCGCCGGTCCACAGGGTGACCGCCAGGGCGGCGCCCATGAGGATGTGCGCGACGATCTGCAGCGGGTCCGGCAGCGGGAACAGGTAGACGGCGATGGCGACGACCTGGAGCACCGTCTTGAGCTTGCCGCCCCGGCTGGCGGGGATGACCCCGTACCGGATGACGGCGAAGCGCAGCAGGGTGATGCCGAACTCGCGCACCAGGATGGCGATGGTCACCCACCACCACAGGTCGCCGAGCAGGGACAGCACCACCAGGGCCGAGCCCGTCAGGGCCTTGTCGGCGATCGGGTCGGCGATCTTGCCGAAGTCGGTGACCAGGTTGCGGCGCCGGGCCAGCTCGCCGTCGACGCGGTCGGTGACGGCGGCCACCACGAACACCGCGAACGCGGCGTAGCGCCACCCGGTCTCCGGGAGGAACATGAACACCACGAACAGCGGGACCATCACCAGCCGCACCATGGTGAGCACGTTGGCGATGTTCCAGACCGGCGGTGCGGGGGCGGGCACGGATTCCTGCGCGTTCATCGGGCGTCCGAACGGTCGGCGGCGTCGGCGACCAGGTCCACGCCCATGGCCTCGACGACGGTGGCGGGCACGATGTCGCCCGGGGCGAGCCCGGTGCCGCGCACCAGGGTGCTCCCGTCCACCTCGGGCGCCTGGTGGGCGGAGCGGCCCTCATAGGTGCCGTCGCCCAGGTCGGTCTCGACGAGGACGTCCACGCGGGCGCCGACGCGCTCCTCGGAGCGCTGCGCCATGAGCTCCTCGGCCAGCCGGTTCAGGCGGTCGACGCGCTCGGCGACGACCTCCTCGGGCACCTTGCCGTCCAGGTCGGCGGCCTCGGTGCCGTCCTCGTCGGAGTAGCCGAAGACGCCGATCGCGTCCAGCCGCGCCTCCTGCAGGAAGGCGGTGAGCTCGGCGAAGTCCTCCTCGGTCTCGCCGGGGAAGCCGACGATGAAGTTGGAGCGGGCTCCGGCCCCGGGGGCCTTGGCGCGGACGGTCTCCAGCAGCTCCAGGAACCGCTCCCGGTCGCCGAAGCGGCGCATCCGCCGCAGCAGCGGACCGCTCGCGTGCTGGAAGGACAGGTCGAAGTAGGGGGCCACTCCGGGCGTTCCGGCCAGCACGTCGACCAGGCCGGGGCGGACCTCGGCGGGCTGCAGGTAGCTGGCCCGGACCCGCTCGATGCCCTCGACGCCGGCCAGGCGCGGCAGCAGCGACTCCAGGGCCCGCAGGTCCCCCAGGTCCTTGCCGTAGGAGGTGGAGTTCTCGCTGACCAGGAAGAGCTCGCGGACGCCCTGCCCGGCGAGCCATTCGGCCTCGCGCACGACGTCGTCGGGGCGCCGGGAGATGTAGGCCCCGCGGAAGGCGGGGATGGCGCAGAAGGTGCAGCGCCGGTCGCAGCCGGAGGCGATCTTCAGGTTCGCGACGGGCCCTCCGGCCAGGCGCTTGCGCGGCACCCGGGGGCCGGACGCGGGGGCCACCCCTTCCGGCAGCGGGTCGAACCCGCCGTGCCCCGGCACCTGCACGTCCGAGTCCTGCCGCTCCGCCGGGCTGATGGGCAGCAGCGTCCGCCGGTCGCGCGGATCGTGCGGGACCAGCGCGCGGCCCTCCAGGACGTCGTCCAGGCGGCCGGAGATCTCGCCGTAGTCGTCGAAGCTCAGCACCTGGGCCTCGGGCATGGCCTCGGCCAGGTCCTTGCCGTAGCGCTCGGCCATGCAGCCGGCGGCGACCACCTTGGCCCCGCCCTCGGCGGCGCCAAGGAGGGCGTCGATGGAGTCCTGCTTGGCGGCCTCGATGAAGCCGCAGGTGTTCACCACGACGACGTCGGCCCCGTCACCGTCGACGAGCTCCCAGCCCCCGTCGGCGAGGCGGCCGGCGATTTCTTCGGAGTCGACCTCGTTGCGCGCACAACCGAGGGTGACGAGCGAGACGGTACGTCGGGATGACATGGCTTCCAAGGTTCGAGGGATTGTGGAGAGCCCCGGGTCGCGGGATCACGACAGGTGACCGACACGGGCGGGTCGGTTGACTCCTGTCACATACAGCATAAGACCCTGACCGGTCCCTGAAACCCGCCGGTCCCCGAGACCCGCCGTCACCCGGGGCAGTCGGGGGCCACGAGGCGAGGCGGGCGGCCCTTGCGGTAGTGCTGTCGGCTGCACGGTGGGTGCGTGGTCACCGTCACGGGCGGCGACGGCGAGAGCGGGGTGGTTTGTTTCGTTCCGGGTGTGATGGAGGCTCTCACCCCTGGGAAGGATGAGAGACATG